>JBIIJV010000318.1:0-16234 GCA_044233545.1 Cyanobium sp.
CCCTGGAACGACCCGATCTCGTCTGGCGCTGCAAGGACCTGCGCCAGCAACTAGGCCAACTCCATGACGAGCGTTACAAATTCGCGCGAGATGCTGCTGGTGACCCAGCCACGGGCCTGGCGCACCCAGCCCAGGTCGGCCGCCGCGATGGCCCAGCGATCGTCGCCGCCAACGCCGCCCGAGTCCAGGAAGCCCTGCGGGTGCTCGAGGAATTCGGGCGACTGGTCGATGGCGACCTGGCCGTCGCCGCCGCCGCCAGCCGGTACAGCCTCTACGACCTCGAAGTCGCCCTGCTGAGAGCCACCAAGAACCAGGACAACCGCCGCGCCCGACTGGCCCACTGTCGGCTCTATCTGGTGACTTCGCCGGTGCCCCAGCTGGCCCCAATCGTGGAGCAATGCCTGCAGGCCGGTCTCCGGCTGGTGCAGTACCGAGCCAAGCCTGGGACCACTGTGGACGGGATCGAGTTCGACGACCGACAGCGCCTGGAACAGGCCCATCAACTGCGCCGCCTCTGCCTGGAATACGGCGCCCTTTTCTTGGTCAACGATCGCATCGACCTCGCCCTGGCCGTCGATGCCGATGGGGTCCATCTCGGCCAGGGGGATCTGCCGGTGGCGATAGCCAGGCGATTGTTGGGCCCCGAACGACTGATCGGCTGCAGCACCCACGCCATCGCCGAACTGCGCCAGGCCGTTGCTGCTGGCTGTGACTACGTAGGTGTCGGCCCGGTGCAGGCCACCCCCACAAAACCGGGACGGGAGCCGGTGGGCCTGGCCTATGTGGCCGCAGCGGCCCAAGAATGTCCGGTCCCCTTCTTCGCCATCGGTGGCATCGATACCAACAACCTGGCCGAGGTCCAGGCGGCCGGTGCCACCCGGGTCGCTGTCGTCAGGGCTCTCACCGAGGCCTCCAGTCCCGCTTTGATCACCAAAACGTTGCTCAACCAACTCGCAAACCAGCCTTGAGCCCCCCTTGCCCCCCAGAGCCTTTGCGCCCAGAGTTGGATAAAATGGACATTACCGTGCAGGTGAACGGTGAGCAGCGCCGATGTGCCTCAGGCCAGTCCCTGCACGGCCTGCTCACAAGCCTCGGCTACCGGCCCGAGCTGGTGGTCGTCGAATTCAATGGCGCGATCCTGGCGCGGGGCCACTGGCCTGGGCAAGAGGTTGTGGAATCCGATGTGCTGGAGGTGGTCACCATCGTGGGGGGTGGTATCTAGATTTCTGTTCAACCTCTACAACTCCTATGGGTCCCCGATTGCTGCGGCGCCTTGCCGGCCTGATGGTGGTGCCAATGCTGGTGACCACCTTGCTGCTTGCCCATCCCGCTGCCAGTCTTGCGGCCAGCGGCGGACGCATTGGGGGCGGCAGCTTCCGATCGGCTCCGTCAGCGCCGCGAAGTTATGGCGGCCGTTCCGGCGGCTCTGGTGGCGGCTATCCCCGCGGCACCTACTACCCCCGAGGCGGCTACTACGGCGGCGGTGGTGGTTACTACGGCGGTGGTGGTTACTACGGCGGTGGTTACAGCGCCCCATTCGTTGTGCCGATCTTCGGCTTCGGTGGCAGCGGGCTGCTCGCCTTCCTGGTGCTGATGGCCGTCGTTGGCTTGATGCTCAGCTCCCTTCGGGGCGGTGGTGGCACTGCCAGCCTGCCCGGCCGTGATGGCCAGGACAGCCTGGCTTCCAGCGGTGTATCCGTGGCTGAAGTCCAGGTGGGCCTGCTGGCCTCCGCCAAGGTGCTGCAAACCGATTTACGGCGCATGGCTGAAACCGCCGATACGACCACCAGCAGCGGTCTACAGCGGGTTCTTCAGGAGACAACCCTTTCGTTGTTGCGTAACCCCGAACTCTGGGTTTATGCCAACTCCGAAGTCGGCCAGATCCCGTTTACTTCCGCAGAAGCCACCTTCAACCGGCTCTCAATGCAAGAGCGCAGCAAACTGGAACGGGAACTGACGGCTAATGTCTCAGGCCGCCGCCACAATGAAACCAGCACAGGGGTCGCAGGCCAAAGCGATGCCACCAGTGATTTCATCGCTGTGACGCTGCTCGTGGCGAGCCGATCCAAACTGGACCTAAAGGGCACCGGCACGGCTGAAGATCTACGTGAATCGCTCCAGCGTCTCGGTTCGGTGCGCTCTGAAGATCTGCTTGCCCTTGAGGTCATCTGGCAGCCCGAAGGTCGAGGTGAAGTGCTGAGCCAGGAGGATCTCCTGACCGCCTACCCGCAAATGCAACACCTCTGAGTTGCCGTAGATCTGAATTTGCCCAATTTGGGCTGCCTTTAGCCCCCATCCCCCCTGGGGGCCTGAAGAATCCTGAGGGCCGCCATCGCGGCCCCATAACCATTGTCAATGTTCACCACCGTCAGGCCTGGGGCACAACTGGCAAGCATGCCCTGCAGGGCGGCCCGCCCACCCTTGCTGACGCCATAGCCCACCGACACGGGCACGCCGATCACCGGCTGGGGCAGCAAACCCGTCACCACGGTCGGCAATGCCCCCTCCATGCCGGCACAAACGATCAATACGCGGTAACGCACCAGTTCATCGAGACGGTTGAGCAAGCGGTGCAAGCCGGCCACTCCCACGTCCAAGATCAAATCACTGGCTACCCCGTGGCAGGCCAGGGCGAGATGGGCTTCTGAAGCCACGGCTAGATCACTGCTGCCTGCTCCCAGAATCGCCACGGCCCCCAGCCCAGGGTCAGGGACCGGCAGAGCGGGAAGGGTCAGACAACGGGCCTGCTGGTGATGCCATACCCCCTCAAGAACATCCCCTTCAGGCCCCAGCAAGGTCAATACCTCTGCAACCTGCTCTTCGGAGACCCGGGTTACCAAAACAAACTCGTCAGCGGCCCGCATCGCCTTGATGATCGAGGCGATCTGCGAGGGGCTCTTGTGTTCGCCCCACACAGCCTCCACCAAACCCAGACGGCGGCGGCGATCGAGATCTAGATCGTAATCACCAGAACCCGGGGGAAAAGCCATCGCTCAGTTCCTGGCCAATAAAGCCACGGCGTGACAAGCCACACCCTCTTCGCGCCCCTCAGGTCCCAATCCCTCATTGGTTGTGGCCTTCACCCCTACCTGCTCCGGATCAACCCCAAGACGCGCCGCGATCGCCGCCCGCATGGTGTCGATGTGGGGCTTGAGTCGGGGACGTTCGGCAATCACAACCGCATCAACATTCACCACGCGCCAACCCCGCTCCGCCACCAGAGCTACCACTTTATGCAACAGTTCCAGGCTATCGGCCCCTTGCCAACGGCTGTCTTCCGGTGGGAAATGGCGACCGATGTCCCCGAGGGAAAGGGCCCCAAGCAGGGCATCCATCAAGGCATGGACCAGGACATCCGCATCGCTATGGCCATCGAGCCCAAGGCCTTCGGGATGCTCCAGGCGGACGCCCCCGAGGATCAAGGGACGACCCTGCACCAAGCGATGAATGTCATAGCCGTTGCCAATCCGCAGATCCATGGTTGTTCCTGTGGAAGCCATCGACAAAGCCCAGTCTTCCAGGCGGGCCGGCCCTGCGGCAGCGCCCCCCTCCAGCCAGCGGGTATAGAGGTCGGGGCGACGCAGACGGGTGCGCTCCTGGCTCTGCTGCTGGCGCCATCGCTCAATGGCGCCATGATCGCCACCGCGTAGGACTTCGGGCACTTCTTGGCCCCGAAACAGGGCGGGGCGGGTGTAATGGGGATGTTCCAGCAAGCCATCGCGATGGCTCTCCTGCTGCAACGAAGCCGCTTTGCCCACCGTGCCCGGCAACTGGCGAACAACACCATTGATCACCGTCATGGCAGGCAATTCCCCCCCGGTCAGGACAAAATCACCGAGCGAGACCTCCTCATCTGCAAGGCCTCGAATGCGCTCGTCAAAGCCTTCGTAATGGCCACAGAGCAACACCAACTGGTCGTAGTTCTCGGCCCATCGCAGCAGATCTGCCTGCCCCAGGGGCTGACCCTGGGGACTCATCAGCAAGACACGGCGGCGCATCCGCGCTGGAATCGCCTCAAAGGCAGCAAAAACCGGCTCGGGCTTGAGCACCATGCCCACTCCGCCCCCATAGGGCAGATCATCGACCTTGCGATAGCGATCCGTGGCGTAATCACGGGGGTTATGGGTGTGGAGTTCAGCGATGCCGGCAGCGAAGGCACGGCCAATCACCCCAAGCTCCCGAAGGGGCTGGAAAGCCTCCGGTATAAGACTGACAACATCCAGCCGCATCATCGCCACACCATTACGGGGCCTCGGCAGGCGGCCGACTGACGCGGCGAATCTCCGTACTGAAGCTGGCCAGGCCCGGTTCCCCATCCGCCCGATGGGCCAGGCTGCTTCGCAGGCGCAGATTGGGCTTGGCAAACCAGATCCGCTCCCTAACCTTGCCGTCCTCTGCGGGACAGTCCAGTTCGAGAATGCCGTTAGGCCAAAAATGCCAAGTGCCTGAGGCGGTCTCCTGGGAGGAGGCGACAATCAGGGCCTGGCCCTCCGCCAAGAAGGTCAAGGTGGTGACATTTGCCCCGGGTGCTGTGACCCGCAGGCCTCCTGGGGCCTCGCTGGTCGCCGGCGCCAGATATTCGACCTTGATCTCACCCCGCTCGGAATCGTGCCAAGCTTCAGCCTCCTGACTGGGTTCAGCCTCCTGGCTGGGGGTGATCGAGGCAAACTGGCTGCGCAGGGCAATCCACTCACCCGCGCAGGAGATGAGGAACGCCTCAATGGTGGAGGGCGGAAAATCACTCAAGGGACTAAGGGCCACGGGAAGGATCGGCCGCATCCATCCTCTCAGTCGGTGTTGTAGCCGAGTTCTGCCAACCGGATGGCACTGCGCCGCCAATGGGGCACCACCTTGACGAAGAGCTCTAGATACACAGGCCCATCCAACAGCTTCTGCATCGACAGCCGGGCCCCCTCACCGATGCGACGCAGCATCTGCCCTCCCTTGCCGATCACGATGGCCTTCTGGCTACTGCGTTCCACCACAACGGTGGCCAGCACCGCCAGCCTGGGTCCGTCCTCCACCATCCGCTCCACCCTGACGGCCACCGAATGGGGCACTTCCTCACGGGTATGGTGCAGCACCTGCTCCCGGATCAACTCCTCGAGTAAGAGCTGCTCGGGCTGATCCGTCACTGCATCGGCCGGATAAAGGTGGGGCCCTAGGGGCAAAGCCAGGCTCAGGGCCTTCACGAGCGCATCAGCGCCCTCGCCCGTCAGCGCACTACAAAAGTGCAGGGGCCAGGGTTGGCGGAGATCGGTTCCCTCCATCGGTGCGGCGAGAGGGCCATCAAGCAACTGCCGATATTCGCTGGCAACGGCCAGGCGCCGATCTGGATCGAGCTGATCGCTCTTGTTGAGAGCGACCTGAACGGGCAAGCCACCTTGGCGCAGGAGATCGACAATGAAGGCATCCCCACCGCCTGGGGGCTGGGAACCATCCAACAACAACAACACAAGATCCACCTCGCCAATGGCCGTGCGGGCACTGCGAACCAAACGCTCCCCCAGCAGGTGGTGAGGCTTGTGGATCCCAGGCGTATCCAGAAGGACAATCTGGGCTCCAGGGGTGGTGAGGATGCCCCGCAACCGATGGCGGGTGGTCTGGGCCACAGGGGAGGTGATTGCCACCTTGGAACCGACCAACTGATTGAGCAGGGTGGATTTGCCCACGTTCGGCCGTCCGATCAGGGCCACGAACCCAGAACGGAATTCGTTGGAGCTGGCAACAGGGAGGGTGGAATCCATATCCTCAACATTGACAGCCCCAAGGGCTGCCGTCCCGACCAGCCCCCCTCTGGCAGCCCATGAGCAACCCCCTGAGCAGCGACCCCAGCCATGGAGACCACCCCCTGGCGAAGCCCATCGGCTTTCAAGCAGCCATGGCTCTAGCCAGCCAGTGGCTGGAGGAATGGGAACAGGATGAGTTGAGCGATGAGGTTTTGGCCGAGCGGGTCGGGGATTTGGTTGCGAGCCGCGATGGGGCGAGGGGTTTCTTTGTGGTGGCGATGGCAGGTGAAGGGCCCTTGATGGACCGCATGCCCGAGGCCCTGATCCAGTGCCTGCGCCTGGCGGGAGAGGGGGTTGTCGATCTCACAGCCAAAAATCTGGCCATGGGTACAGCAATGGCCGTGCATCATGAGCGCAACCAAGACGGGGTGTCAGCCCAGGCCTCCCAACGGGTCACTGAGCGCAGCCGCAGCTTGCTGCGCTTACTGGAACCCAATCTGGTCAAGCTGCGACTCGAATCGCTGCTGGCCGGCACCCGGGGCGAAGGGCAAGACGTAGATTTTCTGGAGCGATGGGGCTACGACGCCGAACAACGTGATCAAATTGCTGCTGCAATCGAGGCAGTGGCCGAAGTCTAAACATAGGCAAGAATGATAATAGCTTAATATTCAAACAGTACACAAATAAAAACTAAAAGCGAAAATAAAGCAAAGCCATTGCTTCCCAATCAGTGTCGTTAAGCGCCGATTGAAACACATAGTTTACATTAAAACCCAGGGTCAAATGGCGCACTAGATTTAGATCAAAACCACCCGTGAGCATGGCATCGGTTGTATTGCTTGTATCAGTATTGGTGGCCAGGCCAGCCCCGAAATAGGGAGAAATGATCGCGCGAGGGAACAAATCAAGCGTGAGGGGCAACTGAAAGGCTCCGTCACTGTTATCAACCCCCTGCAGGTCTCTGTTCAAGAAAATATAAGTTGGCCGTAGGGAAATCCCAAATTCTTCACCGAAGGCATAGCCAAGGCGCCCAGTCAGCACAGGACTGGGGCGATCACCAGCAAAGCCGTGGTATCCGGTTCCAATGCCAAAAATTGGCCCAGGTTGCGTTGCAGGGTCTACCAATGGACTGGCAGTTTCAGCAGCCGCTTCTGGTTGCTGGGCTGGCGGTAGTACTTCATACGGAGACACAGGCCGCCAGGCCAGGGAGTTGGCTCGCCGGTCAGCAAGGGGGGTCCAGGAGGCTGCAGGGGCCTGGGGGGCCACCTGGCGCCAAGGTGCCAAGGGTTGGAGGCCCTGGGCAAAGACCGGTGGGGTCACCGCCAAGACCACAGCAACAGGCACAGTCAACTTGGCAACAGGAGAGCGGAAAATCACGAAGCAGGCTGGAGAGTAGATGGTGCCGGTGATGCGGCCTGGGGGACACTAGGGGCCGTGGCCGGAGCCACTTCAGGTGCTGGAACCACAGCAGCCGAAGGAAGAGCTGAAGGGGCTACGGATTGCGGGGCCACACTAGGGGCTGCCGCCGACTCTGGCGGTTGGGGCGCAAGGGTCTCCCCACGGAGTTCAGAGACTGGAGGGACAGCGGCTGAAGGCGCAGGGGCCGAAGACGTAGGCGTGGGTGCAACCGCAGGGAGTGGCGAGTTGGGGGCAGCAGGTGCTTGATTAGTCGACAAAATGGGGCCAGAAGCATAGGCCGCAGGCTGGGCCTTGCCAGCCGTCGATCTCAGCGGCGGCAGCTCCTTGAGGGGTTCGACATGCACGATGGCGGGAGCAACACGACCCAAGGCAGGGGGATCTTGACGGCCACTCCAGCCGCGGATTGCCTCGAGGACCGCCGGGTCTTCCGGTTTTGACAGCAGGTCAACGCTGCCGTCTGACTGCAGCGCCAAAGGCACTGCGATAGCACGTGAAACCTTCAGCGAAGGCACGTGCACCACGCGGGCTGCCTCCAACTGGGCGGCGGGCTGCAGGGGCGAGGGCATATTGATGGCGTTGAGAGCGCGACGCATCGGTTCACGCCAGGCCTGGGGTAGGGGAGCGAGCGGGTCCGAAGAACGGGCCAGACGGGCCCTTTCGGAAAGGGCGACCGCAGGGATCGGCTCGGTCTGCAAATCACCCAAAGTTAAAGCTCCCCCCAAGAGCTCTGCAGGCGTAAACGAACGTTGCAACAGGTCGTAGCCAGTGGCGCTGGCGAAGGAACCCTTAGCTGGGGATCGGGGAGCACCTGAGGTCGCGGGGAAGGATTGCAAAGCGACCTTGAACGGTCGACGGGTGATCGCGTCCTGGCCAGCTTGAACAGAGTCGTTAGCCCCATCAAGAAGATGACCCACCTGGGCATGGGCTGCTGGAGAGGAAGCCCCAAGCAAAAATCCACGGGCAGGAGATTTGGATCTGCCATCGGGGGCAAGGCGAGCCAGATCAGCAGGATTAAGTAAAGGAGAGGGGGGCAGGGACGCCGCCAACTCGGCCTGGGGAAGCACGAGGGGACGGGATCGACGAGAGTCCGCTTGCCAGCGGTCGTGGAAATCGATACCTACGAGGGGTAGCCAAAGGGATTGTGATAGTAAGGCCCAAGCAACGGCCTTAGTGTTAACGGGCTGGCGGTAGGGTTCCATGGAGACTAAATAGAAGTTGAAAAATTAAACGAAAGATCAGCGGCCATTGTTGTTATTCCAATAATTCCAGTAGTTTGCATAGTTCAATATACTGTTAAGCGCTCCCAACGGCTCGGCTAGGTCGTTCAAAAACGTGAGAGTTTTGCCATAAAGGTTACTGCGCACAATTATTGTATCACCATTTCGCAAGGGTGGGTTAGTCAGGTTAGAAACAGATAGATCATCCTTATAAGAAAAAATCTGGCGAGTCGTGGTGCCGTTACGGTTGAAGCGCACCAGTTCAATATGGTTCTTCTGAGCGCGACGTCGAATCAACCCTCCAGATCTGAATAGGGCTTCAATGAGAGGGGTGTTGGCAGGCAAGGCGACGGTTCCAGGTGTCTTAACCTCACCAATCACGGTAACATTGATTGTGGGTGGAGCCAGATTGGTTTGGCCAATCGCCAATACTTCCTCGGGGATGGGCTGTAAGGCACGAGATACTATTATAGTATCTCCATCGAACAACACCGGATTTTGCAGTTGATTACCATTAGCAAAAAGGTCTGCAAGGTTTAGAGTTGTCTCTTTTTGAGCCCCCGCTTTACCAGCAAGTCGCCGCAAAAGAATATTGCGAACATCAGCATTAACCGTCACCCCGCCAGCGGTTTGAATGGCCTCAACTGGATTGGAGAAAGAACCAAGAGGGTAAAGACCTGGACGGGAAACCTCCCCAACAATGGTGACCTTTACTGGCCTGGGAGTTGTGAGAGTCAGAGTTAACTGAGGACGAACTAACTGTTTGGCGTATAGAGAGCTCAACCAACGTGTTGCCTGACCAATGGTGAGGCCAATCAGCTGGACAGAACCAACTAGTGGCAGTGTAGTGGTTCCATCAGCCAAAATACCGAAGGCACCGTTAAGAGACTTGGCTTCCGGGTCCAAAAAAGTAAGCTGTAATACATCACCAGGACCTAAAGTGTAAAGATCACTGTAAAGCTCCGGAAGCGAAAGCGATCTCTCAACCATTGGCATCGGCCCAGGCGACTGGTTTCGATCCAACAAAACAGGCCCTGATGACTTGGGTATCGGCTCCGGTTTGATTTGAACATACGAGTTCGGGTTGCCTGGATCTGCAGCAGCCAATGATCCTGCCAATGGAGCCGCAAAGAGGCCAACGGGCGAGGCCACAAAGGAAGCGCTCGCAGAAAGGACCGCCAAGCGCCTGAAGCCATGCTGCCGAGGCCAAGGTGAGCCGAGGAAGGAGATCGGAAACTGGTTGTCAAGACTGGAATTCCGCACGAAAAGCGCAAGTTCGTCTAGGAACCTTAACCGATACAGACTGGGGAGTCCTAGGCCCGAAAGCAAAACCGGTCACCAACGAAGCCTTAAGGCTCTGCATTGGTCCTATTATCAGAACATCTGAGACGATCTGCCGTGACCCGAGCCGGTGCGCCCCTGCTTCCAGCACCTGGGGGTGACCCAACGTTGGGTGGACTTGTACCCCTGGGTACTCCAGGCATGGAAAACGGACCTGCAGAGCAAGGTCAACAAGGCTTATCGCCATTTTCTGGCGAAAGCAAAGAAAGTGGTATTCAAAACTTGCTGCGCACTATCAAGCGCAGACAAACCCTTTTTCTTTTCACTTCCGCACTTGTCTCTGGCGCCCTAGCCCTGAATACAATTCGAGAACGCATATTCAGCCCTGTTTACCAAGGATCCTTCATGCTGCAAATAAGCAGCCCATTTGATGAAAGTAATTCACCAGTAGCAGGGGACGGAGGCAAGATAGAAGCAGTTGCAAGATATAAGCAAAAAATTGATGTCCCCAGCCTGATGGTGCTCTTACGCAGCCCCTTTTTAACTTCCCCCGTCGCAACTAGACTTGGTTTATCGAACGAAGAGATTGTTAAAAATCTCAGTATGGATACGGCAGGCGTTCAAAACGTCATTCAAGTCGATCTGCGCTGGCCAGATCCGACAAAAGGCAAAGCGGTGCTTTCCGCATTAGCCAACGACTATGTAGCTTTTTCTCTCTCCCAGCGCCAAGCAACTCTCAATTCAGGTGTCAAATATCTAGACCAACAAGCTCCCGCAATTTTACGGGAAGTAGCCACACTAGAAAACGAACTCAGCAACTTCCGTGAAACCAATAAAATGATGGATCCACTTGCCATGGTATCCACAATTGAAACGCGCCGTAATGATCTCGCCAATGAGTGGCAAAAACTACAACTTGAGCAGGCCCAACTAGAAAGTAATCTCAACTCTGTCAAGTCAGGCCAACTCTCATTTATTCCGAGTGGCGCCCCATCCGCCCTTAACCAATTAGGTGAAAATAGCACACTTATTCCAGGCAGACAAGAAAAAACAGACGGGAATACAGATCAAGTCAAGACACCTTCAGACCAGCTTAATGAGTTCGAGACGCAACTCGCCCAAGCTCGAGCAACCTACAAAGAAGACTCGCCTATTGTTCAATCAATTCTAGCCAGAAAAAATGCACTTCTCCCGGTTGTAGAATCACAAAAAGCAGATGCTATCCGCGCTAGGTTGTTTTCCAATAAGTCTCAGCAAGACGAAGTGAATAGACAAATCATGCTATACAATCGCAATTTCAAAAATAGTCCTAAAATCTTAAAAGAATATGAAAAAATTGTATCAAGGCTAGCCGACGCAAGAAACAATTACACATCGTATCTTAGAGCTAGAGAAAATTTCAGGCTTGAACGTTCACGCTTTGTTACTCCTTGGCAAATCATATCTCCGCCTACTTTTGGAGAAACCCCTGTACAGCCTGACATTAAAAGAAGTATTCTTCAAGCACTATTACTTGGATTGCTTTCTGGCGTAGGGGCTGCAATGCTTCGTGAAAAAACAGATAATGTTTACCATACTCCCATGGAGGTTGAAAAAGAATTACAGGTGCCTGTATTGGGCCTAATTCCGTATCTACCTTTAGAGCCTGGAATAGATATTTCTACAAGCATATCCAAGATGTCTGCCAGTGAAAGATTCGCAATCAAAGAATCCTTGCGAAGCCTCTTCACAACCTTCCGCCTATTAAGAGCTGATCATAACATCAGACTAGTAGGCGTTACATCCTCAAGTCAGGGAGAAGGTAAATCAACATCAGTTTGTATTTTTGCACGTACACTATCAGACCTTGGCTTAAAAGTTCTCGTTGTAGATGCTGACATGCGCTTGCCAATGCAAACACGATATTTTGGCATTGCTTCCGGCGAAGAAGGCTTTTCTTCCATTCTATCTAACTCAAATGTCTCAATTAGCTCTCTAGTAATTAAAATTCAAGACAATCTTGATGTGCTCCCGGCCGGTCCTAAGCCACCAGATCCTGCAAAACTTCTGAATTCAAACAGGTGTGCCGAGGTGGTTAATGAGTTAAGAGCAATGACAGACTATGACATAATTCTCTTTGATACACCACCATGTTCAATGCTTTCCGATCCAATTCTATTGGGAGAAAAACTGGATGGCATTCTTTTTCTGATTGGCCTTGGTAAAGCAAGTCGTATTCTTGCCCCACAAGCATCACGTCGTATCAAGGCAACTGGTGTTGATCTGTTAGGCATAATATGCAATCAAGTTAATTTCCCAAGCCGCCTCAATGATTATGGCTATGAATATGGATATTATTACCACTATGCTTATGCCTATACGGATAGCTACGCCAATAAAAATGCTGGAATTGGACGTTATATCAATGCGGAAGTAACTAGCAATGAGAAAGACAAAGAACATACATCAGACACTTCAAAATCAATCAGTCATGATCAATCTAAATCTACACTTATTAAAAAATCTAAAAAGACTGACAAAAGTAATTGGATGTCAAAGATTTTCCGTAGAGGACAAAACTAAAATACTGAGACAAAAATTTGATATCTTGAATCTATACTTAAATAATTTATAAAATTTTTTCAAGCATTTCAAGGTACTCATAACTTGGTGCCGCACTTGGATGACATCTTCTAACCCATTCCAAGGCTGAAAAGACATCAATATTTTTAAATTTTGAAGTTAATCCCACTGCTAACAAAGAAGATCTTTCTTGTCCAGCAAAGCAATGAAGGTAAACAGGTGCAGACGTTAAGACTAACTGCTCTGCAGTGGTTAAAGCTAATGTAAGTTTATCAATATCTAATAATTCTTGTTGTCGGTGATCAGGCAAAGAAATATTCGCCGATGACCAATCGCTTGGAATCGGTGCAAAAACATTTTCATGAGGATAGCAGCAACTAAATCTGGTCTTAAATCCTATATCTTCTAATTGCTTCCATTGAAATGATCTTCTAGGCATTGGTCCTATGGCTAACTGATGATTCAATATCCAACTATATGGTAAAGGTTGACTATATAAAAGATCCTCAGGCGAAACAGGCTTACTTTGATTGCTTAAATTTTTTTGACGCTTATTCCAAAATAACATGATGACTAATTTGTTTGATTGAAAGCAATTTGAAGCTTAGTAAGAAGATCAAGCCATAACTGGTAGCTTTCTTGGCGAGGCAAAGATGATTTAAGTGTGACTAGCATGCATTGATAACGACGGCTTGGGCTGAAACCCAAAAAACGTTTAAGGACAAGATTATCCTCGGTAGATTTAGTTTGATCTACTGCCAAACTCAGTTGATCTTGACTGAAGCCAAAACTTGATGGCGAGGGATTATCTGAAACAAAACAGGTCTGAAAAGTCGTTCCTGTCTTGGTTTGCTCAGAAAGAGAACGAGGAGGTTGATTAATTTGCTTTGCTGAAGGATTCATTTTAAGTAATTTAATTGAGTCAGTAATAAAAGATAGACTAAAATCAGGTCGTTCTCTTACTTGGACATTAGTCAAAATCAAGTTAGAGCTTGAATTAATCTTAAGATTAACAATCGAAGAGTGAGAGGCATTATAGTCAGAATGATCAGGTTTTAAGATAGTAGTATTAATAGAATTTCCATTAGTAGCAACTTTCGAGATAAAACGATCTAGTTTTTCTGAAGAAATTCGGGAGGCCTGAGGCGATCTAGGGAATAGCATTGACTGGATCACTGCAAAGGTTGAAACAATGGCCAGAATGCAATAAAATTTTTGAAGATTAATTATTTTCATTTATCTTGGTTAGAGGTAAAATCTTGAACTGATTCATAAGTGAGAGATTCGGGTCCAAGCTCATGTTCAAGTAATCTCATGTAAATCGAACCAAAAATGAAAACAGCTAAACCTGAAAAAATCAAAGATCCAGTGTCCTTGTGAAAAAAATCAAACCAAAATCCATAACCCTTACCCGATCCATTAGCGCTAAAAATTGTAAGCAAAGCAATTCGAATAGTATTTGAGAGAAATCCAATCAAAGGTGCTAAGGAAAGAATTAAAAAACGCGAAAATATAGATCGCAATCGAAACGCAAGTAAGAAGATAATTGAAATACAAGTCACTTGAGCAATCATATCAAGACCATTACAAGAACCTAAGACAGTTACCCCTCCCCCCTTGAGAAAAACATCTCGACCATTAACAATTGGATCAAGTCCTAAAATAGACAACCAAAAGGCAGCAAGCTTAGCGGTCAACAAACTCAGGGGCACTTCAGGAATGATTCGAATAAGTAATACGTTTGCAGGAAACAATAACATGCATAACAATGAATCTCTGAACTTATAAATTGCTCGGGGTTCACTTACCAAAAGGACAAGAGCAAAAGCAGCTACTGGTGGTAAAAGAAAAAGAACACCATCAGAATGCAAAACAAGAGAAGTTCTAAACAACACAAACAACAAAATTGCCGAAGCAAAAATAGCTACAAAAGGATTAGGTGATGGGTGTAATTTATCAATAAGATCTTCCATACATATAAGCGCACCACCCCAAATAAGAAGAGCAAATACGGTCATTGAATCATTTTGACTGGTATGAAATACAACAATATTCTGGATTGCAACAGTAGCTGCAATAATAAGCCAAGCGTTACGAGCAGTGAGTGGTGGGACATAACGCTCAAATGATGACTTGAGGAGGTTTGGCATTGAAGAAAAATCCATTTATACGAATCCTTGCGAGCGGTTATCTCTATTGTACTCTGGCACAAGCCTCACAAGCAATTCTGATGTTTCTTTATCATCCCATCGACTTAGGGCATTTTCAAGCTCATTTAAAAGGGGAAGTAGATGAAGATCGGAAGGATTCGGTTCACAAGCTCGTCGAATAAGAGGATGACTAGTAGGTTGATCTCGAGTATCAATCAAAAGTTCTTCATATAATTTTTCGCCTGGCCTAAGCCCTGTATATTCAATACAAACATCACCATCCGGATTCTGTTTATCTCGTAAACGAAGACCAGACAGTTCTATCATTTGACGAGCAAGATCAGCAATTCGCACAGGTTCACCCATATCAAGAAGGAAGAGATCACCACCTTTTGCCATTCCGGTGGCCTGTAATACTAATTGAACAGCTTCAGGGATTGTCATAAAATAGCGAGTAACTGCCGGGTGGGTGACAGTTACTGGTCCACCCGCAGAGATCTGTTTGTGGAACAATGGAATGACTGATCCAGAAGATCCCAGCACATTACCAAACCTTACCATTGCCATAACTGGACCATCAGGTCCACAAGAGGACGCAGCAGATTGAATCATCATTTCACAAATGCGTTTGCTTGCTCCCATGGCATTGGTTGGCCTCACTGCTTTATCTGTAGAAATAAGTGTTAGCCTTTCAACTCTAGCTAAAAGAACAGCATCAATAACGGATCGGGTCGAGCGTATATTGTTTGATACACCTGCACAGATATTTGATTCTACCATAGGAACATGCTTGTATGCTGCAGCATGGAACAAGGTTTGTACACCGTGTTTAACACAAAGTGCTGCTAAAGGTGTCGTATTGCTCACATCTCCTAGAATGGGATAGATAAAACCTGATTTATTCATGGACCGTAACTCATTGTCTATGGCATAAAGCGAAAATTCATTTTGTTCAAATAAAAGTAACTTTGATGCACCCAATGAGACGATTTGACGACAAAGCTCGCTTCCGATCGAACCCCCAGCTCCCGTTACGAGAACTACCTTCCCAACTACACTTGCTTTTAGAAGCAATGGATCAGGTATAGACGGTTCACGCCCCAGCAGGTCTTCAATAGCAACAGTTTGAAGATCGCTAACAATTCTCTCCCTTCCCGCCAACTGAGATAGGGAGGGGATTGAAAGGACCTCAAGTCCAGAATGAGTTAACTGATCGACTAATAAACGTTTACGAGCTCTTGATATTGAAGGCAATGCCAAGAGTATTTTACGTATATTGTGACGCTCAATGAGTGTTGGCAATCTAGCAGGATTGTCTATGCTTAGATTCTGGAGAGTCCGTCCATGCAAGACCGAATCATCGTCTAAGAAGCCAATTATACGAAATCTTGGATCATTTCGAAGGGCAGTAAATAACTCCATACCAAACGAACCGGCGCCATAAATCATAGTTGCGTTATTGCCAAGTTCAGTAGACTGAGTGAGATTTTGACGTGATAATTGCTGAATTAGTAAATCACGCATTAAAATTCGAGTGGTGATCGCTCCACCGGTAAAGAAAGTCCAGTATAGAAACCAAGAACCAAGCGGCAACTTGATAGCTAATAAAAAACTGAAGGCCATCATAAATGCAACCATTGACGCAGTTCTTGGAATCAACCCGTAGAGAGAATGACTACCGGCGTAACGAGTTAAACCTCGATACCAACCCGAAAAAAGTAAGACCGAAAGACCACTTGCAACTGCAACAGGAAGAAGCTTAGAAGTAGCTATAAAAAGGGTTTCTGGCGATCTTACCAAAAGCAGTGAACCAAGAAATGCAATAACAATTAGTAAACTGTCAAAACCAAGCAGAACCAAACGCCGCAGCAAGACC
>JBIIJV010000319.1:0-11586 GCA_044233545.1 Cyanobium sp.
CGACTCTAACGACTCGACTGTTGGGGGGAGAAAGTTGAAGGACATGGGAGTAATTAATACAATGACTTTATAGAGATAATAAAAAACAGGTTGAAATACTACAAAAGGATCGGTATCGGCGGCTGGAATAAATTATGAAAATATGTGAAGCCAAACTGTTTGTCAAAGTTAGGTAGCTAGGGAGCGGCTTTGCAAGCAAATGCAATTTTTAAATACTCTAGCATGCTTCCTTTGCGGCTGAACCTGAAAAGGAAGCTGCTTGCCTTTGATCCAGCCACAATCCAAGTCCAAGTACCGCAAGCACGGCCCCCGCCATAGTTGACAAAGGCAGAGCGTAGAAAAGACCAAAAGCCAACAAAGTGATCATAAGCAAGTAAAGAAGACTCACCCTGGCATGGGGCCAGCCAGCGCTATGAAGACGTTGGTAAAGATGCAAACGATGGGCCTGAAAAATTTGCTGACCAGCGTGCCAACGCCTCAAGACACAAATAAACGCATCAGCCAAGAGGGGCGTGGCGACCAATAAAAGCAGTAGGGCTTGAAGGGGTTGCTGCCTCTGTAGAACTAGCCCTGCAAAAACCGCTCCTAAATATGTGCTTCCTACATCGCCCATGAAAATTCGGGCTGGACTCCAATTCCAAAGCAAAAATCCCAAAAGTGCACCGGCAAGAATCCATTGGCCCGATGCCAACATCAAGACAGCACCACAACTCGATACAAGGCCATCAAGACCATCCATGAAATTGAAAAAATTGATAATAGCGGTGACCGTTATTAATACCAAGGGCAAGCTCCACAAGGGCATAGGCAAAGTGGCCATTGCTATTAGAGCCATCGCTGTGAAGATTTGAGCTAGATAGCGCCATAAAGCTGGCAAATCAAAACGGTCATCCAGAACCCCAACCAGGGCCAGTGGGGCGCAAACCACAGGAATCCAAGCAGTGGTTCCTTTCGCAAACAATGGGGTCAGTAGAGTTGCTACAACAACAAAGGCCAGGCCGCCACCGCGAGGAGTCGGGGAGCGATGCGAACTTCGGGCATTGGGGATGTCAGGAAGGCGCTTGCTCAGCACCGGGACGAGCCACCAAAGCAACAACCAGGACAGCAATCCTGAAAGGAATAGAAGCAGCGCAGCGGGCAGAGTCACAGACAGGGACGATTCACAGGGATGGGATTCCAGCGGGTAGATCGCCAGATCTGGGCGCGGATCTGGTCACGGAGGGTTCGCAGGTGGTTTTCGGGACGATTATCTCCCGTGACAGCGGCGACCCCGGTAACCGACCACCCCAGGGAACCCAAAACGATGCGACCAATCGCCAGGGACCGCCCAAGATGGGCCGGACTGGTAACAATAGTCACATCACCTCGGACTGGTTGATCACTCAACCAGAGAGCGAGAGTAGTCAACTGACCAAAGGTGTCGCAACCTGCGGTGAGGATCACTGGAGGCTTCATCTCAGGTGGCCACTGCCCATAACGCACTAGTTGACTGTGGTTAATCTCCTGAAATCTTGGAGATCCTTGCATAACCAGAATCGAGCCCGGCCGTCTTTGATGCAGTTGGATGGCACTGAAGGTACGCCAGGGATCCTCGACAAAAACAGTGATGACCTGGAGTCCGCCTGCTGTTGTCGGCATGGGACTCCAGGGCCACAACCACCATAGGAGGAATCCCAGCCCCAAGCCTGGCAACAGCAGACGCAGGAAGAAGACACGCCTCAACGCTAAACGGGCAGAACTGGAAAAGATCGCGGATCCTCACCAACAAGTCGATGGGAAGGGAGAAAACCGGCAAGATCAACCTGCATCCGCATCACAGCTTCGAAGCCTTTGGGCGCCGCCAGCAGGAGGGGGGCCGCTAAAACACGGAACAGCCAGCTAGGCATGGAGAGTAGTCGACAGCCCCGGGCCCGATCAGACGCTTCACATTGTTGTTGGAGACGTAGCAGTAGTTCGTGATAGGTAATGGTGTCATCTCCACCTACCGCGATTATCTCACTCGTCGGAGCTCCATCGATTTGGCGACCCAAGGCCATGACGAGTGTTCGAACCACAGCTGCCAGCTGACTGGCATGGATGGGCTGGCGTAATCCGGTGTTGGCTGGTACAGGCAACAATGGAAATCTACGCATCCATTGCAGCAGCTGACTCAGGTTGCGGTCGCCAAGGGCCCCGACCCTGCCGTAGATCAAGGTCGGTGCAACAATCGTGCAGGGCAGTCCCAGATCTTTACATGTACGCATCAAACTATCTTGAGAAGCGCTCAGACGCTGCACCAAATCACGATCGTAGCGATTGAAGGCAAAGCGTTTTGTGATCACCGAAGAGGAAGAACAGGCAACAACACCCCTGACTCCGGCGATTTGCCCCGGGCGCTGCTCCGCCAACCTCGCCAAGAAAGGGGCGAGTTCCCATAGGGGGGCAAAACTGACCAAAATTCCTTCAAGTGGTTGATCTAGCGAATCGGCTGTCCGCAGATCACATAGCTGGAAGGGCCAATCGTCAAAGTATTGCGGCCGACGCCGGCCGGCGACTGTGACCGACAGGTATCCTGCTGTCTGAAGGAATGCAAGACCCGATGGGCTGGTCGCGCCGAAGAGCAGAACATCAGTCATTGTTTTAATATACTACCTAAACGTTGGGCATAGCGCAATCCATAAGGCAGCCACCAAAGCCAACCAAATGCCCTGGTATAAGCAAGGCGTACCTCCTTAAAACGCCTTCGCGATTCGCGGCCACTCACCCCACCCGACTGCATATGCACTAGTTCAAGGTCGATGCATTCGACCTCAAGATCGGGCCAACGTGAAAGCTGGAGAAAGTAATCAAGATCGGCGGAAAGCTGAAAACCAGCCGCATAGCGTGCAAGATACTGACGGGCCCCAGGACCGATGAGGCTGGCTTGATGGGGTGGCGTGGAGCCGAGAAATAGGGAGCGGCGAAAGGAGTGATTCCAGCGAAAGACACTGCGACGCCCCAGGGTTGACGTGGTTACAGCGGCGGCATCGGTGGGCTTGACATAACGGCCCGTCGCGACCAAGAGATCGGGATCGCCGCCCCGACTCCAGGCCGCCTGCAGTACTTTTACCATCTTCTCGAAGACCTGGGGAGAGGCGGCCCAGTCATCACTCCCCCAGAACAACAGCCAGGTCTTCGGATGGATCGCCAGAGCGAAACCTAGATTCATCGCACCGAAGATTCCAGGCTCGGTTGGATCCTGAGGACGCCATTGAAAGCGGGGATCAAGGGCACAAAGATCCTCGATCCAGCTGCGGTGTGCAGGCTGACTGGGACCATCGATAAACATGACGCTCCAATGAGGCCAAGTTTGTTGCTGCAGAGAGGCAACCAGCCGCGGCAGTAATAGATAGGAATCGAGAGTTGGTACAACGACAACAATCGACATAGAGGGAAAGCCGGCAGACGAAGCCATTAGCCGCGCCGGCGAATCAATACATCATCGAGGACGAGAAGATCCATTTTAGTGCGCAGAAAACAATCGAGAGCCTGAGAAGGGGTACAGACAATCGGTTCGTTTTCATTAAACGAAGTGTTCAGAACCATCGGCACTCCAGTGAGGTCACGGAAAGCACGAATCAAGCGATAATAACGGCCGTTATCAGCCTCGGTCACCGTTTGCAAGCGACCCGTGCCATCGACATGGGTGACAGCCGGGATTAGAGGACGCTTGTCCTCCCGAATCGGATACACCTGCATCATGAAAGGCACATCGCCATCAAGACTGAACCATTCCGAAACAGCTTCCCGAAGAACCGAGGGAGCAAAGGGGCGAAAGGACTCGCGTCGTTTGATCTTGAGATTGAGAATGTCCTTCATGTCAGCCCGCCGTGGATCCCCCAGGATCGAGCGGTGACCAAGGGCCCTAGGACCCCATTCCATCCTGCCTTGGAACCAGCCGATCACGAGTCCCTCACTGATGGCGCCAGCCACTGCTGAGCAAATTTGCCCATCCGAGAGAGTCTGGATGGAACAACCCGCAGCTGCCAGAGCCGAACTTGAGGCGGGTTCCGCAAGCAGTGTCTCGATGGCCCCTGGGGTAGGGCGACTGCCTAGGTAGGCCGTGGCCATAGGGCGACTGCGGGAGACTTGGCCCTGGCGATTCCATACTTCAAGAGCCGCCCCCAAGGCGCCGCCAGCGTCCCCGGCAGCTGCCTGCACATAGACCTGACGAAAGGGGGTGGCCACGGTTACCTTGCCATTGGCCACCGAATTGGCCCCACAACCCCCGGCTATACAGAGGTTGTCGCTGGGATGGAGTCGATGCAGCGAACGCAGGAGGTGGAAAAACGCTTCTTCATACATCGCTTGCGCCGATCGAGCGATGTCCTTATGGCGTTGATCGAGGGGCTCGTCCGATCTACGGGCCGGCCCCAGCAGGTTCTCCAAAGCAGAACTCCAATGGCGGCCCACCTCAGGAATGCCGTGGCTCCATTGGTGGGGCAAATTCTGGCCAGCATGCTGGAAGTAGGTCAGATCGAGGTTGTAGGTACCATCTTCCTGCAACCTCACCAACTTCCTCATCTGAGGAAGCCAACTGGGCTGGCC
Organism: Cyanobium sp.; assembly: GCA_044233545.1. Taxonomy (GTDB): domain Bacteria; phylum Cyanobacteriota; class Cyanobacteriia; order PCC-6307; family Cyanobiaceae; genus Cyanobium. Next base: position 4,567 of record JBIIJV010000319.1, read on the forward strand.
ATAGGGGGCAAGACCCATGACCTTGTATTCATCACCATAGTGGGGAAAGCCTAGAAACTGGGTGATTGCCGTATAGAAAGCACCCAAAGAATGGGGAAAATAAATCTGACCGTCAATGGTTAACTCAGTTCCTTTACCAAAACCCCAGGCTCCGCTGGCGAAATCTCCGAAACCGTCTACAGACACCACAGCGGCCTCCTGAAAAGAGGAGGCGTAATAGGCAGAAGCCAGATGGGCGCGGTGATGTTCGACAAAATGGAGCTTGGCTCGCAATGGCTGACCGGGAAATGCGGTGGCGAGTTGCTGGGCCAGGCCCGACCGTTCCCGTTTATTGCGCCAACGGCTCCAGAGAAACCGAGGATCGGGACGGCTGGCAAACGTGTAAGCGATCTTGCGCCAACGATGGGCACCTGGGAAGGAATTGATGGCGATGTGATCTAAATCTTCAAAACGCACGCCCCCATCCTCCAAACACCAACGGATGGCCTCACTGGGAAAGCCCGCCCAATGTTTGATGCGACGAAAGCGCTCCTCCTCAGCAGCGCCAAGGATCTCTCCATCACGGATCAAAGCAGCGGCAGCGTCGGCGTGGAAAGCATTGATGCCGAGAATCAGGGTCATGACAAGGGCAGTTCGATCGCAAGGTGTTGGCGGAGCCACTGCTCGAGCACCATCAGGCTCCAGCGGCGGTACCAGGGCGCAAGATCCAGGCCAGCCGGGGTACCTGGCAGGCGCAGAGTAAGTCGGGATGATGGGTCATCGAGCCATAACTGAAACGGGAAGCGGAAACCCTGTTTGGGCCGCTGCCTGAACCACTCGGGCAATTCCGGCACGGCTTGCTGCAGGAGGCCCTTACCGGGAGCTAACCGCAGCGAGGCGGGAATGGGAGCCAGGGCAGTCTGAAGACGGGCATCGACAAAGGGAAGCCGAAGTTCTAGGGCCGCTGCCATCGCCATGACATCGCTGTCGGGTAGAAGCTGGTTGCGGAGGTAGCGAGTGCCCTCAAGCCAGGCCACTGCATCACGATCGGAACCTGGTGGCGGCTCCTGCAGAGCAGTCCCCACACCGGCACTCTCAGACTGGAGACCCCAATGGGTCAATAACTGGTTGACTTCCCGTGAGGTGAAAAGGGACCGCACACAGCGATAGGCACGAGCCATAGACGCAGGTGACTCCAGCAAGTCCGCCAGGCGTTGACGCCGGTGTTGATGGCCGCCAGGCCCGTGACGCATCACGGCCGCCCCCACCGGGCCCGCAGGGCCGAGGCGACGGCGCCAACGCCGCAGGCGGGGAACCATCCGAAAACTGGGATATCCCCCAAACAATTCATCGCCACCAAGGCCTGATAGGGCCACCTTCAACCCCTGCTCATGGGCCAGACGGGAAACACACCAGGTGTTGTAGCCATCGAGAGAAGGTTGATCCTGACTGGCCAAGAATTCGGGCAACCAATCCCTCGCCTGACTGGCAGAAAGCTTAAGAAGCGTGTGCACACCGCCGAAATGGGAAGAAATGCGCTCCGCAGGCTCGGATTCATCGAAACCGGCAGCGCCGGCATCGTCAAATCCAATCGTGAAGGTATGCAGTCCGCGGGGAGCAAGGGCAAGTATGGCAGCAGAATCAAGACCCCCACTGAGAAAAAGCCCAACACGGACATCGCTGACCATGTGGGCGGCGACGGAATCCTCCAAAGCGGACCGGGCCAGCGCCACAGCCCCAGCCTGGGTCCAGTCCCCACGCGGAGCCGGCAGGCTTTCTGGCAATGGGCCGAAGGGATGGATCCGCAAGGAACCGGCGCCCCATTGGGCCACGGAACCTGCGGGCAGACGAAAAACCCCCTCCATCAGGGTGGCAGGTTCCGCGACAGAACCAGCGCTGAGGAACCCGGCCAGGGCCGCCTGATCCAAGCGGCGGGGCATCAAATCACTGGCCAGAAGGGCCCGCAGTTCTGAGGCAAAAACCAGTTCGCCCGAGGGCCCCTGCCAGTAATAAAGTGGCTTGATTCCGTGGGGATCGCGGGCCAGCAGGGCACGGCGCTCCAGGGTGTCGTAAAGACAGAAGGCATACATGCCCCTTAGATCGCGCAGACCCTCGATTCCGTAGCGGATCATCCAGGCCAGCAGGACCTCCGTATCTCCATTGCCATGGAAACGCTCACCCACTTTAAGAAGTTGCTGGCGCAGCTCTTGATGGTTATAGATCTCGCCGTTAAAGACCAACCACCATCGGCCGCAGGTCGACGCCATCGGCTGGTGACCGGCCGCAGAGAGGTCAATTATGGCTAGTCGGGTGTGGACTAAACAGGCGGATCCGTCACGCCTAAGTCCAGAGTCATCGGGACCTCGATGGTCGAGGTGTGGGCGAACCCGTTCGACAAAGCCTTCGGCAGAACGGCCTAATAATCCGGCAATGCCGCACATTTAGGCGGCCCCCGAGGCGGAGAAAAAATTAGGGTCCATGGCTGCTAACTGCTCGCGCACAATTTGACGTGCAGCATTCAAGCTGGCGTTGGTTTCAATCCAGACAGCCGCCGACGCTCCACAGGCCTGGCGATGGGCGCGATCTATGCACATCGAGGTAATCGCCGCCGCCATGGACACCGGGTCACTGTCCACCAGATCTCCATTAACTCCAGGACTCACATAATCCTCTGGACCGCCGCAGCGGGTGCTGATCACGGGAACGCCACAGGCCATGGCTTCAAGGGCGGCGATGCAGAGGCCCTCCTGGTGTGAGGGAATGACGAACACATCAAACCCCTGCATCACTTGCGCCAAATCGTGGCGATTCAACGTGGGCAGACAACGGGTGATATCAGCCAGACCTCTTTGCTGAAGTTGCATCTGCAGGACGGTCGTGTCCATCTCACCAACTAAATCGAGTTGAACGGGACGCCCAGCGGCCACCAAAATCTGGACAGCATCGAGGAGGAGTTCGATGTTCTTGCGGGGGTCGGCATAGCGGCCCGCGAAGCCCACCTTCCAAGGCTGAAGGCAGTCCGGGGCCGGGGTAAAGATGGAGCGGTCAACGGGCATCAAAAGAACTCCAGCCATCGGACGGCCGGCAATTGCCTCAAGGGCACGGGAGGTATAGGGACTTAGGGCCAGGATGCGGCCCTCGGGGGCCCTCAGAATCTGGCGTTCAAGGCGCCGCAAAACCGGACCGTTAAGGCCCCGATCCAGAAGGCGCCGCGGCAATGAAAAACCCCGAACCCTTTGATGCCGGTCCGCTTCCCAGGGCGTCGCCACCCAAGCCAAAAACGGCAGCCCCAGCCGGACATAGGGGGCTGCGCAGAGGGGGTTGCCGGTGACACTGAGATGAAAACGGCAACCCTCGATCAAAGAACGCCAATGGCGCCTAGGCAGATAGTGAGTGAATTCGAGCTCTGGCAACCAAGCCCCGAGTCCGTGGCCTTGATGCCCTTCGTAAACCAAACGACGCACCAGGCCCGGCTGCCGACCGCTAGGCAGGCCATGGAGGGGAACTGAAAGGGACGGCTGACGGCTCCAGGGTTCGTACCAGGCGAAAACTGGCTCGATGCCGAGGTCCAGCAAAATTTGGGCCATGCACAGGGTCATGGTGGGAACCCCGCCATCAATGGGCTCGATGGTGCTGATCAGGGCCTTGGGGCGACCAGGGATGCGGGTTTGCTGGTCTCTGGGGCTGGTCTGCACTGCGTATGACTCCAGGATGGCCATCACGGTTTCAGCCAGGAAAACAGCTCCCTGTTGTCACGCACCCAGCGAATCAAATCACGAACACCGTCACTGACACCAACTTGAGGACTCCAATGGAGCTGGGCCTGGGCCTTGCGGATGTCACAAACAAAGACTGGCTGGTCGCCAGGACGAGAAGCACCGGAAAGGGGATTGATGCTTACTTTGAGCTCTTCTTCCAAAAAGCTCAGCAAATCACGAAGACAAAGGGTGTTGGATGGTCCACCACCAATATTGAAAGCCTGGCCGCTGATCTCTGCTTGATGGTCCCAAGCGGCCTCATAAGCACGGGCTAAATCCCTTACGTTGAGAACGTCCCGTGTCTGCCAGCCATCACCATACAACGTGATTGGACGATCAAGTAGGGAAGCAATACTGAACCAGGCCACCCAACCCTGATCCTCAATTCCGAACTGGCGTTGCCCGTAAATACACGACTGACGGAATGCACAGGTTCGTAGGTCGTAAATACGGGCGTAATCGATAGTGTATTGATCAGCAACACCCTTCGAACAACCGTAGGGCGAATGAAAATCAAGAGGCTGGGTCTCTGGAACGCCTAGGGGCAAGTCGCTGAAAACATAGCCGTGTTCTCCGAGTTGGACGGCCACAGACTCCATGCCACCGTAAACCTTGTTGGTTGAGGCATACAGAACAAAGCACTCCGGCGCATGGAGACGGATAGCCTCCATCACGTTGAAACTGCCGAGGGCATTAATCTCAAAATCTTCGCGCGGATCTGTATAGGACGTGGTCACCGCAACCTGGGCAGCTAGGTGCAAAAGCATGGATGGCTGCAACTCCCTCACCACAGCGGCTATGGCCTCTGAATCGCGGATGTCGACGCGTTGGAAGCATATGGCGGGATGTTGGGCGAGAAGCCATTGCAGGTTCTGGTCCGTGCCTCGGCGGGAAAGATTATCGAGGACGGTCACATCCCAACCCAGGGCAGCGAAATGGAGGGCAGAGTTGACACCGATGAAGCCGGCGCCGCCAGTGATCAGGATCGAAGGCATCGATCAGTTACGAAGGACGGGGGAGAAAGAGATCGGGACCGGATCAGGATTGACACCCTGATCGTGGAATCAGGGAGAGCGTAAACGCTTGGGTTGATCAAAAACCATGGGATCTGGAACTCGGCGCCTGGCCCTGGTCTCCAAGAGCATCAGCTTGAGCAGAATTTCGGCATAGCAACGTTGAAAGGCATAGGTCCAGCCTTGCCAACCATCTAGAATGCCTCCATTCACGAAAAGACACAGCACCAAGGCGGCCAGAGGAGCTAGTGGCGTTTTCAAGCGCAAACGGTCCGCTATGGACAGTTGGACCAAGGGGGTGGTCTGAAGTTTTCGTGACTCAATGTTTAGATAGCGTAATTGGGAAGCAAGCCACCTTTCTAGGGGCTTGCGGTCATCGTGAAGGATTGGGTGACGCAGGCGCCCGACCTTGCCAGGCACATCGACTCGATGACCATGACCGTCATTGCGATATCTGGCACCAGAAGATCTATACAAACAAATGCGAGGCGGCAACAAAGTTCCACGCAATGGTTTGCCGGCAATGCAATAACGAAAGGGTATTGCAAAACCAGCAAAAAGCAAAGGCCCTGGTGCATGAAAGCAGGCACAGATCTCTTCGGCAAGGGCCGGGGTCACAACATAATCAGCATCAAGACTGAGTACCCATTCAGACTTGATTTGATCAAGGCCGAAGTTGCACTGGTCCGCAAAACTGTCAAAAGGGCGGTGCAGGGTAGTTACCTTAGGATCAGATGCCAGTATCTCTAGGGTAAGGTCGGTACTTCCGCTATCAATCACGAAAATGCTTGGCACCCATTGGAGGGCAGCCAACACACGCTCGATATTAGCCTCTTCATTATAAGTAAGCAATAAAGCCGTTAGGCTGAGAGCAACTTTAGGCTGAATTGAATTAGAATAATAGTTCAAGGAAACCCCCTAACCAAAACGTGATTTGACTTTTGCTGTTGCATTCGACTGTAAACCAGAACGGGAACTGACAATATCGAGCCAATAGAAACGCCCAACACGATAAGAACAAAGGGATCTGTATACAACTGAGCCGCAGAAAAGAAGAAAATTATGTTGGCAAGTCCAAATGATAGAGTTCCTGCGATTAAGGCAATATCCTCGGAAGGCAGGAAACTAATAAGCTTAAAATTACGCCATAGCAATTGTAAAAAAACAACAAGAATCCAGCCTATGAGCAGGATTCCTGGAATACCAAGCTCAACTATTAGTCTTCCGCCTCCTCCTTCGGTGACAAACCCTAAACTACGTATGGCAGAGCGGTCAGCACCAGCATTGAAATTTCCTAAATTTGTTCCTGCCCCCAAGCCCAAACCAAGTCCACCGCCCACTTCGAATCCTCTCAGCAAAGCAGACACACCCTGAGACTGAACACGGTCTCCAATTTCGTCCGCAGAGGTGGTTGCACGATCTAGAAAAATATCAAAATTTGAACCAAGCATATCCAATAACAACATTGAAACAATAGCGAAGGAAATTCCGGCCCCTCCTAAAACTGACAAAATTATTCTCTCTCGTGATGCAGGGCTTGTTTGACGGCTGAAAATCAAGAGGTATATTCCAAGAAATGCAACAATTAATACCTGAGACTTACGGCGACCTGTCGTAACAGAAAGTACAGCAAAAATAACGGCAATAGATATATAAAGCATCTGCCAGCCAACCTTGCGGTCCGAAAATGTTAAAATAATACTGAAACAAGCTGCCGCTGCTAAATGCCAAGAAGCAATTTCACTGGTTCGCCAAAACCCTGAAGCACCAGACTTAGAAGAGCCTTCAAATGTAATCAAAATTCCCGCACCCACCTCTTCAAAAGCCGGAATATCAACCCCACGAAAGTCAAGTAGAACAGTAAAAGCGAAAATGGAACTCAAAATCAAATAAACAATAATAATTCGACGCAAAAAGGGCAAATCACGGCCAATATGAAATCCCACCCACAATGCAATCGCAGGAGCAATATAGAACAATAGACCAATGGCCACTAGGCTAGGACTACCAAATCGGGCCAATGAGTTAGCGGCTTGAGCAAACAAAAGAATTACAAAAAATGGAACAAGATCCAAAAGCTGGGGCGAAGTCCAAAAAAGATATCTAAGATCAAGCCGACCACGCTGTTGATAAATAAACAGAACACACATCAGAAAGGCAATTAGTACTAATCCGACCATCAAACTGGGTTGGCCTGGGGTCAACTTACGAATAGGATCTTGACAAAAACCAATGACAATCGTCCATATAATTCCAGCCTTCCAATCATC
>JBIIJV010000012.1:0-27793 GCA_044233545.1 Cyanobium sp.
CGCCACCGCCCGGGGGGGGCCGCGACCGCAACGACGAACTCAGCCGCGCCCGTTACGCCTTCGACTGGAACAAGCAGTTCTAGCTGTCACTTGATCCCGAGCGGGCCCGGGAGTACCACGACGAAACCCTGCCGGCCGACATCTACAAGCAGGCGGAGTTCTGCTCGATGTGTGGCCCCAAGCATTGTCCCATGCAAACCAAGATCACGGACGAAGACATCCTCAAGCTTGAACAGGAGTTGGCTGCTAGCTCAGTGGCGACATAATGCGTTTGACTAATATACTCTAGATATCGTATTCGACAATGCGATATCTAGAAGCATTTGGTGTTGAACTGGCTTCAAGGTTATGGGCAGCTCGCAGGGGTCCATTGGCTCCTAAAAAAAGTGAGATCTAGCCCATATGTCGTTGAAATAAATCAGCTGCCAAAAAATCGTGCCTATACCACTTATCCAAAGCATTACATTGGCCCAAGAACGGGAATCCCCGAGTTCTTCGCAGCCGGCGATTGCCAGGGCAATGAAAGCCGGAAAGAATTTGATAAGATAGCGAATTCTTATATAGCTCAATAACCAAGCTGGTATCAGTGTAAGCAAAGCTGCAAGTAGCAATAGAAGCAGCAGGGGGCGCAAACGCTGAGCCTTTATTAAGACTACGGAAGCCATGGGGATTAGCATGAGTTTAAAAGAATGTATAAAGAAGGGCAAGCCTTTAACTGCAGAAAGTCCGACATAATTTGCGTAAAGTTGTGGATGTTGAGTGATGAACTTGAAAACGGAAGTGGATTCACGAAATTGACCTGCTTTTAGCTGTGCAACCACATCATAAATGGGCTGGCTGGTGGGGCTGAACTGATGAGGCATTAATAACTCAACGTAGGTAGGCATGAAGGACCCCATGCTTCGATCAAACTGTTCAATGTTTGACCCCGTAACGAACAAGGAGGGCAGCAGCAACAGGCCCAACCAACTGACCGTAAGAGCAAAAGCCCAAACTGCATGGGGATTGCCACGACGGCGCTCCCAGAGCCACCAAAAAGTCGCCATACCTATGGAAGCAACTATAAATTCAACTTTGGCAAGTCCGAACATTGCCAGCAAGAATGCAGTTATCCACAAAGGCCATCGGACGCAAATTGCAAATAGGAATAACGTTAGGAGGCTACCAGCCAGAACCTCATTACTAGGCTGAATGAATTGGAATCCGGAAGTCGCTATAATCGTCAGTGCCAGAAGACGCAACGCAGTAGTTTCAATCAGTTGTCGAATTAGAAGAAATGAGCTGCCAAGGTAGCAAGTCATGGCAAGAATTCTGATATGCCAATTTATATTGTCAGGGCTTGTAGGAACAACCAACTTGTATAGTCCTACGATTAGGTTTGGCGAGACTCCGCCAGAGAACATTAGGTTTGGATATCTAAAAATCCAGTTTCCGTTAGACTTTGCGATTCGAAGATCAGCAGGCAAGATAAATGATTGGTCCATTGGGTGCGCTAGCGGTCGGCCAGAATCCTTTAAAATTAAGAAGGCTGAAACGAGCAAAGCAGCAACCAATGCTGCAAGCAGGAGGTAGTCGCCGAGACGCTCGGATCGACTCCGAACAATTATTGACTCTCGCATGTTCACCAAGCTTTCACGCGTCATCATACATGCAAGAATTTAACTTGTATCGTTGCTGGCAGTCGGGCAGATTCTCCAACTTCTCGGCGATGCTTCCTCCAACCGGACTGACCCTCCTTGTTGGCATCGCACTGAAAAGATGCGCTGCATTTAACAGCAAGTTGGGCACAGCTCTAGAACGTGTCCATCTGTGTAGAGACGGCTGCATGACTTATCGTCTTCGGATAGCTGAAATTGCTAGTTTAAATGCACTTTGTGGTATGTACATTATTCGCCATGATGCAAATTCAACACTAGTAAAAGCGCCCCGTGGTGTTGGGGCGCTAAGACACAATCGATCTAGATTTAAAAATGATTGAGGCTGCCCTGAGTGAGCCCACTCTATTTTATCCGAGTGCTTTTGCCTGGGCAACAACGTTTTCGACAGTAAAGCCGAATTTTTCCATGCACAGAGGTCCCGGTGCGGAGGCTCCGAATCGGTCGATTGAGACTACAGCACCATCAAAACCTGTGTATTTGTGCCAGCCAAACGAGGAGGAGGCTTCGACTACAACGCGACGACGCACGCCAGCGGGCAGGACGGATTCTCGATAGGCTGAATCCTGCTCTTCGAAAAGTTCGATACAGGGCATCGAAACCACCCGCACTTGGCGACCTTCGCTACGCAGGCTGGCCGCTGCTTTGACACAAAGGTCAAGTTCGGTGCCGGAGCCTATCAGGATGATCTCGGGCGTGCCTTGGCTGTCTTCCAAGATGTAACCACCCTTGGCCACGGCAGCGGCGGAGGAATTGGCTTGATTGGCCACTGCCTGGCGGCTGAGCGCCAGCACCGTTGGACGCTTGCGATTGGTCACCGCGACCTGGTAGGCACCACTGGTTTCATTACCGTCACCGGGGCGAATCACCAGCAGGTTCGGGATGGCGCGGAGGTTGGCCAGGGTCTCAATCGGTTGGTGCGTGGGACCGTCTTCACCCAGACCAATCGAGTCGTGGGTGAGCACATAGATCACTCCCAATTCGGAAAGAGCGGATAGGCGGATGGCCCCGATCATGTATCCGGCAAAGACGAGGAAGGTGCCTCCGTAGGGAACCAGGCCACTGTTGTGATAAGCGATGCCATTAAGGATCGCGGCCATGGCGTGTTCACGAACCCCGAAGTGCAGGTAACGGTTGGCTTCGCTGCCTTTTTGGAAGCTCTTTTCTCCCTTGATGTCGGTCAAGTTGGAGTGGGTGAGGTCCGCAGAACCGCCGATGAGTTCGGGCAGCCGTGGAGCGATGGCATTCAGGCAGTTAAAAGAATGCTGCCGGGTTGCCAGGCCTTTGTCCGCCGGGGTGTATTGGGGAAGATCGGCATCCCAACCCTGGGGCAGCTCGCCACGCAACATCCGTTCAAACAAGGCGGCTTCGCTGGCGTACTGGCTGCGATAGGCAGCAAGGGTGGAGTTCCATTGCGTTTCGGCACTCTCGCCACGTCCAAGGGCTTGACGCCAATGGTCGTAGGCCTCCTGGGGCACTTCAAAGGGGCCATAGCTCCATTCGAGAGCCTGGCGGGTCAGTTCGGCTTCGTCTGCTCCCAGGGCTGCACCATGGACACCGGCCGTGTTGGCTTTGTTGGGTGAGCCGTAGCCGATTGTGGTTGTTATTTTGATCAGACTTGGTTTGTCGCTGACGGCTTTGGCGGCCAGAATTGCCTTGGCAATGCCCTCCACATCGGTGTTGCCCTCGGCCACATGCTGGACATGCCAGCCGTAGGACTCATAGCGCTTTAATACGTCTTCAGTGAAGGAAACGGAAGTGTCTCCGTCAATGGTGATGTGGTTGTCGTCATAGAGGGCAATCAGCTTGCCCAGACCAAGGTGGCCAGCCAAAGAGGCCGCTTCAGAAGAAACACCTTCTTGGTTGCAGCCATCTCCCATCAATACGTAGGTGTAATGGTCAACAAGGTTGAGGCCGGGCCGGTTGAACTTGGCGGCTAAATGGGCCTCGGCGATGGCCAGGCCCACGGCATTGGAAATGCCCTGACCTAAAGGCCCGGTGGTAACTTCCACCCCGGGGGTCTCAAAGGTTTCGGGGTGTCCTGGGGTTTTGGAACCCCACTGCCGGAACTGCTTGATGTCCTCAATCGTCACCGAGTCATACCCGGTGAGGTGCAGTAAGGCGTAAAGAAGCATGCAGCCGTGGCCGGCGGACAGCACAAAGCGATCCCGATTAAACCACTTGGGATTCTTGGGGTTATGGCGCAGAATCCGGTCCCAGAGGGCGAAGGCCATGGGGGCCGTGCCCATGGGTAACCCCGGGTGGCCAGAGTTGGACTTGTTGATCGCGTCGACCGCCAAAAAGCGGATGCTGTTGATGCAAAGGCTCTCGACCGAAGTGGTGGTGGCTACGACCATGGCGGAACGCGGTAAGGGGGGAGAAGGGGCTTGGAAACGGAGGACTTCCGACGCAACTGGGCGTGACCCGCGACGGGGCTTCGCTCAGGTGAAACGCCGGAACGCTAGGCAGACGTTGTGACCGCCAAACCCGAAGGAGTTGGAGAGTACGACGTTCACGGGGTGGTCGCGGGCCACATTGGGAACCACATCCAGATCGCAGGCTGGATCTGGGGTGTGGTAATTGATCGTAGGTGGCACCAGGTTGTGGCCGATGGCCAGGACGGAGGCTACGGCTTCAATGCCGCCACTACCACCCAGCAAATGGCCGGTCATCGACTTGGTGGAACTGACCGGAATCTGATGAGCCCGATCTCCCAGGGCTGATTTGATGGCAGCGGTTTCATTGCTGTCGTTGGCCTGGGTGCTAGTGCCGTGGGCATTGACGTAATCGACGTCTTCGGGCTGCAGGCGGGCATCGACAAGGGTCAGGCGCATGGCTTCGGCACCGCCGACGCCACCGGGAGACGGAGAGGTGATGTGGTGGGCATCACAGGTGGTGCCATAGCCGACGATTTCAGCCAGAGGTGTGGCCCCTCGGGCCAGGGCATGGTCGAGGCTTTCGAGCACGAGCATGCCAGCCCCCTCTCCAATTACAAAGCCATTGCGTTCCAAGTCGAAAGGGCGACTGGCGGTTGCCGGATCGTCGTTGCGGAACGAAAGGGCCTTGGCGCTGGCGAAGGCCGCCACGCCAAGCGGCGTGATTGCCGATTCGGCCCCGCCGCAAACCATGACATCGGCGAGACCAAGCTGGATCTGACGAAAAGCGTCGCCGATGGCATTGGAGCCGGCGGCGCAGGCGGTGGCCACCGCACTGCTGGGACCACGGGCGCCCAGGGCGATTGCCGTCAGTCCGGTGGCCATGTTGGGAATCATCATGGGCACGCAAAAGGGCGTGACCCGATCCGGCCCACGGTCATTGAGCACCTGGGCCTGGGTCTCCATCATCAATAGACCGCCCACGCCCGATCCAATCGAGACTCCGACTCGATTGCGGTTGCTGTCGTCAATGCTGAGACCCGCATCCAGGACCGCTTGCTTGGCGGCCACGACCCCAAACTGACAAAAACGATCCCAGCGTTTGGCTTCTTTTGGTTCGAGCCAGCCTGCGGGTTCAAAGTCCTTTACCTCGGCCGCAAAGCGACAGGCGTGCCGAGACGCATCAAAAAGGGTGATGGCGGCCACGCCATTACGACCGCTGCGCAGTCCTTCCCAGTACTGGGCCACATCGTTGCCGATCGGCGTGACCGCTCCCAGACCGGTGACCACGACGCGGCGGAGTGCCTCCACCATGGACGATCAGGCCTGTTTTTCGAGGATGTACTTAACGGCATCGCCAACGGTGGTGATGCCTTCTGCGGCCTCATCGGGAATTTCGATGTCGAAGGATTCCTCCAGGGCCATGACCAGTTCGACTGTGTCGAGGGAGTCCGCGCCCAGGTCGTTTTGGAAATTCGATTCGGGTTTCACTTCAGCGGCATCGACGCTGAGTTGATCGGCAACGATCGAACGGACTTTCTCGAAGATCGCTTCCTGGGACATGGCCGCTGGAGACAGTGGTTGGCATCCTACGGGTCGTTCAGGACCTAGCCCCCCGCGCCGTATGAACAAGGGTGACGGGCTGCCCGGCGCGCACCCTTGGTTCCCGCTCCTGCCGGTACCTTGACTCCACGCCGTCCGTTCACCGGCCCAGCCGCAACAAGGCCCATGTCTCACGCCGTCAAGATCTACGACACCTGCATCGGCTGCACCCAGTGCGTCCGGGCCTGCCCCCTTGATGTTCTGGAAATGGTTCCCTGGGACGGCTGCAAGGCTGGCCAGATCGCCTCTTCGCCTCGAACCGAAGATTGCGTCGGTTGCAAGCGCTGCGAGACCGCTTGCCCAACTGACTTCCTCAGCATCCGCGTTTATCTGGGTGACGAGACCTCCCGTTCCATGGGCCTCGCCTATTGAGACCGGTTGCCAGCCGCCATAAGCTCATGCCCGGCCTGCGCCGGGCTTTTTTGTGTGTGGCGCTCCCCTTCCCCCATGTGCGGCATCGTTGCCCTGATCGGTTCGAGAGAGGCTGCGCCCCAGTTGCTGGAGGGGTTGCGACAGCTCGAATACCGCGGTTATGACTCCGCCGGCATCGCCACGGTGGAGGCCCTGCCGGATGCGGGCGGGGCTCCCCAAGGGCGGCTGCATTGCCTCAAGGCCGAGGGCAAGTTGCTCAACCTGACCGCCCGTTGGGAAGAGCAGGGTGCCCCGGGCCATTGCGGCATCGGCCATACCCGCTGGGCCACCCATGGCAAACCGGAAGAACGCAATGCCCATCCCCATTTAGATGGCAGTGGCCAACTGGCCGTTGTTCAGAACGGCATCATCGAAAATCACCGCAGCTTGCGCGAGCTCCTCCAGGCCGAGGGGGTGGTGTTCCGTTCTGACACGGATACCGAGGTCATTCCCCACCTCTTGGCCCGTCGTTTGGAGGCGCTGGAGAGAGAGGGCAATCAGGTCGATGCGGCCCTGCTGCTGAGAGCCCTGCAAGAGGTGTTGCCCCGGTTGCACGGGGCCTACGCCCTGGCGGTGGTCTGGGCCCGGGTGCCCGGGGCCCTGGTGGTGGCGCGGCGCCAGGCCCCATTGCTGATTGGTCTGGGGGAGGGAGAGTTTCTCTGCGCCAGCGATACGCCCGCCCTGGCCGGCTTCACCCGCACGATCCTGCCGATGGAAGACGGCGAGGTGGCGTTGCTGACCCCCCTGGGCATCGAGCTGTACAACGCCACCGGTGAGCGGGTGCAGCGCAACCCCAGCCTGCTGAGTGGCACCGAGCATGTGGCGGACAAGCGCAGCTTCCGCCATTTCATGCTCAAGGAGATCCATGAGCAGCCCGAGACCGCCGCGCTGTGGGTGGCCCGCCATCTGCCCGAGGGAGCCTTGGTGGCCTTGCCCCTCGATGAGGAGGTCTACAGCGGTGTGGAGCGGATCCAGATTCTGGCCTGCGGCACCAGTCGCCATGCGGCCCAAGTGGGTGCCTACCTGTTGGAGCAGGTGGCCGGCCTGCCCACGACTGTGTTTTATGCGAGTGAATTTCGCTACGCACCGCCGCCTCTTTCGCCCCAAATGCTCACGATCGGCGTCACCCAGTCCGGCGAGACCGCCGATACCCTCGCGGCCCTGATCATGGAACAGGACCGTCGCCAGCGTCATGGCGACCCGGCCTATGCCCCGCGGATGCTGGGGATTACCAACCGGCCCGAAAGTTCGTTGGGGCGGCAGGTGAGCCACATTCTCGATATTGGCGCCGGGATCGAAGTGGGAGTGGCCGCCACGAAGACCTTCATGGGCCAGCTACTGGCCTTCTATGGCCTCGCTTTGGCCTTCGCTGAGCGGCGGGCAGCGGCGGGTCTGCGGCAGCCGGGGCTGCCGGATCACGGGCGGCTGCTGGCCCTGGTTGCCCAGTTACGGGAATTGCCGGCCCAGTTGCAGGCGCTTGTGGAGGACCACGACCGCCGTTGCGCCGAGCTGGCCCACCTGTTCAGTGATACCCAGGATGTCATTTTTCTGGGCAGGGGCATTAACTATCCAATTGCCATGGAGGGGGCCCTCAAGCTCAAGGAAATCAGCTACATCCATGCCGAGGGTTACCCGGCCGGTGAGATGAAGCATGGTCCTATCGCCTTGCTTGATGCCCGCGTTCCCGTGGTGTCGATTGCCGTGCCGGGGACGGTGTTTGAAAAGGTGCTCTCCAACGCCCAGGAGGCCAAGGCCCGGGACGCCCGTTTGATCGGCGTTGCCCCGGCCTGTCCGGATACCGAGCTGTTCGATACCCTGCTGCCCCTGCCGGTGGTGGATGAGTTGTTGAGTCCCCTGCTGACGGTGATCCCGATGCAGTTGCTCAGCTATCACATCGCTGCGCACCGCGGTTTGGATGTCGACCAGCCCCGCAACCTGGCCAAGAGTGTCACGGTGGAATAAACGCTGGGAATACTCGCCAACGCCTTCGTGCGGGCTCTGGGCAGTTCAGAGTTCCAGCAGTCCAGGCGGAGGCGTGAGTCCAATCCAGCCTTCCTGGAGTTTGACGATGGGCACGATCGCCTCGACAAAGGGGATCAGCACCCGGCGGCCAGGGGCCGGCTGGCAGCCAGTTGCCGGCGGCGGCGCCGCGGTTGGGGCCAGCTCCACCGCTAACAGATCGTTGCCGCCGTGGATCAGGTCGACCACCCGGCCGATCGGGGCCCCGGGGCTTGACCCTGGCTCGGCGGCATCAAGCAGCCGCACCTGGAGGCCCACCAGATCCAGCAGGTGGAATTCTCCGGGGGCCAGTTTGGGTCGTTGGCTGGCATCCACCAAAAACTCCTGATGGACCAGGGCTTCCGCCGCATCACGGCTGCTGACGCCGGCCAGACGGACCGCAAACAGGGATTTGCCTGGCAGTTGGCGTCCCCCCAGCAGTTCCACGGCTCGGGGCATGCCCTGGCGCGCCAACAGCCAGCGCGGGCCTGGCTGGGTGAAGCGCTCGGGGAAGTCACTGCGGGGCAGGATGCGCAGTTCGCCCGCCAGGCCCTGGGCCGCCACCAGGGTCCCCACCACCAGCAGCGGCTTGCCCTCGGGACTCAGGTGGTCGGCCTCGGGGGTGTGGGGGAATTCGTCGGCGTTCACGCGCTGGCCGGGGCGGTCAGCCCCCAGTGTGCAGTCTCGGTTGGGAAGGCCCCAAGCACCGATTCCGCTGGCGGGGCCGATAATGGCGCAACTGGCCTTGATTCAGGAGCCCCGATGCCGACCCTGCCGATCCTGCCGGGCACCACGGTGGTGGTCAATGATCCACGTTCGATCTACAACGGCTACAAAGGCTTTGTGCAGCGCATCAGCGGTAGCCGAGCCGCGGTTTTATTTGAGGGGGGCAACTGGGACAAGTTGGTCACCCTGCCGCTGGCGACCCTGTTGCAGGAGGGCTGATACCCAGGCTTGCCAGGGCGGCGCGGGCTGCCTGCTGTTCGGCCTGGCGGCGGGAGCCGCCCCAGCCTTCCCCCAGGGCCTCACTGCCTAGCTCCACGCGGCAATGAAAACGGCGCGGATCGCCATGGATCCGGCTGCGCTCTTGGCAGCGATAGGTCGGCAGGCCGCGGCGCTGGCCCTGGCTCCATTCTTGTAGGGCCGATTTCCAGTTGTGGCGATGGGGATCTTGCAGCAGTTCGGCGCTGGTCTGTTGCCAATGGGGGGTGAGCCACTGGAGCACCGGCTCCAGGCCGCCGTCTGGGCCCCCCCAGGCGATGAACAGGCCACCGATCAGGGCCTCGCAGCATTCGGCTAGCACGGTGGCCCGACCGGCCCGATCAGCGGCAGCCATGGCCCCCAGGTGCAGCAGGGGTTCGAGGCCGCATGCCATGGCCAGTTCCCCCAGCCAGCGATCGCTCACCAGTTGGGCCCGCAGGGCGGAGGACTGGCCGACGCTGAGTTGGGGGTGGTGGCGGCGCAGGTAAAGGGATGCGGCGAGGCGCAGCACGGCGTCGCCGAGGAATTCGAGCTGTTCGTGATCAACGGGCCGGCCGGCGGAACGGTGGCTGAGGGCCTCTTCGATCGGGGCGAGGGCGCTATCGCTGCTGCCGGGGCCGGCCGGCGCCGCCGGGTCGAGGCCGAGCCGGCGCAACAGCTCCAGAAGCAGGCGGCGACGCTGGGGAGTCATGGAGGCGGGGCCGCCGGCGACGGGGGCCAAGGGGGTGAAAGCAGGACATAAGCCGGGTTCTGTTCTCGCTGGCGCACCAGCGGGGTGACCATCTGTCTGGGACCGCCGTTACCGACGGCCTCTAGCGGCGCACTTGAAGCGGGACGGGGAAGCTGGCCAACCGTTGTCCCTGGGCCTTGCTCCCAGCCGGGGTTTACCGAGCCGGCACCTCTCGATGCCGCTGGTGCGCTCTTACCGCACCCTTGCACCCTTGCCTGTGCACCTGCTGAGGCGAAGCTCCGCAGGGCCATCGGCGGTGTGTTTCTGTGGCACTGTCCTCACGGTCGCCCGCACTGGGCGTTACCCAGCAGGCCTGGCCATTGGGGAGCCCGGACTTTCCTCAACCGAGTGACCGGCCTGCCCAAAGGCAATCAGGCCCCCGATCGCGATCACCTCGCCTGCTTTCGCCACCAGCTTAAAAGCACGGCTCAATGGCGACCCCCCCCCAGGAGCCCGGGGTGGAATAATGGTGTGCTGTGGGGCTGTAGCTCAGCCGGATAGAGCGACGGTTTCCTAAACCGTAGGTCGTGGGTTCGAGTCCCGCCAGCCCCGTGATGGTGATTGATGATGCCAGTACCAAAGGCTCAAGGTGCCATCGGGTTTTGCTCGTCCTGGTGCCAGGAACGATTGTTAATCTTATTCCTTGCGCCAAAAGGATTATGGGCTATTACCCCACCCCGCTTGCCAAGGCCGCGGAAACCGAAGCCATAAAGTAATGCTACCGCACCATCTCGCAACCATTGTATAATCAATCCTTGTGAAGCCGCTTTGTGCTCATTGGCGGATTGGTATTGAAGCTTTAAAACTTCAGGAGTAACTTGGGCGAGAATTTGTTCTTTTACTTTTTCAATTGGTATATTTATCTTGGCTTGGGGAAGATTTTGAATCCCTGCTTCACTGATGCCCGACCGCAATGCAATCTCGTCCTGGGCAGAGCTAATCAACGTGATGGCCCGGGTGAGTTTGGTTATTTTTTGCCCGGCTTCAATCTTAGCCGTCCTAATTACATTGTAGCTGGCCAGTCCTTGTAGGGGGATGATCAGGAAAAACCCAAGGGCGACAAGGGGGGCGAATTTTCGTACCCAATTGCGATGTTTGTTAATGATTGGTGAGCGACGATCCATATGGTTGGCCAAAAGAATCAGAACTCCACCGATGAGGGGTAGGAAGGCAACGGCCCGAAGCGAATCCAGGATCCCTGTCGCCCACCTGGGATCATTGATGTTGGGCGGTAGCGCCGCATTGATGAACAGAATAATATAAATTCCAATCAACACAACCGCCACCCTGTGCAGGGCTGCCGCCAAATCCTTGCGGCCCCTCTGAGACAAATTCTTGCTGGTGCTCTGAGCTGGAACCATGGGGGATGGCTGAATTTTAAAAACTTTAGCTTAACTTGAAAAGTTGCGTTAAATGCTAGAGTGAAATAATTTATACAGAAATCCGATTGCGTGGGTGGTGATGCGATGGCGCAGGCGACAGGAGCTGGCGAAGGCCTAACTTTTTCTGCGCAGATCGCCGCTAAGCAGCAGATCGGCTCTGCAGGCCTGAGCAGCGCGATAGATCGGCTGATCTTTCACAGCAAGGGAAGCAGGGCAGGCAATGGTGATGTCATCCGCCACGATAGTCACGTGCGCTAGCATGGCGCGCCTCCTCTGCGGCATAGGTGCTCGTGACCAACTGCACCAGGCGGTGCTGACCGAACCTCTGGGGCCTCTACAACCTGCGCCCATCGCCCTACTTCCAGGCCACCCTGCGGTCGGATTTGCAGGCCACGCCACTGACGCAACAGAGCATCAGAGTCCGGTTCCATCCGGATCCCAGGGATTGGCCACTGCAACAGACAAGTCGGCCACATCCTTGAGATTGCGGGTGATCAGCACCAGGTTGTGCTCCAGTGCCGTGGCCGCCAGCAAGCTATCGATTGCTGGCAGAGGCCTTCCCAGCTTCGCCATCAGTTGTCCCCAGCGATGGGCCACAGCCCCATCGATCGGCAGCACACGGCCGGCAAAGAAGGTCGGCAACTCCTGCTCCAGCCAGATGCGCAGCGTCCGTTGCCGCTCCCCCTGCTGCAGCTTCTCAACGCCCCGTCGGATCTCGCCCAATGTCAACACGCTCAGGTAGAGCTGGCCAGCCGGCCTTTGCTCAAACCAGTGCACCACCCGCGGCTCCGGTTCGCGGCGCCGCAGTTCTGAAATCACGTTCGTGTCGATCAGATAGCCCTCTTGCATCGCCGGCGGTGCTTCGCTCAGAGCTCCATATCCCTGGTGAAATCAGAGCTCCGTTCAAGATCGAGGTCATCGACAGCCACCAGCGGCGAGCGGCGGATGAACGCAACCAGCGATTCCCCTTCGTACCGATGGCGGTGGTAGTCCTCAGCCGAAAGCACGACCGCCACCGGCTCACCGTGGGAGGTGAGCTGCTGGGGCTGCTGCTGAGCCCGCTTCACCAGCTCGGAGAGACGGGCCTTGGCTTCGTGGATCGGCCAGCTCTGCATCCTTTCCATACTGCTGTGACCATTCTAGTCATGGCGGCATGAAACACACCTCCACGATCACAGCGCCTCCGGGTGCGATGCCGAGGTGCCGGCTCATGCCAGCTGGCAGGGTGATCTGGCCGCGCCGCGACACGCTCCGCCGTCATTTGGGGTGGGTGGATGCGCAGCAGCCAGACGAGCAGTGCTCAATCACCGGTAGTGGTACCGACAGGCAAGGATGACCAGCACCTTGCCCTCCAGTCGGTAAACGAGACGGTGCTCTTGATCGATTCGGCGCGACCAGCAACCGGCGAGGTTTTCACGCAAAAGTTCCGGCTTGCCGATGCCCGCAAAGGGATCACGCAGAGCCGCCTGGATCAGTTGGTTGATGCGCCGCAGTTGCTGGCGGTCGTGGCCCTGCCAATGGAGGTAGTCATCCCAGGCGGCTGGTGTCCAGGCCAGCCGCTCAGCTTCCGGCACCAGCCTGGCCCGGCTCGATGAGGGCATGCTCAAGCCATTCACCGCGCTCGGCCTGCTCCAGCGAGCGCTGCAGATGGGCGGCATTGGCGGGAGAACGGAGCAGATGCACGGTTTCCATGAGGCTGTTGTAGGTGGCGAGCGACATCAGCACCGCACCCTGGGCATGGCGACGGGTGATGAGAGTCACATCGGCGTCAGCCTCAACGCGATCGAGGACCGCCTTGAAACTCTCGCGGGCCTCCGAAAAACTCACCACCTGCATCAGCGTCGTCCAACTCGACGTACAACAGCCTAGGGCTCCGCCGGTGGCACTGGAGGCGCGCCAGATTTTCACGGCCCGCTGCTCGGGGATCAGCAGCCAGCCACAGGGTGCTCATGCACACAGCGGGTTTTCGAGGCACTCTCCATCAGGGAGTCGGTAGATCCCGCAGTCGCGTCGATCGAGGCTTGCGATTCGCCGCAGCCCCTGCTCCTGGGCCGCCAAGAGCAGCGAAGCGTCAGCCAGATCCATCGGCAAATCGCCGTACTGCCGCATCCAGCCCGCTCATGTTTACGGTCTACCTAGCCGCTGCTGGCTCTGCTGCCTGCTCAGCTTCTGACGCAGCAGCGCTGAATGATCCGCCCACGGCTGGTGATGCCGCCTTTTTGAGCCGCACTGGAAAAGCTGCCGATCAGTCCAAGGCCTTGCGCCAGGGCCGCCGGGCTGCTGGAGTGCTGCTGCTGCTGCAACAAATCAAGGCCAGCCTTGACCACTTCGTTCTGGCTGAGACCAAGGGTCTGGCAGAGGCGCTCTGGTCTGGTTCGCTGCCGTCACCGAGGCGTAGGGAGATGGTACGCATCGCTCCCTCGGGGTTGTAATACGCTCATATTACAGGCTGCTCCTTGCTCGCAACTTGCCACGAGAAATTGCACCCTTGCGAACTGGGCGGTAACCGTAGGTCGTGGTTTCGAGTCCCGCCAGCCCCGTGATAGTTATCGATGCTGCCAGTAGCAAAGGCTCAAGGCGCCATGGGTTTTGATCTGCTGCTTTGCTCCGGGTGCTATTGCAGCGGCGTGCCAGCAAAGGACTGGACGACGATCAGGAATTCCAGCTCGACCAGCCTCAATCGCTCGATCAATATTGAGGCATGTCAAAGCAAGGCAATTGCAAATAAGCCATAAAATATGCACCCTGGCAGGTTGCGCAAAGTGGAATATTCAAACAAAAAATCCTCCCCCACTTTTTGGTGGGGGAGGAGAGCTTAACCAGATGTCAGAGAAAACTGATTCAGGCAGCAAGCTTGATGCGACGACGCAGCTTGCGGGAGAAACCAAAGGCAGCACCGACGCCAAGGATAGGAAGGGGACCGGGAACTGCTGTCATTGGTGCCATAACAGCACTATAAGTTGAATTAACTACTTGAACGCCACCACCAGAAATGCTATCTAGTGTAGCGGTGAAAGTATCAGTGGCAAGTGGTGTACCATACATTATCAACCCTGGATTAACAACATTATTATTCATAACTCCAGAGGTAGAATTTACACCTGCTACAGTAAAAGTGGCATTAGTTGGAGCAAATACAGCAGTGTTAAGTGCAGCAGTGTGACCGTTTAGCAGCTTGTTTAGTGGCGCTGTAACCATGTAATTCAGGATTTTAGAACCCCCAGTCCAAGGAGTGTTAGCTTGTATAGAATAATTGAACGTATCTGGAGTTGGATTAGAGAAGGATATGCTATCCGACGCAATAAATCCGCTCCACGAAGTTAACTTGAATGTAAAGCCACCTTGGTCGCAGCTAAAGTCGAGCGGTGTTAAGGTGCCAAGAGCAAATGATCCTGGTTGCGGGCAAGCAGCCGCATTGGCGGGTGTTGCACCAGTTACGACCAAAGTTCCTGCTGTTGCCAAAAGGGCAATGCCGAATTTAGAATGGTTGTGCATGATAAAAAAAATTTACAACTAGAACTTAACACACATGTATGGCGGTTGTCAAGAGGTGCATTGAGGATGGTATTGAATTCCAGATTTTTTCGCATTTGTCAGCAGGGCTCTTTACAGTAAGGTCGCAAATGTGTTAGTGGAACAGACTTATTTTAGCCAGTCCTACGGGGCTGTTACTGCATGGGGGGAGCCCTCATCTGCTGGCGTGAAGAAGGGCGTTGGGCACTCCGCCAGTTCCATACCGCTTTTGTAAGCGTTCAGGATCCTCCGGGCCCCTGAAAATCAAGCAGGGCATCGGCCAGGGCCTCCAGTGCGCCCAGGGGCTGGGCCTCGATTCTCGGGGCCTGTCGCTCGGGCCTGAGGCTGCCGCAGCGGCGCTGGTGCCACCCATGGCGCAGATCTCGGGGACGATGCGGCCACTAAAGCGTGAGGGGCTCAACCGGCGTAGCGGCTCAGCCAAGCCGTGAGGTCCTCAGGACCCTGGAAATCGAGCAGGGCATCCACCAGGGATTCCAGCGCGCTGAGGGGCATGGCCTGGATTAGGGCCTGATGGCTGGGGGTGAGGGTGCCGCAGCGGCGTTGGAGCAGTCGAAGGGTGAGGGCAGAAGCCTTAGACTGATGGCCCAGCCCAAAGATCTCGCGGTAGGCCACGCTGCTCGTGAAGTCGAAGGCGGTGATCCCACCCATGGCGCAGGTCTCGGGAAGGGTGCGGCCGTTGAAGCGTGAGGTTCAGCTGGCGTGGATGCTCAGCCAGGCGTTGAGGTCCTCGGGCCCCTGGAAGTCGAGCAGGGCAACTAAGAGGGTCTCAAGCTCACTAAGGGAGAGCGCATGGATGCGGGCCTGTTGGTTGGGGGTCAGAGAGCCGCAGCGGTGCTCGAGCAAGCGGAGGGAGATGCCAACGGCTTCCGTCTGGCGGCCCTCCTGGCGGCCTTCCTGGCGGCCCTCCTGGCGGCCCAGCCCAAAGATCTCGCGGTAAGCCACGCTGCTCGTGAAGTCTTCGACAGTGATCCCACCCATGGCGCAGATCTCGGGAACGGTGCGGCCGCTAAAGCGTGACACCAGAATAGCGGCGATCACATCGTCGATCTCGGCATCCAGGCTGGTGCCCGCAGCCTCTGCGCGGATCGCCTTCGAGCAGGCGGGCAGCTGATCCTCCGGCAGCAGCAACATCGCCAGCGCCTTCTGCAACGGTGGAGCTGATCGCGGCAGCCGCTCGCTCAGCAATTCGATCCACACCACCCGCCTGTTCACAAACTCCTGCACCGGCGTGGGGTCACCGAAATTCAGATCCCGCGAGGGGCAGATCACCGCCACCTGCCAGTGGCGGATCGCGCGGCCCTGGCGATCCTGCTGCTGCAGCAACCGAGCTGTTTCGGCATTCAGCCGCAGCAGGAAGCCTGGATCGGCCGCCATTTGGGCTTCGAGGATCAAGACCGGCAGATCCGGTTGATCGGCTGGGGGGAGGAACAGGCCATCCAGGCGGTATTCCCTTTCTTTCAGCACCGGCGCGCTGAACACATAGCCCTCCATCCGGGGCAGGAGTTCAGCCACCAAGGGCTGGAGGCGTTCGGCATGCTGCTGAAACAGCCAGTAAAAGAGCTTGTCGCTGGCGACCACGGGGAGGATTTCAGCAGCCTCACTGGGCCGACGATGCCACGCTCAGCACGTTGATCACCACGTGTGGGGCCATGGACAGGAGAGTCCACCAGCCAGGGAGAACGCTGCTTCCGCCTCAGCTATCGTTGCTGCTCAGCCAGGCGTTGGGGTCGTCAGGCCCCTGGAAGTCGAGCAGGGCGTCGAGAAGAGCTTCGAGCGCGCTGAGCGGGAGGGCCTGAAGGCGGGACTGTTGGCTGGGGGTCAGGGCGCCGCAGCGATGCCCAAGCAAGCGGAGGGAGATGGCCGCGGCTTCGGCTTGGCGGCCTTTTGCTCACCATCTTGCTGGCCCAGCCCAAAGATCTCGCGGTAGGCCACGCTGCTGGAGAAGTCTTCGATGGTGATCCCACCCATGGCGCAGATCTCGTGAACGGTGCGGCCGCTAAAGCGTGACACCAGAATAGCGGCGATCACATCGTCGATCTCGGCATCCAGGCTGATGCCGGCGGGTTCAGTGCGGATCTGCTGCGAGCAATCGGGCAGCTGCTCCTCCGCCAGCAGCAGCACCACCTGCCAGTGGCGGATTGGCCGGCACTGGCGATCCTGTTGCTGCAGCAACCGTCCGGTTTCGGTATTGAGCCTCAGCAGGAAGCCTGGAACAGCTGCCATCTGCGCTTCAAGGATCAAGACCGGCAGCTCCGGTTGATCGGCAGGGGGCAGAAACAGGGGCGATCTAGCCGATATTCCCTTCCTTCAGCAGCTTCACGCTGAACTCCTAACCATGCATCAGCTTCAGGTGTATGCGGGTTGGTGCTGATCACCAAGGCGCCATTGGCTTGCAGGTGGTAATCAAAAATGAAAGCCGAAAGACTTTAGTCGATAATGGAATTTACAGACTAGACCAATGAATAAATGAACCGCGTAACTATGTTGGTTGCTCTGCCGGAAAGATTGGCTAATATTGAGAAGGCAGTAGCCATCAATATGGCTTGGGCAGTATTTCTAACCGCTTCTTTTAGGAAGACCTGAAGCGCTTGGGATTTTTGAAGCTCGGCATTATTGGCAGTGGCATTGATCTGTGCATTGATATTTTGAATTGCCCGCTCTTTGATCACCGGGAAGGCAGCATCAAACTTGTCGGGTAGGGCTGGCGGATTGGGAAGGGAGGCAACGTAGGCTCGTAATTCAGACTCGGAATTAACATTGCTGATTCCCTTGACGATGCCTTTTAATTTGTTGACAGCTTCGGCGGCGGGGATTGCTTGTTGCTTTAGTGCTCTTGAGCCAAGAAAAAACTGCAGTGGAATAAGCATTATCAACAAAACTGCAAGCCAGGCGGCAAAGCGACTCACTATGAGTTGCCATTTTTGCAATGTTTTTTCTTTGGTATTAAATAACTGGGCAACGATAATTAGCGTGGAGCCGATCAAAATATTAAAGGTAGATGAAAGTATTGACCCGATCAAATTGAGTTGCCACTCGACCGTGGCGATTTTTAGGGGGAAAGAGGCAAAGACAATCGTATTGAGCGCGGATCCAACAATAAGCCAGCCCAGAAGTGCAAGGGTGAAAGAAGACTTAGATCTGATGCGCCTGCGCCGGACGGAATCTGATTCGGCCATCAATTCTAATTCTTCTGTTAATTCCATTTTTGGGGCGTAATTTGGGGAAGAAAATCGGCGGCAAGCCTCCAAGGCCAGCAGCAGAACTTAGTAGAGATATTATCGCAGGCTGTCAACCAGGCAGCCGTAGGCTTGGGAAACCTCGGGCAACTGGTCCATTGGTACGGTCTGTAGCCGCAACCTAAACCGGCGCGGGCCCGGGCAGATCGAAGCGCTGGGATGGGAACAGGTCATTGGAATCGTCGAATCCCTTGACTGCGGGAATTGTTTGATTGAAATTTTTGACTTTGGACGCCAGCGTCTGAGCTCTTAGGAATAACTTTTTGGGGAACTTTAGGAGCGGGACCTTCTTGGGAATTTATTGTGATATTTGGTAATTTTTAAAAAGGCCGTTGCCAGCAGGCTGGCCTGGATGCCATTGCGAATTGCATCTGCAATGAAGGACTGCCTACGCTCCGGGTTCAGGCGCAAACGTTCATTGAGCGCAGCGTTTAGTATGGCGTTGAGGTTCGCGATTATCCTGTCCTTGGCGGCTGGGAAGGGTGCTTCAAATTGGGGCGCAAGATTAGGAAGATTGGGAGAGCTGAGGAGCATGGCAAGACTAGGTAGATTGGGTAGATTTGGATTGCCTGCTGAAGCTTGGCGTAGCTGTGATTCGTCCTTGGCGGATTTGATCATTTCTAACATCTGACGCAGGTGCATAATATTTGTGTTTTCAATGGCTTCTCTCTGTTCAATGCTTGTGGTGCCAGCATAAATTTGCAATGGTATGCTGAGCAGCAGTAAAATTCCCCACCAGCGGGCCGCTGTTTCAATCCCAGCGACCCGTTTGGCTAGTTTGAGGTCGCGTCCATTGAAGACTCGGGCGACCAGGAGCATCAGGATGCCCAGCAAAAGCTGCATGCTGTTGGCGAGTAGGGCATTAATGACTTTCAGCAACCAATCGGGCGAGGTGAGTTGCAGCGGAACAAGGGCAAACAGCAGGCTGTTCAGGCTGACGGCCATCAAAGCCAAACCACCTACTGCCAGGCTACGGGCGGTGAGGGGTTTGAGGCGATTCTGCTGACGACCTACAGCAGGAACCTGCTGGCTAAAAGGAGTGTCGCTCATGGTTTCTAAATGGCCGCATTGTTGTTGGCAGCAAGGGTAGGTCTCTCCCCTGACTTGGCCGAGATCCTACAGGCTAGAGGTATGGATTCCATGCAGGCCAATAGGGTAAACACTTGCTTATACCCATTAATTCAATTGGGTTCGATAGGGTTTTCAGGCCGCTTGACGCAGCCGACCCCTCCTTCTTGGGGAGGAGGTTCAAGGCTGCTGAACCGCCTTGCAAAGACAAGCCAGTTGGGGCGGTGCAGGAGGGGTGCTGCGCGCTGCAGCATGGGCTGGGCTTTTGAGCGGCTGGGTTGCTCCAGCGGTGGTGTTGGACATTTTTGGGGCGCTTTCGCTAGCGTGGACGGACCTGGTGGTGCTTAATGACCCCCCTTCATGACCTGCGACTGCGGTTGCTGGTGCAGCAGGAGAGCGAGCGAATCGCTTGCGGCGAACCCCAGGAGATTGATCTTTCGGTGGTTCAGGCCCGTTGCCTCTGTTGGTTGGCCCTGTTGGCCGAGGCCCATGAGGAACAAGCCTGCAGCGCCGAACATCGGGGCGATGTCGATCAGGCTATGGGCTGGTTTGCCGATTCCATGCGCCTGCGGGACGTGATCAACGTCGTCAGCTCGATTGAGATCCCTCTGCCGGCTGCCGATCTGGACCCTCCGGAGCCTGATTCCGGCAGCCCATCGGCAGTAATGCCATGATGGGTGTTGATTGAGACAAGGGGAAGCGGTGAGCGAAGAGCCCTGCCAATGCCCTGATTGCCAGCGGTTCTACCGCGAGCACGACCGGTTGATTCGTGAAAACCCCAGTCTGCGCCAACAGCAGGAGCTGAATTGGGCTGCTTTGCAGTCTTTTCGCACCTTGGCCGGGCGGGTGCTTGAAGAGCTGCAGAAGCACTACGGCGACAGCGAAACCCCGGTTCCGGCGCCGACCGAGTCCGCCAAGGCCGATACGGCAGACGAGCCTGATGCCATGCAGCAGGCCATGGCGGATCTGGAGAACATCAATGCGCACCTCTTCTCGATTGAAGCCTTGATGGAGCGCGTTTTTGATGTGCGTGTGCCAGAAGAAGTGGAGCAAAAATTCCGGGAGGTGGCCGGTGAACTTGCCCCTGACCCCCTCAATGCCGATCGTTTGCGGCTGAACCGACTCCTACACCAAACCCCCGACCTGCCCGATCACAGGCCCTGATTTCATTCTCTAATTTTATTCATCGATCTCGCAGGTGATCATTACGGGATACTTCTCGGCCTGCCAGATGCGCGTTGCGTACTCTTGGATTGAACGGTCCGAGGAGAAGAATCCTGTGCGGGCCGTGTTCAGCACTGACATCCTGTTCCAGTGGGCGCGATTGGCCCAGGCGGAGCTAACGGCGGACTGCACCCTGAGGTAATCGGCAAAGTCGGCCAAAACGAAGAAAGGATCGTTGCCTGTGAGGTTCTCCAGCAGGGGTCTAAACAACTCCCCATCCCCCTGGCTGAAATGTCCCTGTTCGATCAATCGCAGCACTTCGCCCAATTCCGGTTCGGCCGGGATCACTTCCCAGGGGCGGTAGCCCTGTTGGTTTAGGTCTACGAGTTGGTCGGCGGTGTGGCCGAAGAGGAAGAAATTTTCCGCTCCCACCTGCTCTCGAATTTCGACGTTGGCGCCATCGAGGGTGCCGATCGTGAGGGCCCCATTCATGGCAAATTTCATATTGCCAGTGCCGGAGGCCTCTTTGCCCGCCGTCGAAATCTGCTCCGAGAGGTCGGCCGCTGGATAGACCCGCTCACCGAGTTTGACGTTGTAATCGGCGAGGAATACAACCCGTAGACGGCCTTCCATATCGGGATCGGAATTGACCGTATCGGCGATGCCATTGATGAAGCGAATGATCAATTTGGCCATGGCATAGCCCGGTGCCGCCTTGCCACCGAAGATGACGGTACGTGGCGCACTGCCATCGGCTTGTCCGTTTTTAATGCGCAAGTATTGGGCAATGACTTGCAGAGCATTAAGGTGCTGCCGCTTATATTCGTGGATCCGCTTCACCTGGACATCGAATAGGGAAGCCGGGTCAACAAGAACGCCTGTATGGGTATGAATGTACAGGCTTAGATCTTTTTTAACGGCTAGTTTTGTCGCCTGCCAGCGCTCCAGAAAGGCGTTGTCTTCGGCGAGGGGCTGCAGGCGTTCCAGTTGCCTCAGATCGTGAATCCAGCCGTCGCCAATGCTTTCGTTGAGCAGGGCTGTCAGGCGGGGATTGGCCAGGGCCAACCAACGGCGCGGTGTGACGCCGTTGGTGACATTGGTGAACTTTTCGGGCCAGAGGGCCGCAAATTCGGGGAACAGATCACGCTTGACCAGGTCGCTATGCAGGGCGGCAACGCCATTGACGTGATGGCTGGCTACGGTGGCCAAATTTGCCATCCGCACCGATCGGGATCCATCCTCGTCGATTATGGAAACCTTGCGTAGGATTTTTTCGTTGCCCGGATATCTGAGGCGTACTTGTTGCAGGAAACGTCGATTGATCTCGTAAATTATTTCTAGGTGCCTTGGCAACAGCGAGGCGAAAAGATTTAGGTCCCATTTCTCCAGGGCTTCGGGCAACAAGGTGTGGTTGGTGTACGACAACGAGCGGGTGACGATGCCCCAGGCTTGCTCCCAGCTCAGCATCTTGTCGTCGAGCAGTAGCCGCATCAGCTCGGCCACAGCTATGGAGGGGTGGGTGTCGTTGAGCTGCACCGCCCAGTGGTCGCTGAATTCCTGGATGGGAATGCCCCTGGCCTCCAGGTTTCTCATCATGTCCTGCAGCGAGCAGCTCACGAAGAAATGCTGCTGCTTCAAGCGCAGTTTTCGACCTTCGTCGGTGCCATCGTTGGGATAGAGAACCTTGGAGAGAGTTTCGCTGCCCACCTTTTCTTCGACGGCGCCGTAATAATCGCCGATGTTGAAGGCCTGGAAATCGAAGCTTTCGCTGGCGTCAGCGCGCCAGAGCCTGAGCCTGTCGCAGGTGTTGACCCTGTAGCCCAGCACCGGTACATCGTGGGGCACACCGATGGCGTGTTCGGCGGGAATCCAGCGCACCCGATAGGCTCCACGCTCATCGCGGTAGCTCTCCGTGTGGCCCCCGAAGCCCACGAAGCAGGCTTGGTCCGGGTGGGGGATCTCCCAGGGCCAGCCGCTCTTGAGCCATTTGTCGGTGATCTCAACCTGCCAGCCGTCGCGAATCAGTTGGTCGAAAATGCCAAACTCATAACGAATGCCATAGCCGGTGGCTGGAATCTGGAGCGAAGCCAGTGATTCCAGAAAGCAAGCCGCCAGGCGCCCCAGCCCCCCATTGCCCAATCCCGGTTCTTCTTCGACGCTGAGAATATCGTTGATGTCGGTAATGCCGAAACCCCGTAACGCTTCGGCGGCCTCCTCCTGGATGCCCAACATCAAAAGGTTGTTGCCAAGTTGGGGACCGATTAGGAATTCGGCGGATAGATAGGCAACCACCCGGGTGGGAGTGGCATTGATTGCTTCAATTCCGGCGAGATAACGGGTCATCAGCCGGTCGCGCACGGCGTAGCTGAGGGCCATGTAAAGGTCGTGATGGCTGGCGCTTGGGGCCAGCTTGCCGAGGGTATAAAAGAGGTGTTCGGTCATACCGTCGAACACATCTCTGGCTTCCAGCCCGCTGCGGTCGGGGTCGGCGTAACAGCCCGGGGTCGGCAGGCGCAGGTTGCGGGGTTTCAGCTCGGTCATGGTTGCTGCTCTCCGGCTGCTAGGCGCTGGCCTCAATGGCAGCGCGTATGGGCCAAACTGTAGCCACAGTTGCTGTTTGGCAGGTTTCCGGCGCTGAGATCCACACTCGACTCGGTTACGACCGGGTATTTAGCGCTGCGCCAGACGCCCTAGGGTCGCCACCGGATCGCTGATTACATGGTTTTGCCCCTGCTGCTTGAAATCGGCTCCCACCAGGAAGATGTGGCGGAAACCCTGATCCTGGTGGGCCGTTTCCTGATCATTTTTCTCGCCGCCCGCAGCCTCGCCGAGCTGATGGTCCGCTTGCAATTGCCCTCGATCTTGGGGGAGTTAGTGGCTGGTGTGTTGATTGGCGTTTCTGGTCTGCATCTGCTGCTGCCGCCCGAGTCCGGCGCCCAGCTGGCTGCCTGGCCCGTGCAGCTCGTCAGCCAACTGGCCGCAGTCTCCACGGAGCGGGTGCGGGAGATCTATATGAGCTCCTTTGGCAGCCTCCAACAGTTGTCCACCCTGGGTCTCTATGCCCTGCTGTTTCTGACTGGTCTGGAGAGCGAACTGGATGAACTGGTGGCGGTGGGTCCCCAGGCGGCCACGGTGGCCATGACCGGGGTGGTGTTGCCGTTTGCAGCCGGCAGCGCTGGCCTCTACTACCTGTTTCATCTACCCGCCATCGCCGCGGTCTTTGCCGGGGCGGCGATGACGGCCACCAGCATTGGCATCACCGCCAGCGTCTTCGGCGAATTGGGCTTCCTGAAAACTCGGGAGGGGCAGATTGTCATTGGCGCCGCCGTGCTCGACGACATTCTCGGCATCATCATCCTGGCCGTTGTGGTGTCTCTGGCTTCGGGCAATGCCCTGCAGCTCGCCCCCATTCTCAAGTTGGTTCTGGCGGCCCTGCTGTTCGTGGCTGCAGCGATCTGGCTCAGCCAGCGGGCCGCTCCCCTATTTGACAAGTTGCTCGACTGGCTCAAGGCGCCGGGGGAGGTGGTGGTCGCCGCTTTCGTGGTGCTCATTCTCTGTTGTTTTGCCTCACAGGCGATCGGGCTGGAGGCGGCTCTAGGGGCTTTTGCCGCCGGTTTGATCCTGAGCCAATCCGAGCGCACCGAAGCGATTCAAGAAACGGTCAAACCCCTGGTGGCCCTCTTTGCCACCATTTTCTTCGTGCTGATCGGCACCGCCATGGACCTTTCGGTGCTGAACCCCTTCGATCCGGCCAACCGTCAGGGGCTGGTGGTGGCCGCTTTCTTGCTGGCCGTGGCGATTGCCGGCAAACTGGCTTCCGGTTGGACCTATTTCAGCGCCGAACCCACCCGCAGACTGGTGGTGGGACTGGGTATGTTGCCCCGCGGCGAAGTGGGTTTGATTTTTCTTGGCCTCGGCTCCCAGGCGGGCCTATTAACCCCCTCCCTGGAGGCGGCGATTCTGATGATGGTGATTGGCACCACCTTCTTGGCCCCGCTGCTGCTGCGGGCCGTTTTGGTGGGGCCCGATCGCGATACCCAGAAGGCCTGAGCATTCAGGGCGTCCTTCCCGTCAGCACCCAGAACAGGGCCCACAGGGCCGTCACCAATCCCAGGCTGGAGGCCCAGCTGGGGCCAAGGGCCCATCCCAGGCCCAACTCCATGGCCAATCCCGCCCCCAAGGCCAGGCTGAGGCTGACAAGGGCCAGCACGATTTGCTGGCTGGCGTCATTGAGCGGGCCGCTCGCCAGGCCTTGCTCCAGGGGGGCCAGGCTGAGGCTCAGGGGCCAGTAGAGGGCCAGGGCCCAGAGGGCGATGCCGGGCAGGAGCATCGGCCAGGCCAGGGCCACGGGAATCAAGCTCATGGTCGGGGGTTGCCGCCGCGTCAGCCTCCCTAGCATCAAGCACCTTCCGTACCGCCCCCCTTGTGGGGCTGCGGCACTAACCCAGCCGATGCCGTCCACGTTTTCTCCAGAGCAGCAATCCCCCACCCCTGCCGAAGCCACCCCTGCCGAAGCAACCGCTGCCACGGAACCTCCAACCGGCGCCTGGAGTTTTCTTGGCCATCACGTGCATCGGCTCAGCCAATCACCGCCGCAACCCGAGGGTCCCGCCCTGCTGCTGGTGCATGGGTTTGGGGCTTCCACGGACCACTGGCGTCACAACATTCCCGTGCTCTCTGAGCACCATGAGGTGCATGCCATCGACCTGTTGGGTTTCGGCCGTAGTGCCAAGCCCGCAGGGCTCCCCTACGGCGGGGCCCTGTGGCGTGACCAACTGGAGGCCTACGTCCGTTCTGAAATTGGCCGGCCGACGGTCCTGGTTGGCAATTCCCTCGGTGGCTATGCGGCTCTGGCGGCCGGCGCCGCTTTGGGGCCGCAGGCCGCCGGGGTGGCCCTGATCAATGCCGCCGGTCCTTTTGCCGACGAGCAGCGGCCGCCCACCGGCTGGGGGGCCATTGCCCGCCGCAGCATCGGCGGGGCCTTGTTTCGCAGTCCTCCGCTGCAACGCCTGCTGTTTGAGAACCTGCGGCGGCCGGCCACGGTCCGGCGCACATTGGAGCGGGTCTATCTAGATCGCACCAATGTGGATGAGGCTCTGGTGGAGTCGATCCTGCGGCCCTCCCGCGATGCGGGCGCTTTTGGCGTTTTTCGCACCGTTTTCGATCTCCCCAGTGGCGAGCCCCTGGACCAACTCTTCAACCAGCTTGCCTGCCCACTGCTGCTGATCTGGGGCATGCGGGACCCCTGGATCAATGCCCCCGGCCGGCGCGCCAGTTTCCTTAGGCATGCACCGCCGGCCACGAGCGAGGTGCTGCTGGAGGCCGGCCACTGCCCCCACGACGAGGTGCCCGCACCGGTCAATGCCGCGCTGCGGTCCTGGTTGGCCAGCCTCTCCTAGGCAGAGGTCCTAGGCATGGCTTTTAGGCATGGGGCCTGGGGGGATGGCCGGCGGTCTGGGCCACTCCCGGCAGCCGGCCGGGCGCCAATTGGCCTAGGCCATCGAATTGTTCTTTGATCCGTTCGATCAGGGGACGGGAGGGGGCGTCCTCCCAGGCGTTGAGGCGGCTGCCCTCGGGCTGGCTGAGAATCGTGAGATGGCCCCCAAGGGCAAGGCATCGCTGCCGCAAGCTGGCAGCCTGGTCTGGGTTCAACCCCCCTTGGGCGCTCTGGGAGTGGTTGGTTGGGGCCCCTGCCCAGGCGACCCCCAGGCCACTGCCGGCGCCGAGTTCCAAGGCAATCCCCTGCAATTCCGGGGCTGCCAGCAGCAGGGGTGCCTGGGCGGGATTGACCCCCAGGCGCAGCAGCCAGGCTGGGGGTGGGGCCTCACCACCGCCAGCCACCGCCAGCAGCTCGCCCAGCTGTTCGGACGTCAGAACCTCGCAGGTCAGGGCTGTTTGGGCGGCAATGGCGGCCTGCTGTTCCGCCATGGTGAGGGCATCCACGCTGGCCAGCCCCAGCAGCAACAGGGGCAGGGGCGCCAGACCCGCAGCGGCAGCCAGGGCCGGGCTCCACCAGTCGATCCGCTCGGGAGTCAGGCTGGAGCCCAGGAGCCACTCGCTCAGCGGCGTCAGCTGGCTCAGGGGGCCCTGAACGAGCAGGCCGCTGCGCTGCGGCGGCAGGGGC
The DNA here is from genome assembly GCA_044233545.1 of Cyanobium sp. Classification (GTDB taxonomy): domain Bacteria; phylum Cyanobacteriota; class Cyanobacteriia; order PCC-6307; family Cyanobiaceae; genus Cyanobium. The sequence goes on from JBIIJV010000012.1 coordinate 26,261, forward strand.
ATGGTGCGCAGGGTGACTTCGGTGATCAGGCCCAGGGAGCCCCAACTGCCGGTGAACAGGCGCATCAGGTCATACCCCGCCACATTTTTGACCACCTGCCCCCCCGCCTTGGCCGAGACCCCATCGGCCCGCATCAGGCCGATGCCGATCAGTTGGTCGCGGATGCCCAGATACCTCTGGCGGTAGCCGCCCGTGAGGCCCCGGGCCACCAGGCCGCCGATGCTGCCGCCCCCCAGGGCCCCACTGCCCCAGGGCGGATCGACGGCCAGCCATTGGCCTTGCTCCCCTAGGGCCTGCTGCACGGTCTCCAGGGGCGTCCCCGCCTCCACTCGAATCGTGAAGTCGCCGGGGTTGTGTTCCAGGATGCGCCCCAGAGCCCTGCTGCTGACCACCGTGCAGGCTGGAGGGGTCACGGCGGCGCCCCAGCCCAGGCGGCTGGCCTGGCCAGCGGGCAGCCAGGGACGGGCCTCGGCATGCAGCGCTTGCACGAGGGCGGCCAGCTCGGTGGCTTGGGGCTGGAGGATTTCGGGGGCAGTCATGGCCGTGATGCTGCCATGGGAAGACCTTGCCATGGGAAGACCTTGCCATGGGAAGACCTTGCCATGGGAAGACCTTGCCTCGACAGGACCTTGCCACGGCAGGCCCTTGGCACGGCAGGCTGGGACCGATGGATTCCAGTTCCGAGACGATTCCCCTGAAGATCGTCGTGATCGATGACGATCCCACCGGCTCCCAGACCGTGCATGGTTGTCCCTTGCTGCTGGATTGGGGTGCGCCCCAGTTGGCGGCGGCCCTGCGCCATCCTTCGCCGCTGCTGTTTGTGCTGGCCAACACCAGGGCCCTGGCCCCTGCGGCGGCCCGGCAGCGGGTGGGGCAGATCGCCGCGGCCCTGGCCCCGTTGCTGGCCGCAGCCGTGGAGCAGGGGGTGTGCCGCAATTGGCTGCTGGTCAGCCGGGGAGATTCGACCTTGCGGGGCCATTTCCCCTTGGAGGTGGAGGCCATCGCCAAGGGGCTGGGACCATTCGGGGCCACCTTGCTGGTGCCCGCCTTCCTGGAGGGGGGGCGCACCACCGTGGCCGGTGTGCATCGGCTGGACGGCCGCCCCGTGCACGAGACCGCCTTTGGCCGCGATCGACTGTTTGGTTTTGGCAGCAGCTACCTGCCCCAGTGGGTGGAGGAGAAGACCGGCGGCCGGCTGGCCGCCGACCAGGTGCAGCGCCTCGACCTGGAGCTGATGGAAGCCGCCGCCGTGGCCCTGGAGCGGGGGGGAGGGGCCGGAATGGAACGGCTGGAGGCCCGCCTCGCCGCCCTCGGTGGCGGGGTGATGGTGGCCGTGGATGCCGAGCGTCCCGGCCAGCTGACGGCCTTGGGGACGGCGATACGGCAGTTGACGCTGGCGGGCCCCCCGGGGCCAAGTCCTTGGCTGTTGCAATCGGCGGCTTCCGTATTGGGCCCTTTGGCCGCCCTGCCCCCCCAGCCCCTGGCCCCCCCCGAGCTGGCGGGCCTGCGGCGGCGTGGTCCGGCCGGACCCCT
>JBIIJV010000134.1:0-7727 GCA_044233545.1 Cyanobium sp.
TGTCCTGGCCGGCGCCGGCCACCTCGCGCACCAGGGCGAAGCGCAGGGCATCGGCGCCGTAGCGCTCGATCAGCAGCAGCGGGTCGATGCCGTTGCCGGCCGATTTGCTCATCTTGCGGTTGTTCTCATCGCGCACCAGGCCGTGGATGTAGACATCGCCAAACGGTGCGCCGGCCTCCGGCAAAAAGGCACCGGCCAGCATCGTCATGCGGGCCACCCAGAAAAAGATGATGTCAAAGCCCGTCACCAGCACGCTGGTGGGATACCAGGTGGCCAGATCGGCGGGTTCCTGGCCGCCCTCTCCCGGCCAGCCCAGGGTTGAGAAGGGCCAGAGGCCGCTGGAAAACCAGGTGTCGAGTACATCGGGGTCCTGCTCCAGCGCCAGCTGCCGACCCGCCGCCAGGCCCGCCGCACCGAACTGCGCTTCGGCTTGCGCCCAAGCTTCGGCCTCACTGCGCGCCACCACGTAGGGCGTGGCTTCGGTGATCACGCCGCCCGTTTCACTCACCACAAACCAGGCGGGGATGCGGTGGCCCCACCAGAGCTGGCGGCTGATGCACCAATCGCGGATGTCGGTGAGCCAGTCGCGGTAGACCTTGGTCCAGCGCTCTGGCACAAAGCGGGGCTCGGCGCCGGCTGGGTTGTCAAGGGCGCTGCGGCAGCGGGCCGCCAGGGGTTCGGTGCGCACGAACCACTGGGTGGACAGCAGCGGCTCCACCGGCACCTTGCCGCGATCGGAATAGGGGACGCTGTGGCGGTGCGGTTCAACCTTGAGCAGCAATCCTTCGGCCTCCATCGCCGCCACCACCGCCTTGCGGGCCTCAAAGCGATCGAGACCCGCAAAGCGACCTGCAGCCTCATTCATGCTGCCGTCCTTGGCCATGACCGTGATCTGGGGCAGGCCATGGCGCTGGCCGATGGCGAAGTCGTTGGGATCGTGGGCGGGCGTCACCTTGACGCAACCGGTGCCAAAGGCCGGATCGACATGCTCATCGGCAACGATCGGGATCTGGCGGCCCACCAGGGGCAGCTCAATTGTGCGGCCCACCAGGTGGGCGTAGCGGGGATCGCTGGGATTCACGGCCACAGCGGTGTCGCCGAGCATCGTTTCCGGGCGGGTGGTGGCGACCACCAGGTGGTCGACGGGATGATCGGCGCCCGCCAGGGGTGTGAGCGGATAGCGCAAATGCCACAACGACCCCTCCACCTCCTTCATCTCCACCTCCAGGTCACTCACCGCCGAACCGGAGGCGGGGCACCAATTGACGAGGTATTCGCCTCGGTAGATGAGCCCCTGTTCATGCAATCGCAAAAAAGCCTCCACCACTGCTTTGTTGAGGCCGGGATCAAGGGTGAAGCGCTCCCGCTGCCAGTCCACCGAATAGCCCAGCCGCCGCAACTGGCCGACGATTGTGCCGCCGCTTTCGGCCTTCCAGGCCCAAGCGCGCTCAAAGAAGGCATCGCGGCCGAGGTCGTCCTTGCTGGCCCCCTCTGCCTTGAGCTGCTTTTCCAGGATCGTCTGCACGGCGATCGAGGCGTGATCGGTGCCGGGCAGGCAGAGAACGTTCTTGCCCTGCAGGCGCTGGAAGCGCACGATCGTGTCGATCAGGGCCGTGTTGAAGGCGTGGCCCATATGCAGGCTGCCGGTCACGTTCGGCGGCGGGATCACCACGCTGAACGGTTCGCCGGCGGCGTTGGCATCGGGATGGAAGGCACCCGCCTGCTCCCAGGCGGCCTGCCAACGGGCCTCGGTGCCGGCCGGGTCGTAGGTCTTGGGCAGGGCGGCCTCGGGCGCTGGGGGTGCCTCGGCAGGCGTGGAGGCGGAGCTGGCGGGCTCGGGCACGGTGGAAGAGAGGAGGCTGGCTGGTCCCCATCGTGTCAAAGGGGCCCGCAGCGCTAGGCGATCTGGCTGTGGAGCCATCGGATCGAACGAGGCGCTACTCATCGATGCAGGGTTGGCAGACAGCAGCCGTAGATGGCAGCGTCAGCAAATGAGCACACCAGACCTGAAAGAAAATTACGAATGTATGATTAAAAAAGGTTTTATTTTATAGCGGTCCTAATGCCAAAGGTCAGCCCTATTACTTCCACCATCCGGCCGGCCCAGGCCCTGCTTGCCACCGCAGCCTTGCTGGCCAGCCTGACCGCCGCACCGGCCCCCGGCCAGGCGGCCCCGGCTTACAACCGCCAGGTGCTGGTCACCAACCTGCTCAACCCCCGCGGGCTCACGGTCGACTCCATCGGCCGGGTGCTGGTGAGCGAAGGCGGTGCGGGTGGCACCAACTGCACCGTGGCGGGAGCCCCTCCCTCACCACCCACGGCCATGCGCTGCTGGGGCTTCACCGGCGCCGTGGGTCGCTACGACCCCACCACCAACAGCTACACCCAGCTTTGGACCGGCCTCGACTCGATCGCCCGCGGAACCGGCGCACTCTCGCCCGTGGCCGGTCTGCAGGATCTCACCTTCAGCAGTGACGGACGCCTGCTCGGGGTCTTCGGGTTCCGGGGGGATCCCGCCACCCGTCCTGCCGGCAGCAGCCTTTTCGCCAGCCTGGTGCGGTTCGACTACAGCAATCCGGGCTCTGCCGCGGTTCCCCTGGTCGATATAGGCGCCTATGAGTCCGCCAACCCCAGCCACACCCCTCCCTTCTCCAATCCCTTCGCCCTCACCTGGTTCGGCGGCACCACTTTCATCACCGATGCCGGCGCCAACCGCCTGCTCAAGGTGGCCGATGCCACCCCTTCGCAGGTGGAACTGCTGGAGAACTTCCCGGTCGTCTCCAGCACCACCCCGCCCGCTGAAGCCGTGCCCACGGGGCTAACGGTGAGCCCCGGCGGCACCTTTTACAACACCCAGCTGCCCGGCTTCCCCTTCCAGCCGGGATCGGCATCGATCTTCAGCTCCAACGGCAGCGCCGGCTCCGCCACTGCCATCACCGGTGGCTTCACCAACGCTATGGACCTCTCCCTCGGTGCCGATGGCTGGCTCTACTTGGTGCAGTGGGCTGAGAACTACGCCAATCCCGTGGGCAGCGGCAGTCTGTGGCGTTACAACCCCCTAACCAGCGAGCGCCAGCAACTTGCCTCCGGCATCGACCAGCCCACCGGCGTGTTGGCCATGTCCGACGGCAGTGTTTACGTGGCCGCCGGCGGCAGCACCACTTCAGGCTCCCTGTTGCGCTTCACGCCACCGGTGCCCGGCCCCCTGCCCCTGGCCGGTGCCGCTATGGCCTGGAACATGGCCCGCAAGCTGCGGCAGCGCCTGAGACGCTCCAGGGGGTGATTCTTGAGCTGCTTTTCCAGGGTCGTCTACAAGGCGATCTAGGCGTGATCGCCGTGTAGTCAGAGCTCGTTATTACCCTGCAGGCTCTGGATGCGCACCACCGTGTCAATCAGGCCGATGTTGAAGGCTTGGCCCAGGGGCAGGCCCGTCGGACCCAGGGGCAGGCAGTAGCTGTAACCTGATTTAGAGCTGGTTGTACCCTGGGGTGCTGACCTGCAAGCTTCAGGTCTGGATCGGTAGACACACATGACGGACTTCCAATCCCCAATCAAGATTTCAGATGATGAGCCAAGCAAGAGATTAGCAGTTTCGATTGATGCCGACAACGCACAACCGGCTGTCATCGAGGCTCTTCTTGAGGAAGTGGCATTGTTCGGCGACGCAGTTGTACGCCGAATTTACGGGGATTTCACACTACAGGCAAACGCGACTTGGAAAACGTTTCTTAATAAGCACTCAATCAAGGCAAGATGAGAGTGGATGGTCAAATCTAGGCACATTTGGAAGCTATCTGCAAAAGATTCAGCCCGATTTTGATACTCGTATATATGGCTTCAAAAGGCTTTCTGATCTAGTGAAAGGGAATCCAGCTATTTTCGATATTCAGGAGAGAGATGGCCCAGGCGGCCAACAAAAGATACTCTATGTGCGAGCGAAAAATGGTGTCTAATTTGGCGACTTTGGCTTATTTCAGTTGCCCTTAGTCCCTTCCAACCGGCGCTCCGCAATCAATTCGTCTACGAGTTTTCTCTCGCCATGAACCTGAGCGTACCGCTCCTTCAGCCGCTGCCTGATTCGCCTCGGCTTCTCCAGCACCAGCCGACCCCGCGCGCGCCGCAGGGAGGCCGGAATCACCACCCGCCCCTGTCGGCCCAGGCCGCTGCCTGTTGGGCTGCAGTTGCCGGGCCTGGCATGACAAGTGGCAGAGCAAGCTTCAGCACCTAACCCCTAGCGCCCGCCGCCATCACCTTCAGTCTCAGTACCGTGGCCACCAGCAAGTCGATGGACACATCTTCGGCGGAATTGGCATCGGCGTGACCGAAGGGATTGTCGATGTCGGCGATGAGTCGCAGCAAGAAGATGAGTAGAAAAGCAATTACTATAATAAAAAAGATGGACTCCTGCAGTACGTCGGTAACTGTGAATATCAGGCTGCCGCTCAGCAGCACGATGCCAGCTGTGGCTAACCAATACACCAGCGTGATGAAGGAGGTTTCGCGGATTGCCTCCACCCGGTTGATCAGCTTCAGGACCTGGGCTGTTTCCGCCATCAGCCGGGCCTGTAATGGCGGAATCCCCAACTTCACCGAGGCTTGCACCACCTGGCCATGGGTCTGTTGATAGCGACGCAACAGCTCGGCGGTGGGGATGCGATTCAGAAGCCATTCCAGGATCGAATCGCCTAGTTCTGCCACCGCCGCCAAGTGGTGACCAACTTGGGCTACGGGGTTGTGGCTGGGAATGGCCTGTATTTCCAGCCCCAGGGTCTCCAGGCTGGTAGCGATCTCACCGGGCAACTTCTCACTTTCCTTGAAATCCCCCAGCACTCCGTTGAGCAGAAAGCCCATCAAAAACACCGTCGATGCCACCAGCGAAGTCACCAGGGGGTTTGGCCGCATCCACTCCCAACCCAGTTGATGGGCCACCAACTTGGCCAGCCCAATGGCTAGCACCAGCGCTGACACCTTGATCAGCATTAATAGCCGTCGTCGCCAGGCGCTGCGGTTCCTTCGGCCCACAAAGGAATCAGGCGAAAGGACAGCATGAAAGCGAGCCATTGGAGCGATTTGCTCAATAGGGTAGGCTAAAGAAGGGTGGTAGCCCCCCGGCGTCGCCGTTGGAGGCCCCTTTGGACGCCAAGGTCATTGGGATGGCTGATCGGGGCTACCCACCAGCCGGCGTCAGTGATCCGAAGCGTCCTTGACCATGCCGCCGCAGACGCTATATCTGGTGTGCTGAGTCGGATTGTGGGGGAGGTGAGCAATTCAGGGCAGGTCAATCCCTGGCAAGGGGTGATTCGAGGGTGATTAGGGGGACTGACACGCTGTCCCAGTCCATCCGTGCTGCTGACGGCATCTGCCACTGCAACGATGGGTTCCATGCCCACCGCTGCTCCGCTAAACTTTTTGCCCCCCCGGCTCGATGGGCGGGTGCTGGCCCTCAGTCGGCGCCTGCTGCCCTGGTATCTGCGGCGCCAGTGCGCCATCACCAGTCTGGAGGTGCAGAACCTGGAGCGCCTGGTGGCCGCCATGGACCGCTTCCAGGCGGGAGAAAGCCGGCTGCTGCTGGCCTTTCGCCATCCCAGCGTCGACGATCCGGCTTGCCTGGCTCACCTGATCTGGCGCGATCTGGACCAGGAAGGACGCCGGCTTGGACGGCAATGGCGGCCCCGTCCCCACTTCCAGTTCCTCTACGACCGGGGCATTCCCCTCTGGGCCGGACCCCGCATCGGTTGGTTGCTGCAACGGCTGGGGGGCTGCTCGATCCAGCGGGGCAAGCTCGATACGGCGGCCCTGCGCACTGCCCGCCAGTTGTTGCTGGACGGTCCCTATCCCCTGGCCCTAGCACCGGAGGGGGCCACCAACGGCCACAACGAACGGCTTTCGGCCCTGGAGCCGGGAGCTGCCCAGCTGGCCTTCTGGACCGCCGATGACCTGGCCAAAGCCCAGCGCCCGGAAGCGATGACCGTCTTGCCGATCGGCGTGCAATACCGCTTCAGCGGCAACGCCTGGCCCGCCATCGAGGCCCTGCTATGTCAATTGGAACGGCAGAGCGGCTTGGCAACCCAGCCCGCCGCCAGCCCTGATCCCGATGCTCTCTATCCCCGCCTGTTCGCCTTGGCCGAACGGATGCTGACCTTGATGGAGACGTTTTATCGCGACTCCTACCACCGAGATCTGCCCGCCGCCTCGGCCACCACCACCACCACCACCGCCGCCGCCCCGGCCGCAACCGCCAACCCCGCCGCTGCCCAAACCGCCAATCTGGCCCTGGCCGAACGGCTGCGGCGCCTGCTGGAAACAGCCCTGGCCGAGGTGGAGCTATCCCTCGCCATCGAGCCCCGTGGGGACCTGGCCAGCCGCTGCCGCCGCCTGGAGCAGGCCGCCTGGGATCGGCTCTATCTGGTCGCTCCCCCCACCCCTTTGGAGAGGGGATTGGCGGACCGGCTGGCCGAGGAAACGGCGCAACGCCTCTGGCACATGCGCCTGGTCGAATCTTTTGTGGCTGTCAGCGGCGACTATGTAAAGGAGCGGCCGAGTCAGGAACGCTTCGCCGACACCTTGCTGTTGCTATGGGATACCCAGGCCCGCATCCTCGGTCGCGATCCCGGCACCAGACCCCGTTTGGGCCCGCGCACCGCCCTGATCAGCCTGGGCGAAGCGATCGCCTTTACCCCCTTGCTGGAGGATTACCACCGCGATCGCCGCCGCGCCGTCGCCCGCCTCACCGCCGACCTGCAACGCCAACTGGAGGCCTTGATTGTGCCGAGCGGCCTGGCCGCTTGAGCGTCATGGACCAACCGGCCCAGCCCCGGCAACTATCGGCCCTGTCATGGGCCCAGCCATGGGAGCTGCGCCCAGGCAAGCCAGCGCCCGATCCGCCAAGCGCTGGTGGAAGGCGCTGCAGAAATGGGCGCGACTGTCCCACCACAAGAAACCAGTGGCCTCGGGCACCCGCTGGGCCGAACTGGCCGCCTGGCTCTCCTGCAGCACTGGTCTGACCACCTCCACCAAGCCGAAGGCCTGGGGATCGGCGACGGCGGCTTGTAACAAGCCATTGAAATCGGGTTGCCACACCTGCAAGCCCCGTAGCTGTGCCAGGTCTTGCAGGGCCCTGGCCAGCCCTTTGTTCTGCTGGCCGATCAGGGCATCGAAGGCCTGGCGCTGGGCCAGGCCGAAGGACGGCGGCACGATGGGACTGACGCCCCAGGGCAGTTCTGTGGGCACCAGAAAGCGCCGGGCGCCGACCTGGGCCAAGGCGGTGACGGCCGTCACCAGATTGGCGTTGATGGCCTCGGCCCGCTCCAAGCCCGGCTCGCCATCTAGATAGTCGTTGGCGCCGGCCCGCAGCACCATTAGCGCCGCCTCGTCCAGGGGGGTGGCGGCGCGGCAGTCCAGGAAGCGGGCCACCTGCTCCAGCAGATTCGGCACCCCCTTGGGGGATAGGCCCCCGCCCGAGCGAGCGCCGCCATAGGCATGGTCCGTGCCCCCGGCCAGAACGGGCGCTAGGGGCAGCAATCCCAGTCGCTCCGCCAGGATCTCGACCCAGATCGGCCCGTTGCAGCGGCGCCCCCGCCAGTGGGGCGGAGAGGGCACCGCCCCATCCCCGAGCAGCAGCCAGGCATTGCCCACATCCGAGAGGCTGTCGCCAAACACCAGCAGCTGGCCCTTGGCAATGTCCACCGCCACTGCCGCAGCAATATCCGCAGCAATGTCTGCAGCTC
>JBIIJV010000137.1:0-7634 GCA_044233545.1 Cyanobium sp.
CGCTGCCTTCAGCGCCGGCATGGGGCCCAGCAAGGCCACCTGCAAAGCCGCCATCAATGCCGCCTTGAGGCGAAGATTCAGGCGCTGGTCGAGGCGGTGGTGTAGGCATGGACCACGGCGGGCCCGTTCATGCACAGGCATTGGCGTAATCAGCTCAAGGCGTTGGCCGCGCTGGCGCTGCTGGGCGGGCTGCAGTCTCCAGTGGCACCTGCTGCCTTGGCAGGGGCGCCGGTTACGCCCCCCGTGCCCTCAGCGCCGCCCTCAGCGTCTCCTTCAACGCCCATGGCCATGGAACGTCTCGGTCTTTGGCTCACGACGGTCGATAGTGCCGTGATGTACGACGCCGCTGAATCGCAGCGGGCCGTGCAATTTCTGCAAACCCATGCTTTCAAGCGGGCAGCGGTGCCCCTGCAGACCGGCGGGCAGGTGCTGTGGCCGGTGCGAGCGCAGAACAACCGGCTGGGCATGCCCCTGGACCCGCGCCTGCCCCAGCCGCTCAGTACGGATGTGCTGATCGGAGCGCTGAATCGCAATGGCATCGAGACCGTGGGCTGGTTTGAATTCGGTTTGATGGCCCCGGCAGAAGCCCCCTGGCTGGCAGGGCGGGAGCGCCTGCTGTTGCGCAACCAGGCCGGCGAGACCACCTGGTTGGAGGGGGGCCACCTCAAGCGGGTGTGGCTCAACCCGGCCTTGGCCGAGGTGCGCGATGGCCTGACCGCCCTGGTAGTCGATGCCTGCCAGCACTTGCCGCTGACGGCGATTCAATTTGACGACCATCTTGGCTATCCAGCGACCTTTGGCTACGACCCCACCACTCTCGCCCTCTGGCGCTCCACCGCCGCAGGGGCCCGCCAACCCAACCCAGCCCCGGATGATCCGGCCTGGATCGCTTGGCGGTCGGGATGGATAACCAGCCTGGTGGCCCAGATCCGCCAGGCGATGGCCCGATCCTGTCCAGGCGTCCGACTTTCGGTGGCCCCCAATCCCCAGCAATTTTCCTACAGCAACTATCTGGCCAACTGGGGCGATTGGGTGCAGCGGGGACTGGTGGATGAGGTGGTGGTTCAGATCTACCGCAACGACCCCGCGGCCCTGCGGGCTGAATTGGCGGATCCCACCTTGAGGCAGGCGGCGACCAAGCTGCCGGTGCGCATTGGCCTTTTGGCTGGGCTGAGGGCCCAACCCAAAGCGCCGGCCCAACTGCTGCTCGAGCGCCAGATCGTGGCAGAGCAGGGGCTAGCGGGGATTGATCTGTTTTTCTATGAGACGGCGAAACCCCATTTCAGTACCCCCCGTTGACGGTGCTGGGAGGGCATGCCGCACCCTCTGGGGGTTTGCTAGCGGCCATAGCCTTGATGGCTAAGTCTTCCCCTGCCGATGGCTGCCGCCAGCGACCCCCAGGCCTTCGCCACCGAGCTAGTCACCGCCATCGTGCGCTGGGGGATCGACGGTGCCCCGATTGCCAATCCCCTGAGTGGGCAAGAGGCGTTTCGCTTCAAAAGCGCCCAGGAGGTGGCCCGGGAGGTGCGCCAGCGGGCGGAGGCGGTGGGGCTGGAGCAGGCCATCGCTGAATTGATTGAGGACCAGGCCCGTTGGAATGCCGGCACCGGCTTCCTCACCAGCATGGGCGGATTCGCCTTGCTGCCGGTTCAGCTGCCTGCGGCAGTCACGGCCTCCTGGGTGATCCAAACCCGGTTGGTGGGCACGATTGCCCTGCTGCATGGCCTCGATCTCAATCATGAGGCGGTGCGCACCCAGATCCTGCTGACCCTGATCGGCGAAGAAGCGGGGGAGGTCTTGAAGCAGATCGGGGTCAAGGCCAGCCAGCGCTTCGCCCAGGCCCAGCTGCGCCAGCTCCCCGTCGGCGCCCTTGGTGCGATCAACCGGGCCGTGGGGTTCCAGCTGATCAGCCGCTTCAGTCGCCAGGGAGTGCTCCAGCTTCACCAGGCCATCCCGCTGTTGGGAGGGCTGGTGGGGGGCGGCATCGACTACCTGCTGACCAGACGGCTAGGCGAAATGGCCAGCGCTGAACTCGGCCGTCAAGGACGCCCAGGTCCCACCCCAAGCTGGGCTCAGGAGCAAGAAGTTATCGACGTGGAGTGGCGTTAAGACCGGCGGCGGCGGGGTTTTGGGAGCGGGGCCTCCAGTCCTGGCAGCGTTGGGGAAAGTCCCAGGAGGGCGGCAAGATAGTTTGCCAAAGATGGCAATAAGCAGCCCCAATTTCCCCATTGCCGAAATAGCGGCAACTAGCACATTTGGTCAAGACTGAAGACGGACCCACATCAAAAACAAATTTTGGAAGAGCTTAATCCCGATTCGCTGTAAGCATCTTGAATTGTTGACAATACCCTGGCCTCAGGTTGCCACTCCTGCCTCGGTGCTCCAGGGCCCCATCGGCAGATCGGGCCGGCGCAGCAGGGCAAACAAGGTGCCCGCGTTGCCGCGGCAGAGCCGCAACTCAGCATCCACCACGGTGATATCCAGCCAGGCAGGGAAGCTCTGCTTCACCTGCCGCAGCAGGGCCAGCGGTCGACCGCCCAGGGAGGGGCCCCGCCAACCACCCCGCTCGAAACACACACTCACCCGTTGGGATGTCTCAACCGCAATGCGGGCCTCGACGCTGATGGCGCCGATGGCGCCGAGAGGTCCATCCAGCTTGAGCAGGTTTTGGGCCCTGCCATGGTCCGGATCGAGGATTTGGAGGTTGAGCAGCCACGGGGCGCCGCTCAGGTAAGGAATGGCACTGCTGCTCCAGCGCAGTTCCCACACCCCCGCCAGCCAGGCCCCATCCCGCGCCAGATCGGCGGGCTGCAGCTTCTCCAGGCTTTCGAACAACGTCCTCAGCACGGCCGCATCGGCGCCCCAGCCGGGCCGGGGGCGCCGCAGGTGCTCCAGCAGGGCGGTCCGGGTGGCCGTCGCCCCAGCAACCCCGTCAGCGCTCTGGCCTGGGAAGTTTGAACTCATGGCAGCATTGATTGGAGGATCTCACTTTCCAGGACGATCGCATCGGTGCGGCTGCCGCTGACTTGGCAGCATGGGGCAGCATGGAAACGTCAAGACCCACCTTCATGGCCCCACTTTCGCTCAAGACCAAGCTGCTGATTCTGCTGGTGGCGGGGGCTTTTGCGACAGCTGCTGCCCTGGCCCTGCGCCAACGCCTGGTGGACCAACAACGCCAGGAAATCCTGGGGGGCTGTCGGGCCATACGCAACGAGGTGCTGGCCATCAAGCAAAAGGAATTTGATCCAGGCGTGGCGGAATTGCGCCAGTTGCGCCTCAATGAGGCCCAGGCCCGTTTGCTGCGCCAGGCCGATGCCAATGCTTACAGCAAGTTCGCCCAACAATACGAAGCCAAGGTGGTGAGTGTGGCCGAGGCCCTGGATCGGCTCAATGCCTTGCTGGGCAAACTGCAGCAAAAGAATTGCTTCGAAATGAAGCCCTGAGACTGGGGTCGCCCTGAGAGTGAGTCAGCCAGGCAGCAGGGTGGTGCGCAGGGGAGCCAGGAGCGCGAAAATCTGGCGCCCCATCGCCCTCTACAGGGGAGAACCGCCTTCAAAACCCGCTGAAAGTGTTAGTATTTGTTACGAACACTTGCATTCGGTACGGATTTTGACCTTCACCCTCGACAGGGCTACCCAGATCTTCCCGGAGACCCTCTCCGCCGATGTTATTCCGGCAATCACGGCCCGGTTCCAGCTCCTTAACGCCGAGGACCAACTGGCCCTGATCTGGTACGCCTATCTGGAAATGGGCCAGACCATCACCATCGCGGCTCCGGGTGCCGCCCGAATGCAGTTCGCCGAACGGCTGCTCAACGACATCAAGGCGATGTCGTTTGCCGAACAGAGCCAGCTGATGTGCGATCTGGCCAACCGCACCGACAACGAAGCCGGCCGCACTTACGCCAACTGGTCGGTCAATATCAAGCTGGGTTTCTGGTACAAACTCGGTCAGTGGATGCAGGAGGGGCTGGTGGCTCCCATCCCCGAGGGATATCGCCTTTCGGCCAACGCCGCTGCTGTGCTCAATTCCGTCAAGGCGGTGGACCAAGGCCAGCAGATCACCCTGTTGCGCAATTTTGTCGTTGACATGGGCTTCGACCCCGCCAAGGGCGAAGGCCAGCGGGTGATGGAACCGGTGGCGGCTCCCACCGCCGAGGCAGAACGCAAACGGGTGTTCATCGAAGGGGTGATCAACCCCACGGTCAACGCCTACATGGATCTGCTCAACGCCAATGATTTCGACAACCTGATTCAGCTGTTCCTGCCCGACGGTGCCCTGCAGCCGCCCTTCCAGAAACCGATAGTTGGCACCGATGCCATCCTGCGCTTCCTGCGCGAGGACTGCCAAAACCTGCGGCTGCTGCCGGAACGGGGCTACAGCGAGCCCACCGACGAGGGTTTCAACCAGATCAAGGTCACCGGCAAGGTGCAGACCCCCTGGTTCGGCGCTGGCGTCGGCATGAATGTGGCTTGGAGGTTCCTGCTCGATCCCCAGGGCAAGATTTACTTCGTCGCCATCGACCTATTGGCATCCCCGGCCGAGCTGCTGCAGTTCCGCCGTTGACAGTGGGCGCCAGGGAGCCCCTGCCCGCAGTGCTCCTGGGCCCCCGTTTCGGCCTGGCTTTCGCCGTGGCGGTCCTCCTGGTGTGGACCGCCTCTCTTGTTTGGCTTTTGGCCAGTGACCTGCACACCTGGTCTGCCCCAACCCTGGTGCTGGTGGTCGTGTTGCGCGCTTTGCTGCAGAGCGGCCTGTTCATCGTCGGCCACGACGCCATGCACCGCACCCTGCTGCCGGGTCAGCCCCGGGCCAACGATGGGCTGGGCCAGCTGGTTCTGACCCTCTATGCCCTGCTGCCCTGGCGCCGTAGCCGCCTCAATCACCGGCGCCACCATCAAGCCCCCGGCAGCCCCCGAGACCCCGACTTCCATGGCGGCAGCGGACTGGCCGGTTGGTTTCGCCGCTTTCTGGGGGCCTATCTGCCCTGGCCCAGGTTGCTGGCCCTGATATCGGCCTGGTGCCTGCTGGCTTACCTGCTGACATTGCTGGGGGGTTCGCCCTGGCCCCAGGCGGCCATCCGGGTGCTGGTGGCCTGGATCCTGCCGTTGCTGCTGAGCGCCCTGCAGCTGTTTGTGGTCGGCACCGTATTGCCCCATCGCCGCGCCGAGGCCTGCGGCAACCGGCACCGGGCCGAAAGCCTGGCCTTGCCACCTTGGCTATCGCTGTTGGCCTGTTATCACTTTGGCTATCACTGGGAGCACCACGAATACCCCCAAGTGCCCTGGTTTGGGCTGGCAGGGGTGCGGCGCCAGCATTTGGACCAGCTGCAGCTCTCGTCCATCCGGCTCACGCGATAGTGTCGAAAGGTGTCAAAGAGTTTGGGCGAGCCGATGGAACAGCCATTGACCGGTTGGAGTGCCAACGAGGAGACGATTGCGCGGCAGGCCTTTGAGCGGGCCCATGAGCGGGCCTTGACTGGCCTGATTGAGCACCTGCGCAATCGGCTGACCGAGCTAAACAGTGCGGAGAGTCTCTGGGAGCTGCACGATTTCCTCAGCATCCAGCGCCATGCAATTGAAGGCCGTTTTGACTTCCGCGAACCCGGGCTGTTGTTTGTGTTTGCCGGCCTGCTCAAGGATCAGCTGATCAGCCTGGAAGAACTGCAGGGACTGGAGGAGATCAAGCTGGCCAAGATCACGGCGATGACCCGCATCTAAGTGCCAGTTGGCCAACCGTCCCATTAGTTTGGCTGGTTGCGCCAGGGCGACCAGCCTGGTTTTTTCCGGGTGCTCCGGTGCTGCTGCCACCACTCAACGAGCACAATTTGCCGTGGATGGACACCATCCACCCCATCGTCGTTCACTTCGTGATCGCCATGGGTTTGATCGCCTTCCTGTTTGATGTGATTGGCCTTACGGCCCGCCGGCCGGCCCTGTTTGAGGTCAGTTTTTGGAATCTGTTGCTGGCCACGGTGGCCATCTTCGTGGCGATCATCTTTGGCGAGATTGAGGCCGGTCTGGCCAATCCCTACGGAGGCTCCCGAGACCTGCTCAATTGGCACAGCACCCTGGGATGGTCGCTGGCTGGGGTGTTGTCTGTGCTCAGCGCTTGGCGCTACGTCATCCGCAGCCGCGATCCCCGCGTGCTGCCACGGGTCTTTCTGGTGGGCGGCGGCCTGCTGGCGGTGTTGATCCTGGCCCAGATGGTGCTGGGCAGCAGCCTGGTCTGGACCTATGGCTTGCACACGGTGCCCGTGGTTGAAGCGATGCGGGAGGGCAGGCTGTGACGGAGCCTCTGTTGCAGCAGCTCGGCGCCAACGGCCTGCCCTACGGCCTGCCCATCCATCCCAACCTGGTGCACCTGAGCATTGGCCTGTTTGTGATCGCCATTGCCTGCGATGGGGTCGGGGCGCTGTATCCGGTGGAAAAGCGGGTGTTTCGCTTCCTGGCCCTGCCCGTCACCCGCGCCGGCTTCCATGACGTCGGCTGGTACAACCTGGTGGCCGCGGCGGTGATCAGCTTTTTGACCGTGGCGGCCGGCGCCTACGAGATGTTGCTGGCCCGGCCCCTGGTGGGGGTGCGCAGCGATTTCGGCCTGGACGCCATCACCACCATGCTCTGGCATGGGGTGGGAGGGGTGCTGCTGTTGATGGCGATTGTGGCGATGACTGTGTGGCGCGGGCTGCAGCGTTTCGCTTGGCGCCGCGACTACGGTCGTCAGGTGCAATGGCTTTATTTGGTGGCCGGGGTACTGATGTTTGCTTTGCTGGGACTGCACGGCACCTTGGGGGCCCAGCTAGCCGCCGAATTCGGGGTCCATGTCAGTGCCGACCAACTGCTGGCGGCGGGAGTCGATCCCCGGGAGGCCCTGCCATGACCAGCACGGGCCGCCGCCAGCCCTCCGTCGGGCCCAGCCTGGTGCTGGTGGCCATCGGGCTTGGGCTCGATGCCCTGGCCAGCTGGACGATGGCGCAGCAGTCCTACCGGTGGCTGCCGGTGCAGGCCTCAACGGCCGCTCCCTATGTGGACAATCTGTTTGCCCTGGAGACGGGGATTGGCAGCTTCATTTTGGTGGGTTGTACGGCGGTGATCGCCTGGACCTTGCTGTTCAACCGTGCCCCCAAATACGACCTGGACGATGGCGACCCGATCGAGGGCAATATCCGCCTGGAAATCATCTGGACGGTGATTCCCTTGGTGGTGGTGTTAGCGATTGCCTGGCACACCATTGGCGTCAACCACACCCTGGCCACCTTGGGGGGTAAACAACGCCTGGCCACGGCGGCGCCTTTAGAGAGCGCTTCCTTGCCCCTAGCCACTGGCTCTTTGCCCGTGGCCACTGGCTCTTTGCCCATCAGCACAGACAGCACGGAGATCGGCCCGATCCAGGTGATCGGCCGCCAGTGGTCCTGGGAATTCATCTACCCCAATGGGGTGCGCAGCAGCGAGCTGCATTTACCTGTAGATCGGCCAATTTACTTTCGGCTGATCTCCATGGATGTGCTGCATGGCTTTTATATTCCCGCTTTCCGCCTCAAACAAGATCTAATTCCCGGCAGTGTGATTGATTACCGCCTCACCCCTTCTCGGCAGGGGCGCTATCGGCTGCGGGATTCGATGTTTTCTGGCGGCTAC
>JBIIJV010000138.1:0-7592 GCA_044233545.1 Cyanobium sp.
TAACAACATTAGTATCGAATATGGCGTTCACTCCCACTCTCCCCGCAGCCTCTCCTGGTAGGCCATGCCGTCTACTGGCCAGGACACCGTACCGCTATAGCGCATCGGGTCGAGTTCGTTGACTGTCTTTGCCGGAGAAGTTCTGACTTTGGATTGTGCAGTCATAGAAAGGATGAAGTTGAGCACCTCAGCCTTGCGGTCGTCATCCAACAGCAATAGCTGCTCGATGATGGCGGATTCGATCGCTGGATTCAGCATGCCCTCCTCCTTGTGGCATTGATGATGCTACCGCCGCAGTGTGAGTTGGTGCGTCTCAACTGTTTAGGGCCGCACCACAAGCACCCGACCCTGGCGCGCCGCTTCGCTGATCACATGCCAGCGGGAGCCGGCCAGACGGGCGGCATCAGCGCTGCCGCTCACGATCAGGTCCACCGGCAGCTTCAGCGGTTTGAGTGGCTCAAAGTGGCGCCACCAGCTAGCCACCTTCGCCTGGCCTTCCAGGTGGGGGGTGTGTTCCACCACCAACAGGTCGAGGTCCGAGTCGGGCCGGGCGTTGCCGGTGGCGCGGGAGCCGAACAGCACCAATGCCTGCACCATGGGGTCGGCCGCGATCGCCCGCAGCGCCAGTTCCAAGTCCACGCGCCGTTCGCCCTCAAGACCCGGACCCAGATCGGGCAGGGCGAAGGGCTGGGGGGTGGTCCAGTCGGCGAGGGTGGCGGCGGTCATGCTTCCAGTATCCCCGCCACATTCAGGGCAATCGTCGCCTCCAGCACCCTGGCCTGGGCATTCAGCCCCTCCAGTTCCTCCTGCAGCTTCTCCAGCTGCTCCTTGAAGTCCTCATCGCTGAGATCTTCCCCCGCCGCCACGCCCACATAACGGCCGGGGTTGAGGCTCCAGCCCTGGGCTTCGATCGCCTCCAGTGTGGCCGCCTTGCACAGGCCGGCGATGTCGCGATAAACAGGTGGGCCGTCAGAGTTCGAACCGAAATAGGCCTCAATCCAGCGCTGGGCCTCCTCGCCGCCGAGGGTCACGTCCACCGCTTCGCCGCGGTAGAGGCGCACGATGTTGGCCAGGAAGCCGATTTGGGCGTCGCTCCAGTCGCGATGGGCCCGGTCGATCTGGCGATAGAGGTGACGGGCATCCAGGAACAGCACTTTGTCTTCCCGGGGCGTGCCCACTTTGCCGCGATCGAAGAACCACAAGGTGCAGGGCAGCGTCACCGTATAGAACATGTTTGGCCCCACCGCCACCATCACATCCACCGCCTTCGCCTCAATCAACTTCTGGCGGATTGCCTGCTCCGATCCCCGCGCATCGGAGGCGGAGTTGGCCATGACGAAGCCGGCCCTGCCCTTCTCGTTCAGCGAAGAGTAAAAGAGCTGAATCCAGAGGTAGTTGGCGTTATCCACGCTCGGCGTTCCGAACGGGAAACGCCGGCCGGGGCCGGTGGCGGCGCTGAGCTTTGCCATGTCCACCGCGTTCACATTGAACGGCGGATTGGCCATCACAAAGTCAAAAGCTCCCACCGAATCGTGCGGATCCTGGTAGTAGCTGTTCATGTCGCCGCCGTGGAAGATGCGACCTTCCAGGCCATGCACCGCCAGGTTCAGGCGACATAGCCGCCCGGTTTCATCGGTCTTCTCCACGCCACAGATCGCCAGATCACCGGCCGGGTTGCCGCGATGGGCCCTCACAAAGCGGGCGCTCTGCACATACATGCCCCCCGAACCGGAGGCCGGATCCAGCAGGCGACCGGCGAAGGGTTCCACGATTTCGGTGATCAGCACCACCATCGGCGGCGGCGTGAAAAACTCACCGCCCTTCTGCCCCTCGCTGCGGGCGAACTGTCCGAGGAAGTACTCATAAATACGCCCGAAGGCATCGAACTCCAGGCTGGTGGGGATTTCGGAGATGCGCTTCAGCAGCTCCGCCAGCAATTGGGGCGTGAACAGGTTGTAATTGCGCGGCAACACCCCGGCCAGCTTGCTGTTGGCCGCCTCGACCAGGCCCATGGCCGCATTCAGCTTCTCGCCGATGTCGGCGCCCTCGGGCAGCTCCAGCAGCTCCTGGTAACGGGCGCCGGGGGGCAGGTAAAGCAGGCCCTCGCTCTGATAGGCGTTGGGGTCTTCCTCACGGCTGCCGCGCCGTTCGCTGCCGCCGGCGGCCTTGAGCTTCTGCCAGTGGGGGGTGAAGCGGGCATCGGCAAAGCGCAGGAAGATCAGGCCGAGGATTGGGCCGGAATACTCCTGGGCCTTGAGACCGGAGTTGGCGCGGAACTGATCGGCCGCCTCCCAAAGGTTCTTCTCCATCGCCGCTTTGCCCAGGTCGCGCTCGGGGGGCGCCACCCAGCCTTGGAAACCCCGGCTGGGTTCACCGGGCTCGGTGGGAGGGCTGGCGGGTGCTGCAGCCTCAGAGGCCTGGCGCCCCTGGGCAGAGTTCCTGTTGCCGTTGCGGCGAGAGTGCCCAGGACTGACCGCCCGTGGCGGTGGCTCGCTGCCAGGGGTCTTCAGGCCACCGCCTGGCCCTCGCGCCTTCTCTGCCGCACCCATCGCTACCACCAGGTTTTTGGCTTCCTCCAGCTGGGTGTCGCCAAGCGGTTCTCCCACCCCCTGCTCCAGGGCAGCCTTGATCTCAGCATTGTTGATCCGGCTGCCGTCCTCGGGGATCAGGGCGATCAGGGCGTCGGTGAGGTCGGTGCTGAGGGGCATCAGAGCGGGATGGCAACGTTGGGACTCAAGACGAACAGCTGTAGTGGGAAACGCCACCAGCATTAAAGAATTGCCGGGGTTTCAGTTGGTCGTACTTCGCCGCCACTTCTGCTGATTGCTCAGCGTAGGGATGGCTGAAGACCGTTTGCAGCTCCTTGATCAAGCCATAATCTCCCTGGGCAGCTTTTTCATAGGCCGGTGCGATCAGCCACTCGCGCCAGGTGTATTTGGGGTTGATGCGTTTCATCGCTGCAGATGTCACTTGGGTATCGCCGCCGGCCGTGATGCGATCTCGCCAGCGTTGCAGCCACTGAGTCCATTGCCCATCGAGCTGCTCCGAGCTGGGCACGTAGAAGCTCGCTTTCAAAACTGATAGGTGTTCGGGAATATCAGACAGCTTGCGAAAGAAGATCGTGTAGTCCGCCCTGGAGAGAACCAGCAGCTCAAATAGCTCATTCACCAGGGCAGCGTCAAAGCTGATCAGGCCGAGCTTGCTGGCCCACATCGCCTCGATCTCTTGCTGCATTGCATCTGCAAAGCCTTCGCGGATTTGATCGAGCCGCGCCAATGCTTCCGGCTCATCTGCAAGCAGCAGTCGGATGGCGGCCCAGAACATCTGGTAGTTGGCTTCAGCCGCCAGCGGTTGGTTGAAGAAGCAGAAATGCTCGCCGCCGCCGGTCCAGGGCTGGAATCTGGGATCGAACAGTTCGCAGAACCCGAAGGGGCCGTAATCGAGGGTGAAGCCACCTGCGGCGCAGTTGTCGCTGTTGAAATTGCCCTGGCAGTAGCCAACGCGCAGCCAGTTGGCCACCAGGGAGGTGAGCCGTTTGCGAAACAAACCGGCCAGCTCCACCACCTGATCGCTGAACTCCAGAGCCGGATCGATCTCTGGCCGGTAATTCCGCTCAATCAGGTGCGCCACGATCAGCCGCAACTCGTTCAGGGCACCCGGATGGGCATTACTGCGGGCGCGGCGGGCGAACAGCTCCAGCTGGCCAACCCGCAGAAAAGAAGCTGCAACGCGAGTTGTGATCGCCGCCGGGTTGTCGACCAAGATGTCCGGATCAAATGACCTGGAGTTCGGGGCGTACCAGGGCCGGCGCACGGTTTCGGACCTGGACACGTAGAGCGTCAGCGAGCGGGAACTGGGAACTCCCAGGGCGTGCATGAATTCCTGGGCCAGAAACTCGCGCACGCTGGAGCGCAGTACGGCACGGCCATCGGCGCCGCGGCAGTAGGGAGTCGGGCCGCCGCCTTTGAGTTGCATCTCCCAACGTCGGCCCTTGAACAGGCCCTCAAACACGGAAATCGCCCGGCCATCGCCATAGCCATTGCCGGTTCCAAACGGGCACTGCTGGATGTATTCGGTGCCGTAGATCGAGAGGGCATAACCGGTTGCCCAGCCAAACGGTCGCAGCGGCTGGCGCGCCACGCTGATATCACCAGAAAACAGCCGCAGGAAGTCTTCGTCGTGGGCCAGCCCCTCGTCCAGACCCAGGTCGTTGAATAATGTGCTGCTGTGGGCCACGTACTGCGGCGCTGGCAGCGGCGTGGGGGTCACCGGCACGTAGTGGCCGGAGAAGATCTGACGGGGTTTGTGATCGTCGCCATCGTCGCTGGCCTGGGGATCGGCCTGGAGGGAATCCAGCAACGAATAGTCGGCCCGTTGGCCAAATTCAGCAAAGCTGGTCGTTGTGGCTGAATCGCAGGTACTCGAGGGGGCTGGCATGGGCACGATCGTCACGGGTGTCTCTGGTGCTGGGCTTGCCGGGGCCGGGCCCTGACGCTTCGTCCATCATCCCTCGCTTCGCCCCTGCTTCGCAGGATCTGCCATACCCTTGGCAAGCCAGGCCGCAACGGCCCAAACTGGTCCCAGGCCAGGACCCTTGCGCACAACAAACATGGCAGAGTCCGATTGCCCGGCAGCTGGCCCCCAGCCCTTGGAGCTGGCGGCAGGGGTGCACCAGCTGTGCGGCTGCGGCCGCAGTCGCCACGGCTGGATGTGCGATGGCGCCCATCTGGGCAGCGGCAGGGTGTCTTACGAGCTCCGACTGCGCGAACCCAGCTTGGTGCAGATGTGTGGCTGCGGCCGATCAAGGCGCCATCCCCTCTGCGACGGCAGCCATGCCAAAGCGCCGCGCCAGCCCTGGTGGCGCTGGTGGCGATGAACAGGTCGCTGCGCCCCTGGCCTGCTTTGCTCTTGCTGCTGCTGGCCGTCCCCCTGCCAGCGCTGGCCGCAGGGGTGTTGCGGGTGGGGGTTCTCGATGGATCGCCTCCCTGTTCTTTGCAAAAAAACCGGGGCCAGTGGCAGGGTCGGGCGGTGGAATTGTGGGAGTTGATTGCCCGGCGTGAGGGTCTGGCCTACCTGATGAGCGGCTATCCCAATCCCCGCAACCTGCTGGAGGCCGCCCGCAATGATCAGGTCGACATCGGCGTCGGCTGCCTGACGATGGCACCGGAGAGAGTTGGTAAATACCGCTTCAGCCTGCCGTTCCAGGAGCGGGGCCTGGCTCTGATGCTGCCCGCAGAAGCTGGGGCCAACAGCTTGAGGTTGCTCAGCACCCTTGTCAATACCGAGTTGCTGAAGGTAATTGGGGGCTATCTGCTGGCGATCGGCATTATCAGCAGCGTCGTCTGGCTGGATGAGCACCGGGGTAAAGACAGCAGCAGCAAACGGGAGCAGCTGCGCCGCTTTGCCTTGATTTACCAGGTGTTGGCCTCAGGCCCGGGCACCAACATGATCGTGACTCGCACCCGCGGCCATGCCCTGGTGCTGCTGGCCTGGCTTGTGCGCATCATCGGCGCCTCGATGATCGTTAGCACCATCACTTTGGATGCCCTGCGCGAGCCGACGGCACGCGGTTTCCAGCCTCGCAGGCTGACGGATTTGATCGGCCTGCGGATCGCGGTGCGGCCCGGCAGCGTCAGCGAAAATCTACTCAAAACCCCGCCCCTGGCTGGCCGGGTGAAGCTGGTGGGCCTGAGCGCGCTCGATAAAGGGCCGGAGCTGCTGCTGCAAGGCAAAGCCGACGGGGTGCTCGCCGATGAGCAGCAGCTTGACTACGTGCTGGAGCAAACCCCACCGGATCAGCGCTCCCGGCTGCGGCTGGCCCTCAAGGGCGCCTACCGGGAATCCCAGGCTTTCGTTTATTCCCCAAACCTGGACAACGCAATGGCAACACGTCTGGATCGCGCCATCAGCCAAGCCAAACGCGATGGGTTATTGCCCTGAGGGGGGGCGCAGAGGTCCACCCGGGAAGGCGCCAGGTTCTATGGGCCCCGGCCGAAACCACAACCGCTGGCGGAAAGGATCCACCACCAAAGTGCCGTCATTGACGAAGCTGGCGCCGAGCTGGGCGGCCGGACGGTCCCAGGTACCAATGCCGCCGCAGCGGCGAGCGCCAGGCGGTGTGTCCTTGAGGAACAGGGTCACCCCATGGAGACTTCGCACCGCCGAACCATCACTGCCGACCAGCTCCACCGCCTTTCCCGGCGGCAGGCGGTAGGCCAGCACCTGCTCACTCACCCCAGCGCAGGTGCTCAGGGTCAGGTTCGCCTCGGGATGGGGCTCAAGCCGCACGCTGCGGGCCAGTTGGTTGAACCAAGCGCGGTTGATGTTCAGGGAGGGCGCATGGAGGCCGTCGTCGTAGCCGGTATCGACCTGGGCCACCGCCATGCTGGAGCCAATGCGCACCGGAATCGAGGGGATGTTGGGACAAGGGCCGCGCCTGGGGGCCGCGGGGCAGTGGAGCGTGGCCGCATTGGTGCCGAAATAACCAGCACTGGAGAAGGGCTGAAAACCGGCCTGGCGCAATTCGCCATCGGCGCAGAAGCTGACCTGGTCAGCGCGGTGCAGTAGCCCGTTGGCGTAATCCAGGGTCCAAACATGCTGGCGCAACAGATCGGTGCCGATCAAACCGGCCTGGGGCAGGGGGCCGCGGATGCCGCTGTGATCCTGCACATTGAGGCGCAAAGGCGCCAACGGTCCGAAGAAATCGACGCCCGCAAATGTATTGCCGCTGCCCTGGAGCGGCAGCGGACCCCGCCTGTCCAAAAAGGTGCCCGGTGAAATGGCACTGCCATCACCCCCCAGATCCAGTACGAAAAAGCCGCTGAGGCCCTGCACCCGCAGCGGCGTGTAGGGCATGCCGCTGGAGATGACCAGCGAGCGCGTTTCGCCGAGACAGGACGGCAGCGGTGCCGAAAGGCCGGGCAGGGGAGTGAGCAGCGCCGTGAGCAGCGCCAGAAACAACACGGGCAGGGCGGACAGAGCCTGACGGCGAAGGCACATACACCTCATTACACCTTTCTACATCCCCCCATTATTGACGGGATTTGAGTCTTCATCAATGCTGCATTGAGCCGAAAGCATCCACTTGATGTTGGCCGCTAGTCCTGCCTGGTGTACACCCAGCACTTCTTCTGAGGCTGCACTTGAGCGCCTCGAGAGCAAGATTCTGCCCGCCATCGAAGTGCAAACCACCTAACCAATCACCATGGATCCAACCCTCACGGCTGCCTCGCCCCTCACAGCTGCTGATCGCCTACCAGCGGCTGCTGATCGCCTACCAGCGGTTGAGGCGTTTCCGCTCTACGGCGGCGATGCGCTGCCCCAGAAGCCCGGCAGCGCGGTGCGGCGGATCGAAATCGTCAGCTCGGTGGAGAAGGCAGACGGCAGGCATCCTGAAAATTGTTGGCTGGTAGATATGGCGGAGCGCTTCAACCAGCGCCGCGAGCGGATCGGCGGCGGTCCGCCGATTGCGGTGGTGGTCCGCGCCATTCCATCTGGTCTTGGCACCCAGATGCTGGCGGCCGGCAAGATGCGGCCGGCCGGCTATTCCCCCGCCAGCCAGTCCTGGCTGGACCTGCTGCGCCACCAGGGCC
>JBIIJV010000139.1:0-7576 GCA_044233545.1 Cyanobium sp.
TTCCTTGGCCCGTCGCCCCAGCATCAACCGGCGCCGGAATTTGATCAGGGGCATCTCTAAAAGAGCCGCCCATTCTTTCGTGTCGGGATAATGGCCGTGGTCGGTTTCAAACTGGGTGGCCAGTTCCTCCAGCTGCAGCAGGTCGGCGATCTTGCGGGCCAGTTCAATTTCCTCATCCGGCCGCAGTAGGCGGATGCGGCCGATTTCCTGCAGATAGACGCGGATGGAATCCTCGGTGTAGACACCCTTGGGTCCTACCTTGATGCTGCTGAGGGCCTTGGCGCTGCGGCTGTCTTTACCCTCGTCGCTGATTCCTTCCAGGTCGCCGTCCTCATCCAGGCTGGCCTCAACCTCAACCGCATCGGCCACCACCAAAAGGTCATCGGCCGCCACATCCAGGCTGGGAGCGTCGTCGCTCAGCTCTACGGCTGGGCTGGTTTTGCGGGCAGTCTTGGCTTTGCCGCCGCTGGTTTTGGCCGCCGCTTTGGGGGCGGCCTTCTTGGTGCCGCCGGCCTTGGTTGCTGCCTTTGTCGCGGTCTTGGTCTTATCGGAGATCAGCTCCAGTACCTCCAAGGTGGAAGTCTCGCCGACCAAGTCCGTGGTCAGGGTTTCGCTGGCAACGGCGACGGTGGAATCAACCTTGGCGGCTACGGGGGTCATGGAAACTCAGAGGGGGTTACAACCTGGGCAGGGCGGGAGCCTCACTGCCGATGGCGATCGCTGCAAAACGATCGGAAGCGACGCAGGAGTACTTGGCTTGGGGGATGATGGTGGGGAGGCCAGGGATCCGATGGGCACGCGGATCCTCCGTTGCGGAGGGCATGGGGTCGGCCATGAAGTCAGGGGGGAATGGCGATCCGGTGGCGCTGACGAGGCAGCGTTTCAAACCCGGCTTCAGGGCCCCGTTGAACTTCTTGATGGACGGAACTCTGCCTGGTTCCGACGGCAGTCTGTGGGACTGCCCAACAACAACATTCTAGGAATGGAGTGAGAGGTTTGCAAGATTGGGACGGCCTGCCGTGAGCGCACCAGCGGTCGCCCTCTCTGCGCCTACCTGGGTTGAGGTCTGGCTGGAGGCCGGTAGGGAGGGGCGAATCTTCACCTATGCCAACCCCAAGGGGTGGCCCCTTCGGCTTGGGGACCTGGTGCTGGTGCGGCTCCAGGGGAGACGCCACTCCGGCCTGGTCGTTGGCTTGCCCACCACCCTCAGCGGCGAGCTGGTGGAGCTGGTCCTGCAGCCCATCGAAACGGTGTTGCAAGCCGCCGCCATCGATCCAGGTTGGCAAGACCTGGTGGCTGAGGTGGCCCAGGCCACCCACACCAGCCTTTTTCGCACCCTGCGCAGTGTGCTGCCCCCGGGATGGCTGGGTCAGCGCTCCGCAGCTCGGCGGGATCCGGCGGCGGCGGAGCCGCAGCTGCTGACGTTGCGACTGGCCGATGCGGCGGACACCACAGCGGACGGACTGGCCGACCTGCCGGAGCGCCAAAGGCAAGTGGTGGCCCATCTGGCCACCCACAAGCAGTCGGTGGCCCAAAAGGATCTGCTTGCCGCCCTCGGATGCAGCGCCAGTGTGTTGTCGGCCCTGGAGCGCCGTGGGCTGATCGAGCGGCAGCGGCTGAGCCGGTCCGCTGCCATGGCGAGGGGGGCTGGGGCGGCCCGGCGCGATGGTGGCCCGCTGGAGTCGCCCCCCGATCCCAGCCCTGCCCAGGCTGAAGCCGTTGCCCTCATCAGCGCCGGGACGGGGCTGGCTGAGTTCCTGCTTTGGGGGGTGACCGGATCGGGCAAGACGGAGGTGTACCTCCAGGCTGCCGCCCGCCAGCTAGAGGCTGGCCGCAGCGTGCTGCTGCTCGCCCCCGAAATCGGCTTGATCCCCCAGCTTTTGGATCGCTGCCGCCGTCGCTTCGGCAGCTTGGTGCTCGAATACCACAGTGGCATGGCCGAGCGGGAGCGGGTGGCGGTTTGGCGGGCCTGCCTGGAGGCCGCTGATTGCAAGCCCCTGCTGGTGGTGGGTACCCGCTCTGCGGTTTTTCTGCCCCTGGGTGCTTTGGGGTTGATCGTGCTCGATGAGGAGCATGACGGCTCCTATAAACAGGAGAGTCCCATGCCCTGTTACCACGCCAGGGATGTGGCCCGCCTGCGGGCCCGTCGCTCCGGGGCCCGGCTGGTCCTGGGCAGCGCCACCCCATCGCTGGAAACCTGGTGGGCCAGCCACGAACCCCAGGCCCAATGTCGCCTGTTGCGCTTGCCGGAGCGCATCCAGGGTCGCTCGTTGCCCCCGGTTCATGTGGTGGACATGCGAGCCGAGTTGGCGGCAGGCAATCGCCGCCTGATCAGCTTCCCCTTAAGGGAGTCCCTGGGCCGTCTGGCAGGCCGCGGCGAACAGGCTGTCGTGCTGGTGCCACGGCGGGGCTATCGCACCTTTTTGAGCTGTCGCAGTTGTGGGGAGGCGGTGCTCTGTCCCCACTGTGATGTGGCCTTAACCGTGCACCGACGCCGGGATGGACACGAATGGCTGCGCTGCCATTGGTGCAACCACCGCCAGGAGAGGACCGACAGCTGCGGCCATTGCGGCTCCACCGCCTTCAAGCCCTTCGGGGCGGGAACCCAGCGGGTGATGGAACAGTTGGCCAGCGAACTCCCGGACCTGCGGCTGCTGCGTTTTGACCATGACACCACCAGGGGACGGGATGGCCATCGCCGCCTGCTCGAACGCTTCGCCGCCGGCGAGGCCGATGTCTTGGTGGGCACCCAGATGCTCGCCAAGGGGATGGATCTGCCCCAGGTGACCCTGGCGGTCGTGCTGGCCGCCGATGGTCTCTTGCATCGACCTGACCTGCGGGCTTCCGAACAATGCCTCCAGCTGTTGCTGCAGCTGGCGGGTCGGGCGGGCCGGGGCGAACGCCCGGGCCAGGTATTGGTGCAGACCTACAACCCCGATCATCCCGTCATCCGCCACCTGGTCGATGGCCGTTACGAGCGGTTTCTCGCCGAGGAACTGGCCCTCAGGCGGACGGGGGGGCAGATCCCTTTCGCCCGAGCATGTCTGCTGCGGCTGGCTGGGGTTTCTGCCGCCACCACGGCCACCACCGCCACGGCCCTGGTGGAGATGATTCGGCCGCGGCTGGAGCAGGATGGTTGGTTGGCGATTGGCCCCGCTCCCGCTCCCGTGGCGCGGGTAGCGGGTCGCAGCCGCTGGCAGGTGCTGTTGCATGGTCCCGCTGGCTCCCCCTTGCCCCTGCCGCCGGAACAGGAGCTGCGGGCCCTGTTGCCCCAAAAGGTTTCCCTGGCCATCGATCCGGACCCGCTCAACCTCTAAGCGGGCATGGGCAATGGGCTTCGCTGCCGGGGGCTAGGCCGGCAGTTCGGGCAGGCCGAAGCCAAGGCTCACCCGCAGCCGTTGCAGGGCCAGGGAGAGCACCAACATCAGGGCGATGACCAGGCTGCCCAGGCCCAGGGGACTCCACCGCCAGCATTCCAGTTCCAGGGTGTTGCGGCGGCCACTTTGCAGGGGCCAGAGCACCCTCCCCAGTCGTTTGTCAAAGCCGGTTTCGCGGGGGGAACTGGCCGTGCTGTTTTCCGAATCGGTTCTGATGGCCAGGGGCTCGGCCCGCCGCACATTCCCTGGTGCCACAGGATCAAGCAGTACTTCAAGCTGCAGCCCCGGCAGGTTTGGCACTGCGCTGAGGTCCAGATCCAGGAGCAGATGCTGGCGCACGCCCACCAGCCAGTTGCGCTCGCGCAACTCCAGGGTGGGCGGGGCAAGCGGCGTGGCCGCCAGCTCGCCGATCAGGCTGAGGCTTTGGCCTAGGGCTGCCAGGGCCTGGGGGGCAGCCAGCACACGGGTTTGCAAGATTTCCTGTCCTCCTTCACGATGCCGTTGAAAGCCGCCGTTGCGGCTTTCGCCCAGGGCCTCGACGAAACGTTGTTGCAGGGGGGAGGGGCTGCCGCTGGCCGGGCGGAGGGCATGGCTGATCTGCAGCCGACCCGGCCCGGCGAAATGGATTTCGCTTTGCACCCGCATGCAGCCCCCCAACACTTGGGAAAGGAGCACGGACAGCAGCAGGGCCACCACCAGGGCGGCAAAGCCGCGCGGGGCCTCAAGGGGACCGACTGGAGGCGGGGCTTCCGGCTCCGGCGAGGCGGCGCGGCTCTGGCGCCACCTCCCCCGGCTCAGCTTTTCCAGGGGCGGGGCGCTGGCCAGGCTCGGCAGGGTGAGGGACCATTCCCTGGGTCGGTTCAGCTCAGGGGCCTCCAGCACTTGCAGCAGATCCCGGGCCTGCTGGCGCAGCTGCTGGTCGTGGCACCCCTGCAGGCTGCGACAGCAGGCGGCGGCGCTGTCGGTGCGGCCTTGACCCATCAGGGCAGTGGCCATCAGCAACCTCAGACGCCCCCCCTCGGGGCTGGTGGCTGGGTGACTGGCACAGAGGGGCTCAAGCAAACGCAGCACCTGGCCGTACTCGCCTCGATCAAGGGCGACTCTGGCCAGTTGGAGGGGGTCCGTGGTCATGGCCGCGTCAGGCGAAGGGCCCGGGACTGGTGGCTTTGGTCAGGCCCTTGGCGGAGGCCACCACCATCGTGCCGATGCCTGCGTTGGTGAAGACCTCAAGCAGCAGGGAATGGGGCACCCGGCCATCAAGGATATGGGCGGCCCCCACACCTTGGGCCAGGGCACGGATGCAGCATTCGGTCTTGGGGGTCATGCCGCCGGCCACGATCCCGCTGGCGATCAGCCCACGGGCCTCGGCCAGGGTGGTCTGGGGGATTAGGGAATTCGGATCATCCTTGTCCCGCAATATGCCCACGGTGTCGGTGAGCAGGATCAGTTTTTCGGCCTGGAGCGCCGCAGCCAGCTCGCCGGCCACCGTGTCGGCATTGATGTTGTGCACCTGGCCGGCCGGGTCGGGGGCGACGCTGGAGATCACCGGCATATAGCCGTTTTCCAGCAGCGGCAGCAGCACGCTTGGATCGACATGGGCCACGTCCCCCACCAGCCCGTGGGTGCCATCCCCCAGGGTGCGGGCCGTGACCAGGCCGCCATCGCCGCCCGCCAGCCCAACAGCCCGGCCCCCCACCAAGTTGATCCCATTGACGATGCGTTTGTTGAGGCGCCCGACGAGCACCATTTCAACCACATCCATGGTTTGCGAGTCCGTCACCCGCAGCCCCTCGCGGAACTCAGGCTGGATTTGGAGGCGTCCGAGCCAGGTGTTGATCTCCGGCCCACCGCCATGGACCACAACCACCTTGACGCCAACGCAGGTGAGCAGCACCAGGTCCCGGAAGATCGCCTCGCGCAGGTCTTCCCGCACCATCGCTGCACCGCCGTACTTCACCACCATGCAGCGTCCCGCGAAGCGCTGGATGAAGGGCAGGGCTTCACTGAGGACGGAAACCCGCAGGCTGTCGGCCTGGCTGACGGTGTGGTCTTGACTCACGGAGCGGCGGTGGCGGGTGGGCTGGCGTTGGGCAGCAGGGTGAGCAGCAGGTGGGCCGAATCCGGTTGGCTCAGTTCCGCCATCAGGCCAGGTCCGAAGAAACGTCCCAGCCGATCTTGCCGGTCCTGCCACCGCTGGAACGGCACACCCTGGCAGCTGAACAACAGGCGGAGTCCGTAGCCGTTGTCCTGCTGGATCTCCTCGATCGATTCCAACTGGGGAGGTTTGTCCTCATCCCAGAGCTTGAGAGCCTCCAGGGACGATTCCAGGTGGGCTTTCTGGCCATAACGCCAGCGGCTCACATCCTCAAGCAACTTGCGCAGACTTTGATTTTCGGGCAAGTCGCGCAAGGGGCGCAACAGGGTCGGGTCCGTCAGACGCCGGGCCGGGGGCAGCTCGGCTGATTTGAGCGCCAGACCTCCCAGCAGCACAGGGATGCCATAGAAAATCGCTGGCAGGCTCAGGTTCGGGCTGTCCGTGAGGTAGGCAACCGAGCCAATCACGGTGAGAACCGCTCCAGCCACGGTGATCAGCGAACCGGGGGAAAAAAGGGCTTGCATGGCCCCATCCTCCTGCAGCAGGGGGCAAGATGGCGACATCCTCTGGGATTGGGATCACTTTCCATGGCCAGCTCCTTCCCATCGTCCCAGCCTGCCCCCGATCCAAAGGGCGAGCAACCGGTTGAGGCCGAGGACACGGCGACCCTGATCGCCTTGCTGGCCCAGGACCGTCAGTGGCTGCTGCGGCAGTTGGATGGTGGGCGCTGGTCCCAGTGGCGCCTGGATCTGGCGGCCCTGGAGCGGGAGTTGGGGCAGATGTTGGACCAGGCCAACGAGAGGTTTCCCCTGGGTTGAGATGGCTAGGGGTTATAGGCTGCCCCGACGGGGTTCAGAAGGGGATGTCGTCGTCCCCATCGAGCAGGTCGTCGGCCACCAGGGGCGAGGTGTTCCAGACCGGTGGCTTTTCGGTGGCCACCGCCGCACTGCGACTTGTGGCCTCCGGGTCTGGCCGAGGGGCTTGGCTGGTTTGGGGGATCGGCCGGGGCACGTTGCGGGGCGCGGGAGCCGCTGTCGGGGCCGCTTCTGGCCTCGCTGCCATCCCCGCCGTATTGGCTGTGCCCTGATGGGTAGCTTCCCCAAGGGGGTGGAGCCGCGCCAGGGTGAGTTCGGCCCGCTTCTCTTTCACTCCATCCGCCCGGCTTACGGTGTTGATGCGCAGGCGCCCTTCAACCACCAGTCGCTGGCCCGCTTGGGCACGATTCTGCAGGTCCTGGGCCAGATTTCCCCAGCCGACCACTTTGATTTGGCCAGGGGGATCCTCCGCCCGCAGGCCGTCAAATCGCACGGCCATTTCAGCCACTGGCGTTTGGTTGTCCTGGGTGTAACGCACCTGTGGGGCCTCCAGCACCTCCACTTCAAGCAAACAGTGATTCACTCCGATACCTACGGATTGCTGATTCCATCTTGATGCACGCCGCTCCATGGGTCGGGGCCAGGGGAGGGCGGATCTGGCTGTTCGCCGGGACGGGCGAGGGCCCGGTGCTGGCCCAAGTCCTGTTGCAGCGCGGCTGGCGGCTCAGGATCAGTGTGGTCAGCCCCCAGGCGGCAAGGGCCTATGGCACCGCCGCAGGCCAGGAGCTGCGGGTGGGTGCCCTGGCTGGGCAGGCAGCCCTGGCCCAGGACTTGCTCGCCGCCCGTAGGGGTGGGGAGGGCTTTACCTGGGTGGTGGATGCCAGCCATCCCTTCGCCAGCCGCATCAGCGCCTGCCTGGCGAGCGGGTGTGCCGACCTAGATCAACCCTTGTTGCGGCTGCAGCGGCCCCTGTTGCCCCTGGGCCGGGCCGAGGCGCTGGGGGACCTCTCGGATCTGGGGCGCCATCGCCTTGGTGGTGAAAGGTTGCTGTTGGCGATTGGCGCTCGCCAGTTGGTAGCGGCGGTGCGCCTCACCCCCGGTGCAGTGCACCATGGCCGCATCCTGCCCTTGCCCCTGGCCCTGCAGCAGGCGACGGCGGCCGGCTTGGACCCCGAGCGCATCGCCTGTTTGCGGCCGGGAGGGGATGGCGCCATTGAGCGTGCCCTCTGCCGGCACTGGCGGTTGACCTGCGTGCTGGCCCGGCGTTCCGGTGGAACCAACGAAGCCCT
>JBIIJV010000087.1:0-10743 GCA_044233545.1 Cyanobium sp.
AGGTCGTGCAGGGTGGCCACCACCTCCTCCTCCGTTTCTCCCAGCCCCAGCATCAGGCCCGACTTGGTGGGGATCGCCGGCGCCAGCTCCCGGGCCGCCGCCAGCAGGGCCAGCGAACGGCGGTAGGTGGCGCCGCGGCGCACCTCGCCCTGCAGCCGCTCCACCGTTTCCAGGTTGTGGTTGAAGCACACCGGCTCCGCCGCCAGCACCAACGCCAACCGGCGCGCCTGGGCCGCCCGGCCCTCCGTCTCATCGCGGTGGCCGCCCCAGAAATCGGGCGTCAGCACCTCGATCTGCACCCCAGGATCATGCTGCCGGATTGCCGCCATCGTGCCGGTGAACAGGCAGGCGCCGTGGTCCTCAAGATCGTCGCGGGCCACGGCCGTCAGCACCACATAGCGCAACTTGAGAGCGCTGACCGCCTCGGCCACCCGCTCGGCCTCGGCCGCATCAAAGGGCGCCGGGGCCTCGCCCTTATCCACCTGGCAAAAAGCACAGCTGCGAGTACACACCGGCCCGCCCAACAAAAAGGTGGCCGTGCCGGCCGCATAGCACTCGGCCCGGTTGGGGCAGCGGCCCTCCTCGCAGATGGTGTGCAATCGCTGCTCACGCACCACGGCTTGCACCCCCTCCAGGGCGGAGGCATCCCCCACCGGCCGCCGCAGCCACTCCGGCAGGCGTTCACTGGGCAGTTGGTCGCTGTAGCGGGTCTTGGCTTCAGCCATGGGCGGGGGGGGGTTCATTCCACGGGCCGACGGCCCTCAAGGGCGCGGGCCAGGGTCACCTGATCGGCGTACTCCAGCTCACCACCCATCGGTAAACCGTAGGCAATTCGGCTCACGCTGGTGAAGGGTTTGAGCAGGCGGGCCAGATAGAGGCTGGTGGTGTCTCCTTCGACACTGGGGGTGAGGGCCAGGATCACCTCTTGAATGTCCTCCTGGTCGACGCGGTGCACCAGGGGCTGGATTTTGAGCAGTTCGGGCCCGACCCCATCCATGGGCGAAATCAGGCCCCCAAGCACGTGGTAAGCACCGTGATATTCCCGGGTGCGCTCCATCGCCAGCAGATCGCGGGAATCGGCCACCACGCAGATCTGGCCATTGCGACGCTCCTCCTGGCGGCAGAGATCACAGAGGGGTTCGGCAGAAAGATGGAAACAGCGCTGGCATTCGCCCACCTGGCTGCGGGCGGCCAGTAGGGCATCGGCAAAGGCTTGTATCTGTTCCTCCGGCTGGCGCAGCAGGTGCAGGGCCAGCCGTTGGGCCGTGCGTGGACCGATGCCAGGCAGCCGCTCGAACTGGTCGATCAACCGGGCCAGGGGTCGGGTGAAACCGCTCAGGGCTGTACCGCCAGTAGCTGGAATCTAGGCAAACGGGCGTCGGGCCAGAATGCTGCTGCTCTCATCACCGGTCCATGGCTGCACCCACCGCCCGTGCCCTCCCGCTGGCGACCGCATCTCCCTGGGGACTATCGCTCGCCAGGCCGCTGCTGGCCTTGCTGCTAGCGGTGTCGCTGGCCCTGGGGGCCTCCGGTTGCAACGCCATGGCCGCCGGCCTCAACACCTTCCAGAGCCCCGACGGGCGCTACGCCTTTCTTTATCCCACCGGCTGGACCCGCGTGCAGGTCAACGGCGGCCCCCAGGTGGTCTTCCACGATCTGATCAACAGCGATGAAACCCTCTCGTTGGTGATCTCCGAGGTCAATAGCACCAACGAACTGGAAAGCCTGGGCAGCGCCGTGGCCGTGGGCGAAAAACTGGGCCGCATCGTCATCGCCCCCGAGGGCAGCGGTCGCCAAGCCGACCTGGTCAAAGCGGCCGAACGGCAGCAGGGCGGCCGGACGTTCTACGACCTCGAATACAGCGTTCACCTGGCCGATCGCACCCGCCACGAGCTGGCGACCGTGGTGGTGGATAGGGGACGCCTCTACACCCTGGCCACCAGCACCAATGAGGCCCGCTGGTCCAAGGTCAAGCCCCTGTTCGAGCAGGTGATCGGCTCCTTCCGACTGCAGATTTGACCATGGCAGGTCCAGGCTGCCTCGCCTCGGATCCGGTCGTCGTCGTTGGTGCTGGGCTCACCGGAGGCCTGATCGCCCTGGCCCTGGCCCGCCTCGGCCTAACCGTGATCCAGGTGGCACCTCCCAGCCAGGAACCCGACGCCAGTGCCACAGGCACCAGTGCCACAGGCACCAGTGCCACCGGCCTCAGCTACGGCAGCCTCAGCCTGGGCACCACGGGCCGCGCTTGGCGGAACCTCGAACGCCTCCATGGCCCCCTCGGCTGGACCGCCTGCGGTCTCAAGCTGCACGACCGGGGCTGGCTGGGGCGGCGGCTGACCCTGCCGGCCAGCCGGGTCGATGGACCGACGCTGATGGCGGCCCTTCCCAGGGCCCTGGCGGCGGCCGGGGTGCAGCAACGGCCGGCACTTGTCCAGGGGCTGGAGGCGGGGACCGCTGGCGGCTGGCGGCTGCGGCTGTTGGACCTGGCGCCAACCAACCAGCGCCAAAGGCCCCAAGGGGCGCCCCAGCGGGAGCCCGAAGGGGAGCCCCCGTTGGGGGTTCCCGCTCTGGGGGTTCCCCCTTTGGGGGCTTCAATTCTTGAGGCGGGGCAGGTGGTGCTGGCGGCCGGGGCCGGCTGTCTGGATCTCTGGCCTCCCCTGGTCCGTCAATTGGGGATCAGTTGGGCGGGGGTCCTGGCCCTGGAGACCAGCCCGGGCAACAACCCCTGGTTGCGGCAAGTGGCTAAGGGTCGCTTGGTGTTGAACCAGCAGGAGCAGCGCCTTGGGCTGGAAGATCAGGCCGGCTGGCTGGCCGAGGAGCGCTGGATTGTTGATGCCAGCGCCGCCCCCTGGGGCCCGAAGGGGGTGCTGGTGGGCCAGATCAGCCTGGTGCGGCCCCTCGATGGCCCTAGGCAGGCCCCCGACCTAGCCAAGATGGAGCAGCGATTGCGCCATGGCCTGCAGGGATGGGATCCCCAGCTAGCCGCATTGGTAGGCACCTACCGGCAGGTTCCGGTGGCCTTTGGCCTCCAGGGTCAGGCCCTGGTGGGTCCGGTGCCAGGGGCCCCGGGGCTTTGGACCTTTACGGGCTTTCGCAGCCCCTTCTCAACTGCCCCTCTGCGGGCCGCCCAACTGGCCCAATCCTTGGCGGCCAAATTGGCGAAAGAGACCCAGCCAAACATTAGCTGAATATATCAGCCGAGTTAAATTAGAATAAAAAACGTTCACTTGTCGATTTGCCTGGTGATTCACCCCGGGGCTGCCGCAAGCTTTCCTTTTCGTCATTGTAATTGTACTTTTCACGACTGTACGTGTCGTCACCGTACTTTTCACTACTTTGCTTCTCGCCACTATCCTTGAAGGTACTGTCCGTACTGTCAGTGGATGGGCCCGACTCAATCGGCTGGGGCCAATCCGCCTCCCAATAGCTGATGCCATTTTGATCAAAGGGCCTGCCGCCTAGCTGCTTTGTTTGCAATTGCGTGCCTCCTATGGCAGTCACCATGCCACCCAAATCCATGGGCCCCATGTCCGTTTGGACTTGCTTGCCCATCATCACGAGTACCGCCGGCAAGCGCACGAGGGTTTCGGGCCGGCCCAGCTTGGTAAAGAGAGCTCGGAGGGCAAGTTGTTGCCTTTCAATGCGACCGATATCACCGGCTTCATCATGGCGAAAGCGCAAGAAACCCTCAAGGTCGGTTCCCTTAAGGGTCTGGAGCCCAGGTTGTAGATCGATATTCAATCCCTGGCTATTATCAACATATTCCATTCGTTTTGGCACATTTATTTCCAGGCCGCCAAGTAAGTCTCCAAGCTGCCTGACAGCCGCAAGATTAATCACAATATAATGTTGAATTGAGCGTCCCATATGGGTCGAGACTTCCTGCTTGACAGCATCAATACCCCCAAGGGCGTAGAGAGCATTTATTTTAATCGGGCCGTAGGTCTCGGCTTCAATATAGGAATCGCGAGGGATCTGAACCACATCTGTCACGCCTTCCTCCACCTTGATCAAGGCGATCACATCCGTATTCCCCCCGCCTACATCAGTGCCGAGCAGCAGGATCGTTTGGCCCTCACTGTTCAGCCAGCCCCTAAAGCCCCCCGGCAAGGACGCCGCCTGGTCCCCTCGGCCTTGCTGAAACACAGGCACCAGCGATTGGGCCGCCAGCAAGCCCAACAGCAGTCCCGCAGGCATGGCGACCAGCATCAACAGGGCCTTGGAGCCCAGCAGCTGGCGAAACCGGGAGGGGCGGGGGCGCAAGGGGGGAGGGATTTGGGGTGGGGGCATGGCAGGTCTTTGATGCTCAGTGCAGCTGGACTGAAGTTGAAATCAGTCCAGCCTGAACTCGCCAGAGATCTGCGTAGGCCTGACCCCGCAGCAGCAGGTCGTCATGGCGTCCAGTCTCCACAATGCGACCTTCCTGCATGACCACGATGCGATCGGCGCGGCGCACCGTGCTGAGACGGTGGGCAATCACAATTGTGGTGCGTTGCGCCGTGATCAGATCCAGGGAGCGTTGGATTGCTGCCTCCGTTTCATTATCGACAGCAGCCGTGGCTTCATCAAGTATCAATACCGGAGGGTCCTTGAGAATGGCCCGGGCCAGGGCGAGGCGCTGGCGCTGCCCCCCTGAAAGCCGTTGGCCCCGCTCGCCCACAATCGTGTCATAACCGTAAGGAAGATCGGCAATAAACCCATCCGCCTCGGCCAGGCTAGCTGCCTTTTCGATTGCCGCTAGCGACGCCCCGAAACTTCCGTAGGCAATGTTTTCAGCGACGCTGCCATGGAAAAGAAACACCTCCTGGCTCACCAAGCCGATGGCCCGGCGCAGATCATCCAGTCGCAAAGTGTCGATTGGCATCCCGTCCAGCAGGATACGTCCGGCTTTGATCTCATAGAGCCGCAGCAGCAACTTGACAATGGTGCTCTTACCGGAGCCCGTTGCTCCGACGATGCCCAGGGTGGAGCCCGCAGGTACCACAAGATCGAATCCCTCCAGCAATGGGGGGCGGTCGGAATAGGCAAAACCTACCCTCTCAAAGCGCAGTTCCCCACGCACCGCAGCCAGGGGCAGGGTTCGATCGCCTGAGGGAATGGCGATTGGTGTATCCAGCAGATCTAACACTCTGTTAGTTGAGGCCATGGCCCGCTGGTAATCATCCAAAGTGCGTCCCAAGGTGGTAAGGGGCCAGAGCAGACGCTGGGTTATGAATACTAGAAAGCTGTAGGTGCCGACCGCAATCGCGCCGCGCCAGGCCTGGAGGCCACCGACAACAAGAATCGTGATAAAGGCAAAGAGAATAGCGTATCGAATCAGGGGCACAAAGGCAGCCGAAAGACGAATGGCCCGGCGGTTACTTACACGATAGGCATCACTGAGCTGCTCCAGTCGCTGGCGTTCCCAATCTTCAGCCACATAGCTCTTGATTGTAAGAATACCGCCGATATTATTGGCAAGTTGACTAGCCATATCCCCCGCTTTTTCCCGTACTTCCCGATAACGGGGTGCCAAACGTGTCTGGAACCGCAGCGAACCCCACAAAATCAGCGGGATTGGCAGAAATGAAAGGCCCGCCACCATGGGGGAAAGGGCCACCATGCTGGCTCCAACCGCCAGCACGGTGGTGATTAACTGCAGGATTTCGTTAGCACCTTGATCAAGAAAGCGCTCCAATTGATTGATATCGTCATTCAAAACAGCCAGCAATTGACCGGTGCTGCCCGCCTCGAAATAACCCATCTCCAGATGCTGGAGATGGTCATAGGCTTCGATTCTGAGTTCGTGCTGGACGGTTTGGGCCAGATTGCGCCAGAGCAAGCCATAGAGATATTCAAACAGCGATTCGGCACTCCAAATCACAAAGGAAAGCAATGCCAGCACCGTCAGCTGGGCTGGCACCGTTGAAGCTCCGAACTGGGCCAACCAAGAATTCTGTTGTTTGACCACCACATCGACGGCCAAACCAATCAACACCGGCGGGGCCAGGTCAAAAAGTTTATTTAGTATCGAACAAAGGGATGCCAGTCGCACCAAGCGCACATGGGGCCGCAGGCGACTGAGGAGCCTTCCCAGCCCCCTGGTCTCCCCGCTCATCGAGGCGACCTGCTCACCAGCGGTTGCCGCCGCCGGCCTCGGAACGACCGCCACCGCCGCCGCCGCCACCGCCGCGGTTGCCATAGCCACCACGGCCACCGCCACCACCGCCGCCCGCTTCCCGGGGAGTGGCCTTGTTAACCCGGATCATGCGACCCATCCATTCGACGTTTTGGAGGTCGTCAATCGCCTTTTGCTCAGAAGCATCGGAATCCAACTCCACGAAGGCAAAGCCACGCTTGCGGCCCGTATCGCGATCTAGGGGCAGGCTGCACTGGCGGACTTCTCCGTACTGGCTGAAGAGATCAAGTAGGTCTTCCCGTTCGGCCTGAAACGAGAGGTTGCCGACGTAAATGGTCATCAGAGAAAAAACCGGAACGGACTCGTCTGATCGCGGTCTCCATCAGGAACCGAAATCTTCGGAATCCCCGAAATATTACAGCCGCAGCGCCCCGGCCCCGGCCAGCCAGGCCACGGGCCCAACATGAAGAAACTTAAAGAGAAATGGAAGACAATCGAAAGTTGGGCAGCCCGGACAAAAAAGTGCTCCAATGTCAGCAAATGCTGATCAATTGATCCAATGATGATGGCCCCCTCGCCCTGGAGCCTCGCCTGGCAACCCGACGGAGAGCTTGGTCTGCAAGACAAATTTGACCTGCTTCAAGCCTTAGTGGTTTCAGAAAGTGTTGATGTTCAGACCTCGTTGATTGCCGCCGTTGAGAGCCTGTCTACAGCCGAGCTCAGTTTCAGTGCGATAACCAGCACCACCGCAAGTTGGTAACCCGCCCCAAAAGCACCACTCCAGGGCCTTGGGCCCTGGGAGGGGCAGCGGTAAGTCAGATCGGAAAACGCTGCCTGGTGGCAAGCCGACAGTCCTTGCGGGACTCCTCAACACCCCTTCCCTGCATGATCCGATCGGCTACACAACGGCAGGCAAAACCCGCCATGCCCTCTGGGGCGACTTTCCCCGCCTGGGACATCTCCGATTCGAAGGCCGTCAGGCACATCGCCTGGACAATCGCCCCAACGCCCTCGGCACGGGCCCCCAGGGGCATGGCTCCCAAGAACTGAACACCGAGGGGCAAAGTCCCCAGAGGCAGGGCCCCAAGAGGCAAGGCCCCCAGAACCGTCGCCAGGGTCAGGCCGATGCGGGATCGGACCTGAAGTTGGCAAAACAGGAAGTCAGCAACAAAAGGCATGGAAAGTGTTCAGACCGGCAGCCGGGAGATCTGCAGTTCCTTATTCATCACCTTCAACCGTTGCAGGTCAGTGAAGACAGCCTCCGGCATCCCCTTGGGGAGATCGACGGTGGAGTGGCCTTCGTAGATGCGGATGCGGCCGATGGATCGTCCGGTGAGACCGGCTTCATTGGCGATGGCACCAACGATATTGCCGGGCCTGACATGGTCGCGCCAACCCACCTCCAGGCGGAAACGTTCCAGGTGGGATTCGGGGGGGGATTCGGGACGATCGGGATCCGAGCGATCGTTATCCCGGCGGTCCCGGCCCCCATCGCGTTCGCGGCGGAAGTCGCCACTGCGGCTCTCGCGGCGACCGTCACCACGGCTATCGCCACCGCGGTTCTCAAGCACGCGGCCGGAAGGGGCACCCCAACGCTGTTCGGCCTTGAGCAACAGCGGTTTACCGGCCAGGCTCAGCTCAAGGGCCGCCAAGGCCAGCACGGACGGGCTGCAGTCAAGTTCCTGACCAAGGCGCTGCAACACTTCGGAGAGCAGGGCCCGCTCCTCGGTCGTGGTGGTGGGTTGTTGCACGGTGCCGGCCAGCCGTTGGTGCAGGCGGTCGAGACGGTGCTGATGAATGGCGGCATTGGAAGGCACCTCCATCGGCTCGATCGGTTGACCCACGGCCCGCTCCATGCCGCCCAGGAAACGCCGTTCCCGCGGCGTCAGGAACAAAATGGCGTCGCCGCTGCGGCCGGCCCGGCCGGTGCGACCGATGCGGTGGACATAGGCCTCACCGTCAAAGGGCACGTCGTAATTGATGACGAGGGAAATGCGTTCCACGTCCAGGCCCCGGGCCGCGACATCGGTTGCCACCAGCACATTCACTTGGCCATCGCGCAGCCGTTGGATGGTGCGCTCCCTGAGGGTCTGGGGCACATCACCGTTGAGCACCGCCACGTCGTAGCCGTGTTCTTCGAGGGCTTCGGCAACGGTGAGGCTGACTGCTTTGGTGCGGGCAAAAATGATCACGCCCTCGCTGCCTTCGGCCTCCAGCACCCGTTCGAGGGCCTCAAGCTTCTGGGGGGCCTGGACCAGGATGAAACGCTGACGGATGCGACGGCCATCGGCACCCTTGGTGCGAATCGTGACCTCTGCTGGATTGTCGAGGTATTTCTGGGAGAGGCGCCGGATCTCCGACGGCATGGTGGCCGAGAAAAGCACCACCTGACGGGGGCTGGGGAGTTGTTCAAGCACCCACTCGACATCGTCGATGAAACCCATGCGCAGCATTTCGTCCGCCTCATCGAGCACGAGGGCCCGCAGACCTGAGACATCCAAAGTGCCCTGGCGGATGTGGTCCATTACCCGGCCAGGGGTGCCGACGACGATCTGGACGCCCCGGCGCAGCTGCTGGATCTGGTCACGGAAATCGGCGCCGCCGTAAACCGCCAGTACGCGCACCTGGCTCAGCTTGGCCGCATAGGAGTTGAAGGCTTCGGCCACCTGCATGGCCAGTTCCCGGGTGGGGGTCAGCACCAGCACCTGGGGAGTGCGCTGTTGGGAGTCAAGGCGCTCCAACAGGGGCAGGGCAAAGGCAGCCGTCTTGCCGGTGCCGGTCTGGGCCTGGCCCACCAGGTCGCGGCCCAGCATCAGCTCGGGAATGGCGGCCCGTTGAATCGGTGAGGGATCCTGGAAGCCAATGGCCGCCAGACCCGAAAGCAGCTCTGGGCTGAGGCCGAAACCCGTGAAACCGGAGGCATCGGCTGGGGCGGCAACCACCGCAGCCTCAAGGGCAGCCACAACCTCGGGCTGGGCAGCGGCTGCGGGCATGTCCTCCAGGGCGCCCGCTGCGCGGGGCTCCGCATCAGGGGCGGGCTCGGCAGCGGCAGTCAGGGCAGTGGGGGATAGATCAACAGTGATTGGCACCACCCCCTCTGGCTGGATGCCGGCGGTGGTCTCCAACAAAGTGGGGGAAGAATTGTCTACGTCGAGGCGCAAATCGGCGCCGGTCGCAAGGGAATCGCTGACGTGAAGAGCCACGTCAAGGTCGGCAGCGGGAAGAGCGCTGCCCGAAGAGGGATGGGTCAAGGAAGGGGGCCTGCGTGGGCCAGTGATCCTTCAACGCAGGCACGCAGCGACCCTGTGTGGGAGATGGATCTCCCGCGCTGCACCGCCTCAATCAAAGGTTTGAAATTAAAATTTAACACATCGCCTTCCCCCAAGTTGTCGTTGGGGGTACCGGCGAGGTCAGGCCAGCTGGCAACGGCCGTAGTCATCCTCCAGGCGCTCAATATCGTCTTCCCGCAGGACGCTGCCCCGCTGCACCTCCAAGATTTCCAGGCCCTCAGGACCGGCGCTGGCCCGATGGACGCAGGCGACGGGCACCGCCAACAATTGGCCCAGCTGCACGGCGAGGCTGTCTTCGCCAAGTTGCACGACCCCCTGGCCGGCCAGCACCAACCATTGCTCACTGCGCTGCTGATGCCGCTGCAAACTGAAGCGCTGGTTGGGCTCCAGGTGCAGTCGCTTGACCTGATAGCCCTCGCCGACGGCCAGCACTTCGTACCAGCCCCAGGGGCGCAGGCAACGGAGGCCTGGGGGTGGTTCGTTGGTGGCTTGGTTGGCGCTGAGTTGATTTGCCGTGGCTTTGTGAGCCGGGGCGGGGTTTGCCTTTGAAGGAATGGCGCTGGCAGGGTCCATGGTGGCTGACCCAACTGTTGCCACATTGGCATGACCCGAATGGCGCTAAACAGATCAGTGCTTGGTGGCTATGCACTGATGGGCTCAGGGAGTGGCCGGGTCGAGCGCAAATCTGCTCCGGCCGGCTGAACAAGTGTCAGCACCCCACCGGCCAACAGCATTACGGCCCGGGCCGCATCGTTCAGCCCGGCGGGGCTTGCTACCACCATCCGACCGCCTTCGAGCAAGGTGGGCAACACTTCTCGTTCAAAACGAGTATCAGTAAGGCATGGTTCAGTGAACTACTGCAGCAACCAAGGCCAGAGGGATGCGGTCGTCCCTACAAGGATGCTGAGCTGGATGCTGATGGACAGCAGCAAAGCCCTTCCCGTTTGTGTCAAAGACACCTTTACTGGTAACCCTGAGGTACCGTCAGAAAACTTGCCGCCCCATCCAGGCCGACCTCCCCAGAACCGCAATCTGTCGCACTCACCAACGCGCATCAAGCGCTTTTTTGGGAGGGTGTTTGAGTCCTTGTTACATTTCCTTGGGGTGCTCCTGACCATTGACGCACAACGTATCGGCCTTTGGTGGAACGCACTGTGGGAGCCCCTACTTTTCCTCTGGGACAAGAGTTTTGAGTGGCCGTTGGCAAGGTTTTTGCCCCCTTTTGTCCAGGTAATGGGCGCGATCTGGTTGGGCTTGCCAGACGACAGACTGAACGACCTGACGCCATTGTTTGGGTTTGGCAAGACCGAGGGCAGGTGGCCATATGAGACGGTT
>JBIIJV010000042.1:0-16522 GCA_044233545.1 Cyanobium sp.
GCTACCCTCTACGGAGCTGAATATGGCCATCGCCTCCAGGCTGATATCTCTGTTGCAGCAGCGGACACAGGAGCTCAAAGAGCAGAAAAGGACGCTGCAGTACGAGACAGAGATGCTGCAGAGCGAAACAGAGCTGCTGCAGACCGAGAAACAGGCTCTGCAGCGCGAGACAGAGAAGCTGAGAAAGACCAACTCGAACTTACAAAGTCTGTTATACGAGATCGAATCGCGGCAATCGAAGATCCCGCCGAAAGAAGTATCTACGCCAAGAAGTTTGCTTTCATTTTCGAATCAGACAATAACTGATCTTGATCTCCGTACACCTGATTATATTCCTTGCTCGGGCGACCTATCGCCTGGCAACGCGCAACTCCTCTATAGCAGGATCTCTGCTGATGAGGCGTTGACTCAGGCACTGTTTCTTCAAGCCCTCCACGATCCCAGCGGTACGCTTTCACGCATCGTCGAAATCGGCACCGCCCTGAAGCTTCCTGTGTCGATCGTTGAGGTGCGAGACTTGATGAAATCTCTCTCCACAAAGGCCATTGAGGAGGATATGTCCGCCCACTACAAGCACCATTCAATGCGGATGCTGCACCAACAGGCAGAGGATGGCGAACCGATTGGCCTCACCGCCGAATTAGACCCAGAAGCGGACAGTCAGGGCCCGAAACTTGATTCAATAAGTCTGCTTTAATTTTTGACTATTTACCCCCGGTTTAACTGTCATTGAAGTACGCTCGTTCTTAGTTACTTTGATTTAATACAAGGAAGCTATGCTGTTCAGTGAACAATTGTAATGCTGGGCTTTCAACTCTCTAAACATGAAGATAGCTATATGAGCCCTTTGGGTTTCTAAAACCTGTAGATAATATAATTTGAGTTGTGGATAGTAATAATTGCCTCCTGCGTCTATCCACATCACCTTTCCCAAAAACAAGTCAATATATACATAATTAGCTTCTAGTGACGCCTTGCACGACTTCGACTTCTCTGCTTAGTTTACGATTGTTGACAACAATATCCCCATGCTAGTCTATCTTGACTTTCCCAAAATCCTCTTTTCAAATCAAATACTAGGGACTGGCAACCTCTGCCAAAGCATAGACAGCAGAAATAGTCACAGCAAGACCAGGGGAAGCCGAAATATTGCAGACATGGTAGTAGAATTTAGTCTGTTATGGGCTCGAATCAAAGGGCTACCGTCTAATTAAATAATGCCTATCCTTTGCACCCATTTACGGGACCACCTGTGGGCCTTGTTTTCGTTTGCCCCTTAGTTATTTGATTCGGCATGCAATCGAAAGGGTCGTTCGGTAGAAGCACAGGTGCGTTGGTTGACTCCCATCATCAACACACCTAAGCGGTCATCTTGGATTTAGCAGAACAGGAGGTAGTCCCCCACCAGTAATGCCACAAACTCGAAATATTTTCAGGCAGGCGCTTGCTACGCTGGCAAGATTTACTGCATCTGGAGGTCGTGTCATTGAGGTATTGAGCGATCCGGAGGGGGTGAACTTAAACTTACAAGCCAAGATTTCATATCACCTGATCCAAAGAAATGGTCGCTTTACCGGAACGGCGATTGGCCTCCAATGCTGCAGCGCCCAAGTAAGTATCTTCCGGGTCGTCCATGCC
Organism: Cyanobium sp.; assembly: GCA_044233545.1. GTDB lineage: Bacteria > Cyanobacteriota > Cyanobacteriia > PCC-6307 > Cyanobiaceae > Cyanobium. The sequence continues at coordinate 1,639 of JBIIJV010000042.1, forward strand.
TTGCTCCACCAGCTCCCGCAAATGGCACTCTGTGTTTCTGCCCGTATCCATGGAAAGCTGATTAAGTCGCTCCTCTTTCGCAGGGTCCCAGCGAAGATCCCCAGGTAGAATATCTCCGAAGGGGGCATGGTTGTGATGTGACGTGGTCGGAGGGAAACATCCAATTTCATAACCGTAAGTCCATCCGCTACGGCGGTGGCGGGTGGGCTTTTCAAGCCGCACCAGTAACCCTGCCCGTCACCAACAGGACCCGTTGCCGTGCCCTAGTCAGCGCCGTGTAAAGCAAGCGCAGATCGCGGGGTTCGCCGGGGGGCACCAGCACGATCACCTCCTCCGCCTCACTGCCTTGGGCCTTGTGCACCGTGAGGGCCAGGGCCGGCTCCACAGCGCCCGCCAACTGGGCCGGATGGAGTCGTTGGCTGGGGTGGGGGCCAAAGATCAACCAGCGTTGGAAATCCCGGTTGGAATCCAGGTTGGAGTTTGGGCTGGTAGCGGCTGAATCACCCACCACCACCCCCAGATCGCCATTGGCCAGGCCCAGATCGTCGCGGTTGCGCAGGCAAATGACGGGGGTGCCGCAGGGCCAGCGGGCCGGATCCGCTGCGGCATCACCCAACAGCAGCCGATGCAGGGTCTCCACCCCCCAGGGTCCCCGTCGCTGGGGGGTTAATAGCAACAACCGATCGCGTTGGGCCAACAAAGCCTCCACTGCTGCCGCCTGATCCGTCGCCTTCTGATCACCGGCCCCTTGGGCACCGGCCCCCTGGGCTCCGGCCCGCCGGGCCAGCTCGGCCAGCTGTAGTCGGTGCTGTTGCAGGCGTTGCCGCACCGGCTCGGGCAGGGAGGCGCTCCAACCGGTCCAGGGGACCTCCAGCCATTGCAGGTTGTCGTCCTGCCCCAGGCGCTGCAGCTGGGGATGCAACTGCTCCAGCAGGGCCTCGCCGCCAGGGACCTTGGGGGCATCAGGCCCCTCCGCCCCGGCCCACTGACGCAAGGTCGCCGCCACCGCGGCGATGGCACCGGCATGGCGATAGGTGGTCTCCAGGCGCACGGCGGTTTCGCCCAGGGCTGCGCGGGGGGCGGGCCGCTGCAGGGCGGCCAGCACGGCACCGGGGGCCACCGGCGGCAATTGGGCCGGATCACCCACCAACACCAGCCGGCAGCTGGCGGGCAAGGCCTCCAGCAGGGCCGCCATCAACTCCAGATCCACCATCGACACCTCATCGACGATCAGCAGATCGAGCCGCAGGGGATGGTGGCGGTTGCGCAGAAAACGGTCGCCCCGTTGCTCCAGCAAGCGGTGCAATGTCGAACATGGATGGCGATCGCCGCTGGCCTGACCCAGACGGGCGGCTGCCTTGCCCGTCGGGGCCGCCAGGTGGATGCGGGCCTGGGGGCAATGCTGTTGCACCGCGCTGATCATGGCGGCGACAGTGCTCGTCTTGCCCGTTCCTGGGCCCCCCTCCAGCAGCACCAAACCCTTGGCCAAAACCGCCGCAACTGCCCGTCGCTGTTGATCATCTAGGGGGGCGGCCGGGGGCGCCGCGGCCAGGGTCCCCTTTTTTGCCGCCGGTTCCACAGCCGAGGGTTGAACTGCCGCAGGCTCCGCCGCCGCTTTACCAACCGGGGGCTGATCTGCCACCGGTTCTCCTGCCGCAACCGGCCAGGCGGGAGGGGGGGCTTGGGCCCTTTCAACTAGGGCATCGAGCACCTGCTGCAACCGCTGTTGCCAGCGGCGCCAAGCCAGCCGCTGGCCTGCCAAAACAAGGGGGCTGTCGCTGGCCTGGACCAGGGCTGAACGCTGCAGGCGGACCAGGGAATCTGGCCCATCCGCCTGGGCCAATCCCTGGCCCTGCTGCAGTGAAAGGGGGAGGGGGCATGCCAGTTCCCCTGCCGCCAAGGCCAAGGTCAAGGCCGCAATCGCCTCGCTGACCAGCGGATCCGCCGGTACCCCATAGAGCCTTGGCAGGGCTTCAACCAGGGACTCCTGCAGGGCGGTGAGCCAAGGAGGGTTCTGGCCTGGCAGGGCGTCATCGCCCTCGCCTGGAGTGCCTGGGCTGCGGTCTGGGCTGGTGGGTTCTGGCCGGTTAGTCATGGCCTGCGCTCCAACGCCGCCAGGGCCCCATCAAGGGCCAGCAGGCGCCCTAGGGGGGGGCATTCCACCACCATGCCGGGGATATCGAGGCTGCCCGCTACACCAGCTTCCCAATCCTGCAGCGCCACCGGCCCGGGGGCACCGCGCAGAAAAACATAGACGTAACCGCCCAGATCCCGCTCGGGCTGATAGTCGGGCTGGCGCCAGCCCAGGTAGCGATGCAAGGCGACAAGATAAAGATGGGCCTGCAGCGGATAGTGATTGGCGGCCATCAAGGTGGCCATCGCGCCGCTGCCGTAATCCCTGGGTCCACAGGCCAAAGGCCGGCCCGTGCTGTCCCGGCGGCCTAACCAATTGCTCTTCCAATCGAGCACCCACCAGCGACCCCGACCGGCCGGATCAGGGGCCTGGAACAGCAGGTCGATGGAGCCGGTGAGGAAGCCGCGGCTGGCAATTGGCAACAGGGCTACCTGATTGGCGTAATCGGCACTAAAGGCCCCGCCGGGGTGGTCGGCGAAGGCGGCGGCCAGGGCCTCAGCCCGCACCGAACCCAAGGTGAGATCGAAATTCATCTCATTGAGCCACTTACCCGCCGCCAGATCCGCCAACCGCAGGCCCCCGAGCGGGCCGCCAAAGGGGGTGAGACGCACCTGCTCCAATCCCGCCAGCAAGGGCTCGATGGGTTGGGATGCCAGCCCCGCCCGGCGCAGTTCCGCCTGCACCTGCTCCCCCACCGATTGCAGCTGCCAAGGGATGCTGTAGTCCAGACCCTCCAGAATGCGGTGCAGGCAATCGCCGGCGGCGGCCCCCCGGGGAAAATCCGCCAGAGGGCCGTTGTCCGGCCACTGGCGGCCAGGAACAAGCCCCGCGGTTGGGACCGCCGCGCCTAGTGGGATGTCTTCAAGCTCGGTGCTGGGATCCAGGGTGTCCCGGCCCTCGTCGAGGGATTGGGGGGCCACCCCCGAGGCCATCACGGGACGGTCCGGCTCGGGCGCAGCGTGGGTCCAGGCGGTGTAGCTGGCGCGCCCCCAGCGGCGATCGAAAGGGCGCAGCGGCACGGGACCCAGGGCCAGGGGGGGCGCTCCATTGCCCTGTGCAGCACGCACTTGATTTGGGGCAGGGGGCGGATCGATCAGGCGGGCGTGCAGGGCCCTTTGGGCCAGTTGCTGCTCCAGTCGCCGCCGCCACTCCAGGGCGGAAACCCCATCGAGGGGGTCGTGGTCGGGGGCAGCCAGGGGCTCTGCGGGGAACAACCAGGGCACCAAGGGACTGGCCCCCTGCTGGGCCACCGGTCCCCAAGCCAGCAGCAGCAGGTGTTCGGCCCGGGTCATGGCCACATAGGCCAGGCGCTCCGCCTCGGCCTGCTCGGCGGCACGCTCCTGGCTGTGGGCGGCATATCCGACGCCCCAGCGCCGATCCAGGTGCAGATCGAGGTGGGGTTGGGCCGCGTTCGGGGGCTGCCAACGGCAGCCCAGGGGAGCGCCGCCGCCGCGGCTGGCGCCGGGGGCCTGCCAGAGATAGGGGCAAATCACCACAGGGAACTGCAGGCCCTTGCTGCGGTGGATCGTGACGACAGCCACGGCGTCGTCGATGCGGTCGCTGTTGGCCTGATGGTCTTCCGGTAAGGGGCGATCTTCGCTGTGGCGCAGCCGCCGCAGCCAATCGGCCAAGGCGGCGGGACCCAGGCCTTCGGCGTGGCGCTGGCGCTCCACCAGCCCGGCCACCTGTTCCAGATCCGCCAATGAACGGCCTCCCCCATCCGACAGCCGGGCCAGGTTTTCACTGCCGAGCAGATCCGCCAGCACCCCCAACAGGCCGCGACGCTCCAGCCCGGCGGCCAGGGCCTGCAGCCGGCCCGCCAGGGCACTCCAACGGCCGGGATCCGCCGACTGAATGCTGCGGGCGCTCCAACCGATCAGGGGCGAGGCCGCCAGCAGCCGCAGGCGATTGGGATCGGCAGGATCGGCCAGGGCATCCAGGAAGCGCTGCAACAGGGTGGCCCCCGCCGTGGCGAAGACATCCGCCTGGCTGACCAGGCGCGAGGCAATGCCCTGGCGCTGCAGGGCCTGCCGCAAGGCTTCCGCCTGGCGGTGCCGGCTCACCAAAAGACAAATATCTTCCGGGCCCAAGGGGCGTGTTTGGCCGCCCTGGCACAACAGGGGTCGGCGGGCCAGTAAGTCGGCGGTGGCCGCAGCGATCAGGCTGGGCAAGCGCCCTTCCCATTCCGTGCGGCTGGGCGCTTTGGCCTCGGGCTTTTTGCCAGCGGTCTCCTCCTCCTCCTCATCCTCCAGTTTGGGCCCGAGCCAGAGCAACTCGATCGCCGGCCCAGGCGGCCCGGAGCGATTGGCGCGGGCCAGCACCGCTGGCACCTCCAGGCCCGAACGCACCAGTCCGGGCGCCAGCAGGCGATTGAGCCCGTCGATCAACTCCGCCGTCGAGCGCCGATTCTCATCGAGCTGATACAGGGCCCCCGCTTCGCTCCGGGCCGCGAGATATGTGGCCAGGTCCCCGCCACGGAAGCGGTAGATCGCCTGCTTTGGGTCCCCCACCATGACAAGACGGTGGGCCCCAACCCCAAAGGCCTGGCGCAGGATGCGCCACTGGATCGGATCGGTGTCTTGAAATTCGTCGATCAGGGCCGCGTCGTAGCGGGCCGCCACGGCAGCCAACAGCGGAGTGCCCTCGCCAAGGGCGTCCACTCCCGGATCAAGGGCCTCCAATAAGCCGGCAAAGCTGGTGGCCCCGCCCCGCTGCCGCCGCTGGCGCAACTCCCGGCGACCCCAATGGCAGGCGTGGGCCAGCAACGCCTCCGCCGGGCCATCCACCAGGGCCGCAACCGCCTTCAGCAGGGGCATTTGGGGCAGGCTGGGAACCGAGCCATGGCCCTCGGCCTTGCGGGCCTGACTGCTGAAGGCGCCGGGATGGAAAATGCCAGTGAGCTCCTTCTGCTGCTGCACCGCCTCGTAATCACCGGCGGCGACCTGCGCTTCGGCCTGGGCCAGCCAAGCCTCCACCTTGGCTCGGGGTCCGCCATTGCGAAAACGCCGCGAATACGAACCGGTTTTGGCGCCGGTGGCGCTATGCCATTGCTCGGCGGCGGCCTCAAAATCCTTCTGCAGGGCCTCACTGCGCAGGTCCCACTCCTTTCGAAACTGGTTCCAGCTGCGTTGCCACAGGGCAAGCCACTGGTCGGCGAAGGGCACCTCCAGCTCCAGGCCGGCGGGCAGGGGATCCAGCGCTAGGGCCGGATCGCCATCCAGGCGCAGCAGCAGGGATGCGAGGGCTTCAGGGTTAACCCCGCAGGCCCCCAAACCGGCAAGGCTTGGGGCGCTCAAGGGCAGCACCTGCCGCTGCCAGTAGTCATGCACCACCTCTTCGATCAGGCGGCTGGCATCCCCCTCAAGCCGTTGCTGGGGGGAGCAGCCGGCCTCCAGGGACTGGCGCTCCAGGGTGCGGCGGCAGAAACCGTGAATGGTGGTGATGTCGGCCCCATCGAGTTCTTCGAGGGCCAACAACAGCATGCCCCGCAGGCGATCCACGGACTGGGCACCCTGAATAGCCAGCCGCTCCAACCACTCCTGCAGCACTGGATCGACGCTGGCCGCATCCGGATCCGGGGCCGGCCCTGCAAGGGAGGCCAAGGCCTCCTGCAGCCGCCGACCAATGCGATCGCGCAGCTCGGCGGCGGCCGCCTCCGTGTAAGTGACCACCAACAAGCGGCGCAGGCTCAGGCCCTCCTCCGTCACCAGGCGCAACACCAGGTGGGCCAAGGCAAAGGTCTTGCCGGTTCCGGCGCTTGCCTCCAGCAGGCGAATGCCGCAATTAAGGGGAAAGCTGTTGGCCTCAAAGGGCTGCAAGCTCGGGCTCATGACGTCACGCTTGACTTCTTGTTTTGCTTCACCTCGGCGGCCAGGATCGGGCCGTAGAGCTGGGCGGCCAAGGGGCCAAAGTCCCCATCGATCAAGCTGCTGGCGGGAAGATCAGCGCCAAAGCAGACCACCATCTCCTCCCTCAGCCGTTCCCCCCTACGGCGGACATGGCCCTCCCAGACCTGCGCCGCCTGGGCGTCGCCACTGCCGGCCTTGGCCTGCTCGTGGCTGATCCAGGCCCAACCTGAATCCGGCGGCACTGGCCAGCACACCTGCCTGCCGCGTCGGGCGAGGGTCTCCAACCGCTCCAGCTCCAGCCGGGCGGCGTCAACGTCCAGGGGTTTAAGGGTGAGGGCCGCGGCAAAGCTATCGGGGCTGTCGCGGGCGATCAACACCCCCTGGCGAGGCGAAGTAGCACAGGCGGCGGCCAAGACGAGCTGCAGCCAAAGATCGACGAACTGGGCCGTGTTGGCCTTGGCGGGGTGGCAAACCACCACGCTGTCTCCCTGCCACTGGGGCGCCGCCTGCCAGTCCCCCCAGGTCAGCGGTTCGCAACTGGGAGGCCCCAGGGCCGCCCTGGCGTCCTGCAAGGTCTGCCAGCGACGTTGCAAGGTGCGGGCTTCCAGTTCGCCGCCGCCCTGGGGGGGCAGCTGGCCAGTGCCACGACACCAGAGCAGCCAATCGCCGCTCGCCCCAGGCCCAGCCATGGAGCCATCCGCCACCAGCCCATGACGCAGCAAGGCGACCCGTGCCCGCTCCGACAGGGTCAGGGGTTCCAGGTCCTCGATCGGTCGGGCCCACTCCCCGGGCCGCAGACCCAGTTCGCGCAACCAGGTCTTCTGAGGGGCCATCAGCCACTGGCGCAGGGCCTCAAAATGCTCCTGGGGACCTTCTTGAAGGGTGGGTTCTGGGCTGGAGGGGCGCTGGAACTTCCGGTCCGGCGCCGCAGCGGGCTGGGGAGGGGTCTCGGGCATGGGTCCGGTCGCCCAGGGCTGGCTCGGGGGGGGGTGCTGCTCCAGCAACTGGCGGGCGGCCAGGAGGCGACGGTCGCAGCTGGCGGGGGGCAGATCGCCTTGGGGCAAGAAATTACGACGATCGAGGGGGCTGGCGGCGTGGACAATCTCAAGCCCTGCGGCCTGGGCGCCTAATTGCTCCTGGAGCCACTGCAACCACTGGCGCACCGGGGCCGAGGGCGGCCGTTCCTCCCCCTTGCGTTCATCCCGGCAGCTCCAGGTGATCAACAGATGGTCCCGGGCCGACAGCAGGGCTTCCATCAGAACGTATCGATCCTGGTCGGCCGGGTGGGGATCCCCCAGCAGGCGCTGCTGCTCCATCAGGTGAAACGCCGGCCGGTTGCGCTGGCGGGGGAACAGATCGGCGTCCAGGCCCATCAGCACGATGACGCGGTGGGGGATGGCGCGCATCGGCTCAAGGGCACTGATGGTGAGCGTGCCGCTGCGGTGGCCGAAGCGACCGCTGTCGATGGCCAACTGCTCATCCAGTAGGGCCGCCACCACGGCCGCCTCCAGCACCAGGGGATTGGCCTGACCAGAGGCCTCCTGCCAGTCGTTGATGGCAGCCTGAAGCAGCGGCAATTCCCAGGCCGCTGCGCCCCCATCGCCAAACAAATCCAGCAGCAGTTCCTGCAGCCGGACCGCCCAGACGGCGCTGCTGCCGGGCTGCCGCAGCTGGCCCAACCAATGGCGCAGGCGGGTCAGAAGGTGCAACCAGCGACCGGTGCGTTCCAGGTCGGCGCCACTGGCGGCGGGGGCAACGCCACCGGGGGCCAGGCCGGGAGTTTCGGGCAACACCAGGGCGAGCAGGAGGCGGTCGATCACCCAGGCGAGGCTGTGGGTCGGGTCGCCGCCCCGCTCGTTGCCATCGAGGCCCCAGCGGAAGCCACTGCGCTGCAGCAGCTGGTTGAGCTCCGTCACCTCCGGGGCCGTCAGGCCAAAACGGCCTTGCAGGGGCTGGGCTTCCAGCAACCCTTCCAGGGCAGTGGCGGTGAGGCGATCGCCGGCCACCCGCAGCAGGCCCAGGAGGGTGCGCGCAATACCAGCCTCACTCTGCTGGCTGCGATCGGTGAGGCGCCAGGGCAGATCCACCCCTGTCGCCTCCCGATCAGCGAACACCGAGGCCAGCAACGGCGCGAAGCCATCCACATCCGGGGTCATCACCAAGATGTCGCGAGGCTCAAGGCTGGGGTCGGCCGCCAGCAACTGCAACAGCCGATCCCGCACGATCTGCACCTGGCGCAGCGGCCCCGGACAGCCATGAAATTCAAGGGAGGTGTCCTGAAGGGAACGCACCAGGGGGCAGGGGTTGGCGGCATCGGCCAACTGCTGTTGCAGCTGCAGCAGCAACGGCGCTGCTGGCGGGTCTGCTGTCGGAGCTGCTGTCGGAGCTGGATCGCCTTGGGCCTGGGCCGTGACCGGCAGAAAAAACAGATCCAGCTCCTGTTGCCTAGCCAAAAGGGCCTCGCCGGTACCCTCCAACAACTGCTGAAATTCAGCGCCGAGGCGGCCGAAGCGGGCCTCCAGCCCAGGGGCCTGGAGTAACCAATCGAGGGCGAGGGGTTCTTTGAGGGCCAGGGCGTCCGTTAACTGCTGGCGGCGGTCAACGCAGCGTTGCCAAAGGTCCTGGCAGGGGGTCAGCAAAAACAGATCCACCGGCAAGACGGCACTCAGCGCCTGGAGCAATTGCACCTGAACCGGCGCCAGGCTGCTGAGGCCAAACAACCGCAACCCCCCGGCGAAGGGTGCCAAGCGCTCAAGCAGAGCCGCCGATGGCGGCTGACGCAACCGCTCCATCGCGGCCAGGGCCCTGAGGCCAAAGGGTTGCCGCGCCAGCTTGCGGCGCAGGAGGCGATAGAGATGGGGCTGCCAGGACTGACTGGCGCCCAGAGGGCGGCGGCGGCCATCGACGTCCTGACCCTGGTCCCAGGCCTGCAACATCTCCGGGCGATAAAGGGCATAGTCGTCAAACGCATCGGCGATCGAACGGGCCAGCTGCCAGCTGGCCAGATCCAGACGTTGCCCCAGGTCCCGCTCCCCCAGCCAGCGGTTCAGGGGGGCGGCGACCGCATCACTGGCGAGGGCCGGCCATTGCTCAAGTACGGCCCAAACCAACTGGTCGGCGCGCCACGGGTCCTGGCTTGCGCCAGGGAGGGCCCCAGGCGCCTGCTGGGGTGCCGCCGCTTCCTCCAGCACCAGGTCGACCAGTTGGCGCAGGGTGCTGGCGGGAAAAGGAAAACGCACATTGGCCACCACGCCGCCCAGGTGGGTGGCCAACTGCTCACCCAACCAGCGGCTGGTGGGCCAGGTGTTCACCACCACCCGGACGGTTTGCAGGGGGGGCGGGGGCGTCAGACTCAGCTGGGCCGCCAGCAACTGGGCCAGATGTTCAGCCCGATTGCCTCGGTAAATCGTTAGCAAGGCGAAATCGTCAACAAGGCGAGGCGACTGACCTCATCGTGCCGTTAAACCCGGGGCAAGGGCATGGAGCTGGCTGGCAGCGGTTTCCCCCGGAACGCTGAGGTTCAAACCGGTTTCGGGGCAATAGGCCGTGAGCTGGCCGCCGTAGCAGGCTGCCGTGTCAATCAAAACGATGGACCCGAGGCGTCGGATGCCGGGACCGGGGGTGTGGCCGACGATCACATCGCCGAAGCGTTTGTCGTAGGCGTTCCAGAACGGCAGGCGAATGGTCAAGTCCGGTTGCCAGGTCTGGGGATCAAAGCCCGCGTGGGTGGCCACCCAGCCCTCTCCCCAGTAAGCAAGGGGGAGGGCCGCCAACCGCGGCTTCCATAGCCGACAGAGGGAATCCCCCAACTGGCGGTAAGTCTCACAAGCCTCCAGGTTTTGCCGGGACAGGGGCGTGGGGCGATTCAGGGCCCTTACGAGGCCGTTTTCATGGTTCCCCTTCAACCAGACGGCCCGACCCCGCTCCACCAAGGACCAAACGGTCTCCATGGTGGCGGCGACAGCCGGACCCCGATTGATCACATCGCCGCAGAAGATCAAACGATCGTCTTCGGGCAAAAGCGCCAGCAGGCATTGCAAAGCCGCGTGGCAACCATGGACATCCGCAATCACCCAATGACGCATCGTTGTGGGAAGCGAAGACGAAGGGGGTGAATATTCAGCCATTATTGCTCCCCTCCGCCCATTTGTCAGCCCCGCAGGGGCCAGCAGCCACGAACGGTTGCATGATTTTACCCAGGCCCTGAAGGAACCAGGTGGCACTGATACTGTCAAGCCTCAAATAACCTTAATTCTCAAAAAAGGGAGTCAAGATGGGGGCAGACAACAAGGATGGGGCAAATTCTACGGATCCCCGCAGCCTGCCCACTACCCGTCGCATCGCCCTATTAGTCAAAGCCCTCAACGGGGCCAGACGCACAAACGAAGCCCTGGCCCGCTGCCTAGATGGCGAAGAAATGTTGGATGTGTTGGTGGATGCCTCCTCGCGGCTGGGCCTGGGCCTGGACCGTGAGGATCTGCGCCATACCCCACCGATCCGAGATTGGATTTGGTGGAAGAACAAGGAAGCTGTACTGACTATTGGCGACAATAAACCGCGTTACCAACAAGATGGCGGCCAAGGCAAAGGCCAAGCCCCTAGCGATGGGCCAGGGGAACGCAAGCGGTTTTTGGGACTTTTCTGAAGCTGTCGTCTGAAGCTGTCGATTAGTAGCAGCTCGCGGTCCTCAGACCGGCATCCCCTGGCTAGCCAGGGGATCGGGAATCGACGCCGAAGGAGCCTCAAACGAGCCTTGGCGCACGAATTCAAGGCGCAACTTCAAAAAAGTGATGAAGCGTTCATCGGTTGAAACCACGGCGGCGGCGGGTCTGGGCACGGACTCGCTCTGGGCGGCCAGTTCGGGCGCCTCCAAAAACCGGGGACGACGCAACAACCAGAAATCAATGGCTTTCTGCTGTTCGCCGTAATGGCGCACCCGTTCACGCAGCACCTCCTCCAGGGGCTCCTCCACGGTGAGGAAAGCTTCACTGGCGGCAACGAAGTGGTAAAGCGTCATAGGGGGAGGCAGGAGTCAGGAGGACAGCGTCACGCCGTCAGCAGGACCGCCGCAGAGCGCATCCCGTCGGGGATTCTGGATCAGGGAACGCATTTCCCGCACCGCCTGACTCAGGCCGACCGCCAGGGCCCGGGCCACGATTGTGTGACCGATGTTGAGTTCTTCCAGGCCAGGGAGGGCCGCCACCGGTTCGACGTTCTGATAAGTCAGACCATGGCCGGCATTGACCCGCAGGCCGAGCTGACGAGCCAGGACGGTGGCTTCCCGGAGGCGATCCAATTCAGCAACCTGGTTGCCCCAGCTTGCCTCGGCATAGCGACCGGTATGCAGCTCCACCCACCGGGCTCCACAGGCGCAGCAGGCATCCAGCTGCCCCGGATCGGGATCGACAAACAGACTTACGCCAATGTCTTGGTCCTGGAGCCGTCCCACCAGGGCGCCAAGGCTGGCGATCTGGGAGCCCACATCCAGACCCCCTTCGGTGGTCACCTCCTCGCGCCGTTCGGGCACCAGTGTCACCATGTCGGGCCGGATCCGCAGGGCGATGGACTCCATGGCATCCGTGGCGGCCATCTCCAGGTTGAGGCGGGTGCGAACGGTGGCGCGCAGCAACTCCACATCCCGATCCTGAATGTGACGGCGGTCCTCCCGCAGGTGAACGGTGATGCCATCCGCCCCGCCCAACTCGGCCAGAAGGGCATAGGTCACCGGATCCGGCTCAACGGTGCGTCGTGCCTGACGAACGTTGGCGATGTGATCGATGTTGACCCCGAGACTGGCCATGGCATTGCGAAGGGGAGATCACCGTATCGGCCGCAGGTTCAACTGCCCGTCAAGGGGCCCGGTCGGCTGGAAGGGCCCCCTACTTTCGAGAGGACTCTTGTGAAGGTCTAAGCAGGTGTTGGCGGCGGATGCGACGGTGCAGGCAAACCGGAATCGGGAAAGCGTCGTGGGCAACGGCGTCAGCCCCTGGTTAGCGCCCCTGGCCATGGCTGTCACCCAGGACCTGGCCCTGCCGGCCTTCTTCAGTGCCATCAAAGTGGTTGGCCGTGAAAATCTGCCCAGCAGCGGTCCCCTGCTGTTGGCCCCTACCCACCGGGCCCGCTGGGATGCCTTGCTGGTGCCCCTGGCGGCAGGCCGCCGCGTCACCGGTCGGGACTGTCGCTTCATGGTCACCCTCGACGAAATGGCCGGGGTTCAGGGCTGGTTTCTGCATCGCCTCGGCTGCTTCCCGGTCAACCAGGGCCACCCAGGCACCGCCAGCTTGAGACTGGCCCTGGACCTGCTGGGCAAGGGTGAACAGGTGGTGGTTTTTCCGGAGGGGCGCATTCAACGGCGGGACGGCCCCATCACCCTGCAACAGGGACTGGCCCGACTGGCCCAGATGGCCCGCACCCAGGGATGGGAGGTACCCGTTGTGCCTATCGGTATCGCCTATGCCAAGGAGGTTCCCCAAGCTGGAGAGCAGGCGGCGGTCTGGGTGGGAGCCCCCCTCAGGGCCGAGGGGCAGGGTCGTCAGGGTGCCCGTGATTTCAGCGCAACCCTGGCCCTGGCCATGCGGTCGGCCGAGCAAGCGGCCAGGATCTTGGTAGGTCGGCCCATGGACCCCCCGTAAAGTTCAGCCCCGTCGAGCAAGCCCCTTGATCAGCCACTCTGTCGCCCCCCGGATGATTGGGGCCTGCGGCCGTGCCGCGGCGATTCTGGCCCTGGTGGTGACCCTGGTCCAGCCCAATCACGTCCATGCCCAGGAGGACCGCCGACCGATGGTGGCCGGCGTGTTCGATGCCAACGCCGTCCGCTCCCTGATCGCCCGGGGGGACGCCGCCGCCGCTGCCGGCAACCTCCAGGAAGCCCGCCGTCTCTACGACCAAGCCCGTGACGCCGCCAAGCGTCTGTTGATTTTTTATCGGGATCTGAGCGGGGCATTCCGGGGCCTTGACGCCCGCATCCCCCGCGAAATGGATGACAAGGGCCGCCAGACCCTGGATGTGCTGGTGGAGGCGAACATGCGCTTGGCGGGCCTGTTCCGGCGTCAGGGCCAGCCGGAGGTGGCGGTGCCCCTACTGGTAGAAGTGATCACCACCATGACCCCCTCCAGCGAAGCGGGCCGGAAGGCCTATCATCAACTTCGTGAGATGGGTTTTGTTACCACTCCTTACAACGTTCCCACCTCAGCCAACTGAGCCCCGGGAACCCTGGACCGCTAGGCCAAGCTTTGATTTGCGCCGTCCGCTGCCATAGCTTCTAGATTCCATCAGACCCATTCAGTCCCACCATGGTGCATCCGGATCAGGTGAAGGATGCCATTCGCCATGCCCTTCCCGATGCCGCCGTTGAGGTGGAGGACCTCACCGGTGGCGGCGACCACTTCCAAGTCAAGGTGGTCAGCGGAGCCTTTGCGGGTCTTAACCGCATTCGCCAGCATCAACTGGTGTTCAACGCCTTGAAGGGTGAACTGGCCAGCGAGGCCATCCATGCCCTCGCTCTGCAGACCGCCCTTCCCCCAACCCCCCTCGCCCACTGACCCCCGACCCAGCAAAGCCATGGAAGACCATGTCAAGCAACGCATCGAAGAGCTGATTGCCAGCAGCCCGGTGTTCGTATTCATGAAAGGCAACAAATTGATGCCCCAGTGCGGCTTCTCCAACAACGTCGTCCAAATCCTGCACTCCCTTGGGGTGCCTTTTGAAACGTTTGATGTGCTCGCCGATGGTGAGATCCGTAATGGCATCAAGGAATACTCCGAATGGCCCACCATTCCCCAGGTCTATGTGAAGGGTGAATTCATCGGCGGCTCGGATATCCTGATCGAGATGTACAACAGCGGCGAGCTACGGGAAAATCTCACCGTAGCCTTGGCGTCCTGACCCCTTTCGCTTCAGCTCAGCAGCGCACCGCAGAGGTCGGACGGAATTTTCGTCTGACCCTCTAGACCTGGGCAAAGCTTGGGGATCCAAGAGGTTTTCAACCCAACAACTTCAGTGGCGGCCGCTTTCAAAAAGCGTGCGAGGATTGCCGTCGGGACTGACAAAGGCCGAGGGATCCAGGATCCAGCGTTCAATCAACTCCTCCAGCCGACGCTGGGACTGGTGATCAAGCACCGATGTCCGGCGCAGGGCATGCAGGTAGCCGTCGGCATAGAGCCTGAGCTCCGATGGGCTGTGGTACCTGTCAGCCAGGCTCTGGAGCGCATCGCAGAGTGATTGGAACTGCCTGATGGCGTCGGGATGTTGCAGCGCGGTCATGAAATGGGCAAGCCCTTGCTCCTATTCTGCTACTTCAAGGGCGTGGCCGCGAATTTGTCCAGTAGCGCAAGGAAGCTGGTGGACGCTTTAAAAGGCATCGCCTGATACTCAAAGGTCAGGTTTATTTGCGCTAATATTAAGTTGATTTATTTTTAACCAGGAGTTGCCAACCCCCGCCATGGCCGAGCCGAATGCTACTGAAAACGGCGGCCATCCCAAGCGGGTCTTGGTGGTCGATCCCCATGCCACTTTGCGGACAGTTCTTGCCCAGCGCCTGCGCCAGGATGGCCACATGGCGGCAGCTGTAGCCACAGCTGTCGAAGCGATTGAACTCTGCCAAGAACTCTCCCCCGACCTGTTGGTGAGCGCCGAGCTGCTGGAAGAAACCTCGGCCCTGAGGCTGGCAGCCCAATTGCATTGCCCCGTGATGGTGCTCACGGCCCGATCCGGGTCAGAACCGATTGTTTCCCTGCTGGATGCGGGAGCGGACGATGTTTTGCGCAAACCGTTTGGCTTGGAGGAACTGGCGGCCCGCTGCCGTACCCTCATGCGCCGCAGTGGCATTGGCTTGCAGGAGCGGGTTTGTGTTGGCCCCCTGGAAGTTCACCTTTTGCTGCGACAGGTAACCCTGCGCGACCAA
>JBIIJV010000141.1:0-7510 GCA_044233545.1 Cyanobium sp.
CAGCGAGGTCCAACGCACCCCGGCCGCCAAGGCACTGCGGGCCGCCCTCAGCCAGGCCGCCGACTATGTCAGCTGTCTGCTGGCGCCGCGGGGCAACTGCATGGCCCGGTTCCAAGCCCAGGATCAGCAGCGCCGCGAACGGACCAAGGGCGTGCTGCAGTTGGAATGAGCCAAGCGATGAAGTCCTGGGGTCGGCTGGTGCTGGTGCCGTTGCTGGTGCCGCTAATGCTGCCTTTGCTGCTGAACGGCTGCCCACCGATTCAGCAGGGTCGCTTTGATCCCGAACCGATCCTGCGTCGGGCCGAACGGCGCACCGCCCAAGGGGTGAGTGTAGATCTGGCGGCCTTGAGTGCCGCCGAGGCAAATGCGCTCGTAGGGTTTGATATCACCAAAGCCGGCATTCAACCGGTGTGGGTGAGGGTGCGCAATCTCGAAGGAGTGCGTTATTACATCCCCCCCATCAGCATCGACGACGACTACTTCTCCCCCCACGAGGTGGCCTGGAAAGGGCACCGCTGGTTCGACCCCGCTGGCAATAGCCGCCTCGACCAGCGTCTACGGGGCTTGGATCTGCCTGAGGCGGTGGAACCGGGGGGCATGGTGGGCGGCTACGTGTTCACCAACCGCGATGAAGGGCTCAAGTACGCCAACGTCGAACTGGTGGCCCCAGGGCAGCGCAAGGTCCGTAGATTCCCCTTTCTGGTCAAGGTGCCGGGGCTGCGCACGGATTTCCAAAGGGTCAACTGGCAGCACCTGTTGGCCCCCGGTCGCCAACAGGATCTGGAAGAGCCAGCCTTGCGGCGCTGGCTCGAAGCCCTGCCCTGTTGCACCCTTGGCGGCGACCGCCGCACCCCCGCCGATCCCCTCAACATCGTCTTGATCGGCTCCGTCGACACGGTGTTGCCGCCCCTGGCAAGGCGGGACTGGCATGTCACCCAGACGCTTTCAGTCACCTCCGCCTGGCGCACGCTGGTTTCGTCCCTATTCGGCCGGCCCTATCGCTATTCGCCGGTGTCCTCGCTATATCTGTTTGGGCGGCCCCAGGACATTGCCCTGCAGAAAGCGCGGGGCAATGTCAACCAGCGCAACCACATGCGGCTGTGGTTGGCCCCCGTGACCCTGCGGGGCCAGCCCGTATGGGTGGGCCAAATCAGCCGTGACATCGGCGTGCGGCTGACCGCAAAGACCCTGACCACCCACAAGATTGATGCCGAGGTGGATGAAACCCGCTGGTATCTGATGCAGGATTTGTTCTTTTCAGAAAGCCTGCACAGCTTCAACTTTGTGCCGGGTGTGGGCGTCTCCACCTGGAACCATCCCCGCACCAACTACACGGGCGACCCCTATGTCACCGATGGCTTGCGAGCGGTGCTCTGGCTTTCCAGCGCCCCCGTGACTTACCACCGGGTCGTGACCCGCTGGCCCAAGGCCGCAGCCAACCAGCCGGTACCCGATCCCCGCCGCACGCCCAGGCCCTGATCGGAGCCAGTTGGCAGGATGCTGAAGGCCGCCAAGGGCGACCTTGTGAACCGACCCCCTGCCACCGCCATGCCAGCTCGCCTTGCCGGATCTTCGACCCCGGAGGCCACCCAAGCCTCCCAGGCCCGCCGCAGGCTCGGCCAGGCCAGCTGGGCGGCCGTGATCTCGGTGCTGACGCTGCTGGTTTTTGGGGCCACCAGTGCGGTTGCCCAGGCGGCTGAGAGCCCAGTGAACCTGGTGTGGCACAAAGGCCTTTGCAATGCCTCTGCGGGCCTGCGGTTCGGGGAGGGGATGTTTGTTGTTGCGGACAACGAAAACGCAGCGCCCACCTTGCTGCATCTCTACAAGGCGGGCCAGGGCGGGCCCGAGCTGGCGGTGGGGCGGATTGCGAAGGAGGCGGTGGCCCAGGTGGCTGACGGCTCCTTGGAAATGGACCTGGAAGGGGCGGCCCGCCTGGGCCCGCTCGTTTACTGGATCGGTTCCCATAGCGCCGGCGAAGGCAATGGCCCCGGCGCAGCAGGGGCTCCCAGGCCCAATCGCCAGCGCCTGTTCGCCACCCGTCTGGGACTGGAGAGTGGGGACAAGGGGAAAGGAGTGGCGGTGACGGTGGAACCGGTGGGCAGTCCCTACCAAACCCTGCTTGCCGATCTGGAGGCCGATCCCCGCTACGCCCCCTTTGGTCTGGATCAGGCCGCCAAACGCCCCGGCAAAGCCAAGGACGGTCTCAACATTGAGGGGCTGGCCGCCACGCCCAATGGCCAATTGCTGATCGGCTTCCGCAATCCCCTGCGCGCTTTGGCGAGCCGGTGTTGTTGGAGCTGGGCGGGCTGGGCATCCGCAGCCTGGAAATGGTGAACGGCTCCCTGTTGATCGTGGCGGGCCCCAGCGGCCCGGGGAACCCCAAGGACGGCCCCGCCATCCCCTCAGCCCTATATCGCTGGAACGGCCAGTTCGAGAGCGCCCCAGAACGGTTGCGGCTGTTCGGGAGCGAACTCGGCAAGTCGCTGTTCAATCCGGAGGCGCTGTTTGTGGAGGGGGACAGCCTGGTGCTGCTCAGTGACGACGGCAAGTTGGCGATCGATGGCAAGCGCTGTGAGAATCTGCCCCGGCCCAAGCAACGGTTCCGGGAGCTACGCATCACTCCTGTGCCCTGAGCAGCGCCACCGCCCGTTGGCTGTTTGGCCACACGGACGTCGGCACCCCGGTGACCATCCAGAACTGACGGGCTTAATGGCTGAAGAGCGATGGCCAGGGGTGAGCCCACCCCAGAGCCGCCTCGGGCTGCCAGACTCACCTCAGCCTCTATCGCACCGATGCCCCTGCTCCTCACCGGCCGCGGCTTTCGGCAGACCTTGGAGCAGGCCGGCGCCCTGGCCCTCTATGCGCCGCTGGAAGGGGGCGCCGAAACCCGGCTGCTGCGTCGCTTGAGGGCGGCCGGTTACCGCGCCCATCTCTGTTCGGCCCGGGGCCTGGGCGATCCGGAGGAGTTTTTGTTTTCGCTGCATGGGGTCCGCCCCCCCCATCTGGGCCACCAAAGCATCGGTCGCGGCGCCGCCGTGGGCCTGGTCGAGCGGGTGATACCGCAACTCGGTGCCGCCCTTGAAGGCAGCGGTCCGATACTGCTCTGGCTGCTGGAGGGTCAGGTGCTTTCCAGCGCCGAACTGGCTTCGTTGCTGGCCCTCACCCGCCGTGAACCCCGCCTCAAGATTGTGGTGGAGATGGGGGGCTCCCGCGCCCTGCGCTGGCGCCCCCTGGCCGATCTGCTCTGAGCCAGGCCCCCAGGCTTGGCCCTTGACACGCCCCCAAACGCTGCCCTCTGACGGCTATCCGCCATCAGGGTTGGGCGGGCAGCCTTGGGGGGCAGGTTTAGAACAATCGCAGCGCAACCATCCCATCGGATCCTGTCGCCTTGCCCAGCCTCGCCGCCAGCGGCAACACCCCGGCGCCGTTCAGCCTTTACTGCCCAGCCCCACCGGCCCAGCAGGGGGCAACCCAGAACGAAAATGCCGAGCTGGAAAAGCTCTTGGAGGTGCTGCCGGCGCCGGTGCGGCAGGCCCTGCAGCCGCCTGAATGCCGCGACCAACTTCTGGAGGTGGTGCTCGATTTGGGCCGGGTGCCGGAGGCCCGCTACCCCTCCAGGGCCGTAGCGCTGGCAACCGTGCCGATCGAACGGGCCGACCTGGCGGGAGTGCTGGAGCGCCTGGGCCCCTTCGGTGGTGACAACCGCGCTGGCATAGAGCGCACCCTGCATCGCATCAGCGCCCTGCGCAACCGGCGGGGCGAGGTGGTGGGCCTCACCTGCCGGGTGGGACGGGCCGTGTTCGGCACGGTGGCCATGGTGCGCGACCTGCTGGACAGCGGCGCATCCCTGCTGCTGATGGGCCCGCCCGGGGTTGGAAAAACCACAGCCCTGCGGGAGATCGCCCGGGTGCTGGCCGATGAGCTGGGCCGGCGCGTGGTGGTGATCGACACCAGCAATGAGATCGCCGGTGATGGGGACATCCCCCATCCGGCCATCGGCCGGGCGCGGCGCATGCAGGTGGCCCAGCCTGAACTGCAGCATCAAGTGATGATCGAGGCCGTCGAAAACCACATGCCCGAGGTGATCGTCATCGATGAAATCGGCACCGCCGCCGAAGCGATGGCGGCCCGCACGATCGCTGAGCGGGGCGTGATGTTGGTGGCCACAGCCCACGGCAATGCCCTGGCCAATCTGATCAAAAACCCCACCCTCAGCGACCTCGTTGGCGGCATCGAGTCGGTCACATTGGGCGATGAGGAGGCGCGCCGCCGCCGCACCCAGAAAACCGTGCTGGAACGGGCGGCGGAACCGACGTTCTCCCAGGCGGTGGAAATGCACAGCCGCCACCGCTGGCTGGTGCATCGGGATGTGGCCGCCACGGTGGACCAACTGCTGCGCGGCCAGCCTCCCCGGCCCCAGATCCGGGAGCTCCAGGCCGATGGCCAGTGGCGCTTGCAGGAGTCCGGCCCGGAAGCGGCGGGGCCCAACGGCGCCAGCAGCTCCAGCGGCGAGATTGCGCCCCCGCGCCGACCGGCCAGCCGCCGTCCCCTAGCCGCCGTACCCCTGCCCGATCCCACCGCCCAGGCCCCCCACCGCCGGGCGTTAGCTGAACCATTGCTGGAGCCAATACTGGAGCCCTTGGCCGAGCCAAGGGACGCTGCAGCCCCCACCGAGCCCGAGCCGCTGCTTGTCTACGGCCTGGGAATGGCCCCAGCCCGGTTGCAGGAAGTAATCCGCGCCCGCCAGCTACCGGTGCGGCTGGTTGCCGACGTGGAGCAGGCCGCAGTGGTGTTGAGCGTGCGGGGCCAACTGGGCCGGGACCCGGAGCTGCGACGCCGCGCCCAGGCGGCCGGTCGGCCGATCCTGGTGATCAAAAGCGATAGCCCCCATCTGATCCAGCGGGCCCTGGAGCGCCTGCTGGCCCGCTCTGGCCGGGACGAGGCAACGGCCCAGGCAGGGGCCCAGCCAAGCGACGGGAGCGACAGAGCCGCCGGAGCCCCAGCCCGGGCCCTCGAGGACGGCCATGCGGCCCTGGAGGAATGCCGCCTGGCAATCGAACGGGTGGTGCTGCCGGAGGGTCGCCCGGTCGAACTGCTGCCCCGCAGCGAGCGGGTGCGGCAGATGCAGGCCGAATTGGTGGGCCGTTATCGTCTGCGCTGCGCCGTCTTCGGCAAGGGAAACCAGCAGCGACTGCGGGTGTTTCCCGCCTGAGCGGCAGGGCCCTGAGCAGCAGGGCGAGTTGACGAAGGACCGGCCGCTGTGGGTTACTGGCTTGGTACCGGTGCAAGTCGGTGCCAAGAATCGCCGCAAGTTGTTCCCCAGTGGACAGCCCACCGGAAGATTCTCTCGTTGGGCCGTCGCCAAGCGGTAAGGCAGCGGGTTTTGGTCCCGCCATTCCTAGGTTCGAATCCTAGCGGCCCAGTTTTGAAACCCCTGCTGTGGCCTTGGTTCCGGCACCGCTGCTCGTCTTTGATTTCGACGGCGTGCTGGTCGACGGCATGGAGGAATATTGGTGGTCGTCCCGCCGCGCCGCCCTGGAGCTGCTGGGAGCCCCCCCGCAGCAGCCCCTGCCGGAGGCGGTGCCGCACGCCTTCCGCCAACTTCGCCCCTTGATCCACAAGGGCTGGGAGATGGTGTTGGTGGCCGCCGAGCTGGGCCGCGCTACGCCCGACCCTGTGCCAACCACCGCCGCAAGCTACGCCGGGCTGCTGGCAGGGGCACTGGAGCGCTGGGGCTGGCAACCGGCCACGCTGCAACGGGCCCTTGAGCAGGTGCGAGCCGATGCCATTGCCACCGATCGGGCCGGTTGGCTGGCCCGCCACCGCTTCTACCCGGGGGTGGTCGAGAGGCTGCAGCGCCTCAGTCAGGAGGGCGTCCCCTGGCGGGTGCTGACCACCAAGGGGGCGGCCTTCAGCCGCGAGCTGCTGGAGGCCGCAGGTCTGCAGCCCTGCGGCCTCGATGGCCACGAACAGGGCCCCAAAACCGAGGTCCTCAAACGGCTGCTGGCCGAACCTGGCGCCGGGGGAATTCCCCTGTGGTTCATCGAGGATCGGCGGGCCACCCTGGCTGAGGTGCGGGCCAGAGCCGACTTGGCAGCGGTGCGCTGCTGGCTGGCGGCCTGGGGCTATCTGGCCCCCGGCGATGACCAGGGGCTTGGCCCCCTCGGTATTGACTGGCTGGAGGCAAGCCAGTTCCTGGGGCCCCTGGAAACCTGGAGCTCGCCAGCCCCTGGCAACACCGCCCACGAACGCTAGAGTACGGCCGTACTATGCGCCATTGGGACGCCGGCCCCGACTGGTGGCACTAACAAAGAGAAGGCCGCAGGATGGCGCCCACTTCGGGCACGTCTGGCCCCACAGCCCGTTCCCATCACCTATCCCCCCCATGCCTGTCGATTCCAAGGCCGCCGCCTCTGCCAGCTCCAGCAGCGCCTCGGCGGCTGATGTCCGCGCCGCCGCCGAGCGGGACAAGGCCCTGGGCCTGGTCCTCACCCAGATCGAGCGCAATTTCGGCAAAGGCTCGATCATGCGCCTGGGCGATGCCTCCCGCATGCGGGTCGAGACCTTTTCCACCGGGGCCCTCACCCTTGACCTGGCCTTGGGTGGCGGCTACCCCAAAGGGCGGGTGGTGGAGGTCTATGGACCCGAAAGCTCCGGTAAGACCACCCTCACCCTGCATGCCATCGCCGAGGTCCAACGGCGCGGTGGCGTCGCGGCCTTCGTCGATGCCGAGCATGCCCTTGACCCGGTCTATGCGGCAGCCCTGGGGGTGGACATCGAGAATCTGCTGGTGTCCCAACCCGACACCGGTGAGATGGCCCTGGAAATCGTCGACCAACTGGTGCGCTCCGCTGCGGTCGACATCGTTGTGATCGACTCGGTGGCCGCCCTGACCCCCCGGGCCGAAATCGAGGGTGAGATGGGGGACCTGGCCGTGGGCAGCCAGGCGCGGCTGATGAGCCAGGCGATGCGCAAGATCACCGGCAACATCGGCAAATCGGGTTGCACGGTCATTTTCCTGAACCAGCTGCGCCAGAAAATCGGCGTGACCTACGGCAACCCCGAGACCACCACCGGGGGCAACGCCCTCAAGTTTTATGCCTCGGTGCGGCTGGATATCCGCCGCATCCAAACCCTGAAACGGGGCACCGAGGAATACGGCATCCGGGCGAAGGTCAAGGTCGCCAAAAACAAGGTGGCGCCACCCTTTCGCATCGCCGAATTCGACATCCTCTTTGGTCGGGGCATCAGCACCGTGGGCTGCCTGCTCGACCTGGCCGAAGAAACCGGGGTGGTGACCCGCAAGGGCGCCTGGTACAGCTACGAGGGTGACAACATCGGCCAGGGCCGCGACAACACAATCGCTTGGCTCGAACAAAATCCCGGCCCCAAGGACACCATCGAAGTCCAGACCCGGCGCCGCCTCACGGAGGGTCAGGAGGTCAGCGCCAATTCAATGAAGCCCCTGGCGGCGGCCGCCAAGTTGGCCGCCAGTACCGCCGATCAAGAC
>JBIIJV010000143.1:0-7486 GCA_044233545.1 Cyanobium sp.
AGGGCGCAGGGAGGTCATGGTGGAAATCGGCCCAGGGGCGCAACAGCAATTGGGATGCGGAGTGGGAGAGGGAGTGAGCCAATTTTGCCCAGCTGGCAATCACGATACGCGAAGGGATAACTGCAAACTCAACACTGATTTCAAGAGCGCCAATCAGGAGGATCACGATGACAGTTTTAAGCAGCATGACTTCTATCTGATCTCCCAAACTAAGCAGCACCTAATGATGAATTGCCTACTCAGCTCACGGAAGTTGGCTCAGAAACCGTCGTCGCCTGCGGCTACGCGGACCCCCACCTCACCAAACAAGCTCAGCGCCGACAGGCCTCAATTCAACTGAGCGGCCTCCAGTTGGCGTTGGCGTTGCTCAGCCAAAGCCTGCTGCAGCAGGGGGTGGTTCTCCAATCGCGGGTCTTGCTCCAGCAACAGACGAGCCACCTGGCGCGACTGCTCCAGAACAGCGCCGTCATCGCTGAGGCTCGCCAGGGCCAGATCGGGCAAGCCCGACTGGCGGGTACCCAGCACCTGACCCGGTCCCCTCAACCGCAGGTCCATTTCGGCAATCTCAAAGCCATCGGTGCTCCCGACCAGAACCTCCAACCGCTGGCGTGCCAGGGCCTGCTTACTGTCGTTGATCAAGAGGCAATAGGACGCGGCCGCCCCCCGACCCACCCGACCGCGCAATTGGTGCAACTGGGCCAGGCCAAAGCGTTCGGCATGCTCAACCACCATGACGCTGGCTTCTGGCACATCCACCCCCACTTCCACCACCGTGGTACTGACCAGAATCTGGCAATGGCCACCGGCAAAGGCACTGATGGCCAGCTGTTTTGCCTCACTGGAGAGGCGCCCGTGCAATAACCCCACCTGGACCTCCGGAAATACCTGATCAGCGAGGTGGCGATGCACCTCCACGGCCGAGCGCAGGTCCAGCTTCTCCGATTCCTCGACCAAGGGAAGCACCACATAGGCCCGCTGGCCCAGGGCCAACTGCTCCCGGATCAGCTCCCAAGCCTGGTCGCGCTCACTGCCCCTCAGCAAACGCGTGCGAATCGGCGTACGCCCAGGGGGTAATTCATCGATCTGGCTGACATCCAAATCGCCATAGACCGAAAGGGCCAGGGTGCGGGGAATCGGCGTGGCGGTCATCGAAAGCAGGTGGGGTTGGAGCCCCTTGGCCAGCAGCCGATTGCGCTGCCTCACCCCAAAACGATGCTGTTCATCCACCACGACAAGGCCGAGACGCTCAAACTGGACCGGATCCTCGAGCAAGGCATGGGTGCCCACCAACATCTGCAACTGACCATTGGCAAGATCTTGCAACAACTGGCGGCGGCGCCGCGCTGGCGTGGCTCCCGTTAGCAAGGCGCCACTAACCGCAAGTTGGGGCAGCCACTGGCCGATCTTGAGGAAATGCTGGGCCGCCAACACCTCCGTGGGAGCCATCAACACTCCCTGCCATCCCGCCTCGATCGCCGTGAGCAGGGCCGCGATGGCCACCACAGTTTTGCCACTGCCCACGTCTCCTTGCAGCAGGCGAGCCATGGGTTGGGGCCTGGCCAAATCGCCGTGAATTTCTGCCAACACCCGCTGCTGAGCCCCGGTGAGCTCAAAGGGCAACAGCGCCAGAAAACGCTGTACCAGGTTGGCCTGGGCCGGAGCCAGCAGGGCCGGTGCGCTCTGGCGTCTGAGGCGTTCGCGCCGCAGCCCCAAGGCCAATTGCAGCAGCAGGAATTCGTCGAACACCAATCGGGTCCGGGCCGACTGCAGTTGGGCTTGATCTTCAGGCCGGTGAATCTGACCCAGGGCAACGGCACGATCCATCAGCCCAAATGCATCCCGCAGGTCCTTAGGCAAGGGGTCCGGCCAGGCCGCCACGGCCGGCAGCACGGTGGCAATGGCATGACGCAATTTATCGGCCGTCAACCCTTCGGTGAGGGCATAAACAGGGGTCAGTCGGCCAATGCGATCCGATCGCACCGAACTGGAGGGTCCCTCCAGCACCTCAATCAAGGGATCACTGAAGCTGGCGCCGCAGGGTCCCTCCTTGACGAGGCCGCTGATGGCAACCGTGGCCCCTGGGGGATACAGACGTTGTTGGGCGTGCAACCACCCCGAGGAGGTGAAGCGCCGGCCAGCCAAAAAACGAGAGATCCGCAGCCGACCGGTGCTGTCCTGGACGTGGAGTTCGTGGATGGAAAGATTCGGATTCCTAGGGCTGCAGAAGGCGTGGCTGCGACGCACGGTGGCCACAATCGTGGCGGTGCGCCCGCTTTCCAGGGCACTGATCCGCACCAAATTTGAATAATCCAGGTAATCGCGGGGGTAATGGCGAATCAGATCCCGCACCAGCAACAACCCCAGACTCGCCAGCCGTGACGCCGTTCGCGGACCGATACCTGACAACTGGGCCAAGGGCAGATCGGGCGTTGCCCCAGGGGCGGCCTTGGCCTGACCTGGGGCCAAAGGTGCCAGGCGCAGCTTGGGCGGGGCTGGCAGCAACACTGGGCGGTGACGCACTAATAATTCATGCAGCCCCTGGCGTAGCTTCTGCACCAACTGCTGACGGCGCCCCAAGCCTGCGGCGGGATAGTCGGCAAATTCCTCAGCCAATTGTTGGAGTTTCCCCTGATCCGATCCTGCAAGACCGGCCGGCAGGGTCTCGATTAACGAACGTCGCACAAAACCTGAGAAGCTTTCACAGCGACCTTGCAGGTCCCCAAAGCCCCGTTCCGCCTCCAGCCTGGAAGCCTGTTGCAGTGGGGCACACCAAGCCTCCAGGCCCGGACCAGGGGATGGGTCCGAGGAGGGGGGATTCACTCCCGGACAGGACGGTTGCGATCCAAATCCTGCAGCCACAGGCTCTCTGCCTGCCTGGCCTGCATCCGTCTCTGCAGCCGACGCTGGTGCTGGGCCCTTTTGAGCAACTCCTGGCGTTGCTGCTGCAGTCGGTGGCGACAGGTGCGCAGTCGCGGCTCCTCCATCTCTAGATCGGTTCCCCTCAACAGCAAGGCCATGGCCACCGAGGCCGAATTGTTGTCACTGAGGGGAAAGGGCAAGGGCAACCTCAACAGGTTGGCCGGTGCGGCCAGAAGTTCGATCTGGCCTTGGAGAACCGCATCAAGCAAGCTCACTGGCAGCAGGGCACGGCAAACCCCTAAGCGCAACAGTTCGACGTTGAGGGCATGGGAAAGGTTGCGCAGACGCCTGGCCAGGGCCTGCTCGATTCCCTCAAGCCAACGCAACAGCAGCACCGGATCCAGCGGCAGTCCATGGCCTGCGAAAGGGGAGGCAGAGGCGGCGGCCGATGCTGCAAGCTGCTGATCCTCGCTCGCCTCAAGGGAATCCGGAGGGAGCATGGTCTCGTTTGCCTCAGAAGGGGCAGCCAACGAAAAAAACTCAAGCGGACTCAAGGGCAGGGACGGCGGCACAGCCGCGGTGTCTTGACGGAGCCGCGGCGGTTGGGATGCATCCCGATGCTCTTGGGACCCATCCTCCCCATCCTCAGATTCTGCTTGCTCTGGCGCCGCCAACGACTCGTCTTCAGGGCCGGGCCCAAAACGAAAGGAGCCTGCCTGCCGCCAACCGAACAGACCAACCGTGCCGGGAGTCGACAAACCCAGGCTCACGGACCCCTGGGGCAGAGTTGGAGACCCATCATCGTCCTCGGTCTCGTCCTGGTCAGCAGGCTCTGATGCTCGGACTGCCGATGTCCAATCCTCCATGAGTTGGACGCGCGTTTCCAGTCGCCGCCTTTGACGCTCCCGTTCCATCTGGGCAGCAAGAGGTACCAGCTGCTCCACCGTCAGCAAGCTCAAGCAGCGTCGGACCAAGGTGTTGACACGGTCGTGAAACTGATCTCGACGATCCTGGGGTTGCCGGATGTAGGGAGATGCTGGGCCCTGGGTGACCAGATGAAAGATGGCCTGATCAATGGCGCCAGGTAGAACCTGGCGGACGACCTGAAGATAGAGGGCCAGGTCGCGATAAAGCTGCGGATTGGTCCCTTGCCGTTCGGCAGGATTCAAATTGGCTTGATCACTCATGGCTCCAACCCGATGCATCCTGACCTGGGTACACCCTTAAGGGGGCAACCGGAAGCCACAGGCTCAACGTCAGAGTGCCGATCCCATGGCAGCAACTTCGGCTGCGAAATCGGTCTTCTCGACCTCAATCCCCTCGCCGAGGGTGAAACGAGTAAAACGCCGCACCTGGATGTTTTCCCCCGTTTTACCAGCGGCCTGCTTGACAATCTCACCCAAACTAAGAGCGCTGTCACGGATGAACGGCTGCTCAAGCAATGCCAACTCTTTCAAGCGTTTGCCAATACGTCCCTCAACAATCTTGACCTTCATCGCATCAGGCTTTCCGGCCAGGTCATCGCGACCCATCTCAATGGCTTTTTCGCGCTCAGCCACATCTGCAGGTATGTCGTCAGTGGTCACATATTCAACATTGGGGCAAGCCGCAATTTGCATGGCCACATTGCGCACGAGCTCCTGGAAAAGTTCGCCACGGGCGACAAAATCTGTTTCACAATTGACCTCCACCAACACGCCGACGCGAGCGCCGGTGTGGATATAACTACCCACAGCGCCTTCGGCAGCTGTTCGGCCTGCTTTTTTCTCAGCAGTGGCAATGCCTTTTTGGCGCAGCCATTCGGCTGCTTTGGTCATATCACCATCGGATTCGGCAAGGGCTTTCTTGCAATCCATCATGCCCGCGCCTGTTTTATCGCGCAGGTCTTTAACGAGCTTGGCACTGATCTCAGCCATGGTTGGAATTAGGGAAAGGGCTTACGACTAAGGGAAAGGGGTTACGCCGCAGGCAGCTGCGGCGTCAAGTTATGAGCAAAGAAAGAGAGGGGCTTTGGTCTCAGCCATCTTCTTCCTGGGCCCGTTCTTGGGCGCCATGACGACCTTCATTGATGGCATCGGCCAAACGACCAAGAACGAGCTGAACGGATCGCACAGCATCGTCATTGCAAGGAATGGGTACGTCGCAAAGATCCGGATCACAGTTGGTATCAAGCATCGAAACCAGTGGAATATCAAGCTTGCGGCATTCGAGCACCGCATTGGTTTCGCGGCGCTGATCGACTAGCACCACAACATCCGGGAGACGGCGCATCGACTTGAGGCCCCCCAAATACTTCTGCAGCCGGTCGAGTTCGCGGCGCAAAACCGCAGCCTCCTTCTTGGGACGCATGGCAATCGCGCCTGAAGATTCCATCCGCTCGAGATCCTTGAGGCGATCAATGCGCGCCCGCATGGTGCTCCAGTTGGTCAGCATGCCGCCCAACCAACGCTGGTTTACATAGGCAGCGCCACAACGGGTGGCCTCTTGGGCAATCACCTCTGAGGCCTGCTTCTTGGTACCCACAAATAGAAAACGCTTGCCACTACGCGAGGCGCTGCGGGTCCATTTGTAGGCATTGTTCATGCAGACTGCGGTCTGCACAAGATCGATGATGTGGACACCATTGCGTGCGCAATAGATGTAGCGCGACATCTTTGGATTCCAACGACGGGTCTGGTGCCCAAAGTGGGCGCCAGCTTCCATCATTTCGGCAAGCGTGACAACGGCCATGGATTTTCAGTGGGGTTTCGGGTTTGCCTCCACCTGCCAGGGATCGCGATTCCAGCTTGCCGAAAAGCAAGTAGGTGGAACGCCATCACCCGAAACACGCAGGTGTGCGGTGTGAAAAGAACCCAACCAACCTAACAAACGGTGAAATGGGCCCTCGGCTGGATTTCAGCGCAAACCCAGGCGCCGGGCCTCGGCAAACAGTTCGCGCACGCCCAGGCGATTGAGGGGCAGTCTCAACAACTCTAGGGCCAGGCCAGGCTTGCCTTGACGGATCAATCGGGCAAGCAGGGGACGCAGAGTGCGCTCGTTGAGGAGGCCTCCCAGGGTGAGAAGCTCCCAAAGCAGGCGATGCAACCAGGTGAACTGGATGATGAAGCGCACCCGCCGGGTGGGGTGCTTACGGAAAAAGACCAAGCCCATGCGAGCGCGCTCGCGCTCAACCCGAGCCAGATCCGGGATTTGATCCAGGCTCAGAGCCGGATGCCAGTGGTAGCCAACGGCCTCAGAGCAGCGAACCAACTTAACTCCCTGAAGGCGCAAACGTTCGCCAAGTTCAAGGTCTTCCCAACCGTAGAGACGAAAAGCTGGGTCAAAAAGACCCGTATCCTCGAGTAACTGACGATCGATGGCCACATTACCGGTGGCAAAATAGGCCCAGGAAAGATCACGCAACTTGTGGGGTTCACTAGTTGGAGATTCAAAATTAGCGGTATTAATAACTGCTCCGTAGGTAAAGCAAAGCCGATTGCCGCTACTGGCCCAATGGCGCTCCAGGGCCTTGGCGTGGCAGACAAGGAAATCTGGTGTCACCACCAGATCGCTGTCAATGAAGACGATCACATCGCCCCGGGACTCTTCCACACCACGATTGCGACCCATAGCCGGACCCCCGTGGTCCTGGCGAATCAGGCGTAGATGGGGGAAAGAGGTGGCATGGTGATCGAGCCACCGGACTGTGTCATCGGTGGAGCCATCATCAACAAGCACCACTTCATAGCGCTGAAGCGGAGCTTGAATATTCTGCGCCTCAAGGGCCTGAAGGCACTGGCGCAGAATGGGCAACCGATTGTAGGTAGGGATAACGACGCTGATAAACATCTGCAGCCGCAGCGGCGGAGAAGCGAAATCAGACTTCGAAGGGCCAAATCAATCGGCGGCTCCACCGTTATTGGCAGTGCCAGTCACGCCATTGCCAGCACCTTCACCACGGCCATCATTACGCAGCTTGCGTTTCTTGAACTTACGGGCGTAAGCCCTATTGCGTTCTTGCTTTTCTTTCTTGAGATTTCTGCGTTTTGACATGGGCGCCGTCTGATTCGGAACTGTGTTGTCAGCTTAACCCAGCACCTTCGGGTGGTCGGTGAGCGTCCCACAGGCGGCCGTCCTCCATCTGCAACAACCGATCAGCCACATCCAAAATACGGGGGTCGTGGGTCACCATCAGCACGGCGCAGTCCTGCTCGCGGGCCAGGGAACGCAGCAGATCGACCACTTCGCGCCCACTGCGGCTATCCAGGGCCGCCGTCGGCTCATCCGCCAGTAGCAGGCGGGGATGGGCTGCCAAGGCGCGGGCAATGGCGACCCGTTGCTTCTGGCCGCCGGAGAGGTCGTGGGGCAACTTGCCGAGTTGATCGCCCAGGCCCACGAGCCGCAACCATTCCCGCGCCAGATCCCGTCGGGCCCGGAAGCCCAGACCCGGCAACAGATCGGCACCCATCTGGACATTTTGCTCGGCCGTCAGGCAGCGCAGCAGGTTGTGCCCTTGAAAAATCATGCCGATGCTGCGCCGTAACCCCTGGCGTTGCTGACGGCTGGCCCCGTTAAGCTCCTCACCAAATACCCTGACCGAACCCTCCATCACCGAGCGCAAAGCGCCCACCAGCGTCAGCAGGGTTGT
>JBIIJV010000144.1:0-7485 GCA_044233545.1 Cyanobium sp.
CCTCAAGACCCATCAGCTCCTGCACCTGACGGCCCAGCGTGATCTCCTGCTCATGGCTCAGCAAAGGCACACGGCCGATGTCGCGCAGGTAGGAGCGCAACAAATCTCCGGTGGGTGGCAGGGAGGCGGAATTGGTGGCCAGAAGAATCGAAGGCATGGAGCCTGGGTTTCGAAACACCTTTGTTTCGCAAAAATACCACCCTTTGGCGGAATCGTTCCGCCCTGGAAGGGAGGATTGCCGGGGGAGGGACAATGGATTCATGGGGGCTCAACGGCTGCAAAAGCTCATCGCTGCCGCCGGACTGGGCTCCAGGCGCCGGGCCGAGGCATGGTTGGGGGCCGGTTTGGTGCGGGTCAATGGCCGGATCGCTGTCTTGGGGGACCAAGCCGACCCTGTCACCGACAACATCAGCGTCGACGGCATTCCGCTGCCAAGGCCACCAAGGCCCCTCACCCTGCTCCTGAACAAGCCCATGGGGGTGTTGTGCACCTGCCACGATCCCCGGGGCCGGTCCACCGTGCTCGACCTTCTCCCCCCCGAGCTGGCCCGCGGCGCCGGACTCCATCCGGTGGGGCGCCTGGATGGCGACAGCCGGGGCGCCCTGCTGCTGAGCAACGATGGCGCCCTTACCCTGCGCCTCACCCATCCGCGTTACGGCCACCGCAAGACGTACCAGGTGCAGGTGCGTGGCCAACCCAGCCCCGCCACCCTCGAACGCTGGCGCCGCGGTGTCCCCCTTGATGGACTCTCCAGCCAACCTGTGGCCATAAAGCCTCTTGGCCAGGCCGCCGGCAGCACCCGACTGGAATTGACCATGGCTGAAGGGCGCAACCGTCAGATCCGCCGCACCGCTGCCCTGCTGGGCCATCCGGTGCTGGATCTGCGGCGGGTGGCCATCGGGCCAGTGCGCCTGGGCTCCTTGGCGGAAGGCCACTGGCGCATTGTGCAAGAAGGTGAACTGCAAGGCGGAGAATGGCCCAGCTCGCTGCCCAACTCCTGAAACTGCCGTCCCTGCCCTCTTTGCTCGCTGGCCTGACCCGGGGTTGGTCCCTGGGGCGGCACACCCCTGACGGTGGCCCCCCCGAGCCGCCCAAAGATCCCCTGCTGATCACGGGTCAGCAGCTGCGGGAAGCCCGCGAAGCCCAGGGCTTGGGGCTGCGGGAGCTCGCCCAGCAAACCCGCATCAGCACCGCTGTGCTCGAGGCGCTGGAACGGGGCTGGCGCGACCGGCTCCCGGAGCCCGCCTACCTGCGCACGATGCTGCCCCTACTTGAGCAGCGACTCCAGCTCAGTCCTGGCAGCCTGCGGGCTGCCCTACCCGCCGCCGCCCGCAGCGCCGCGCAAGCCCGCCGCGAGAACCTGCGGCGACGGTTCACTCCCGGTTCGATCGAGGTCTTCACCAGCTGGCAGGGCACCTTGCTTTATGGCCTGTTGGGATTGCTCCTGCTCTACGGGCTCAACCTCAGCCAACGGCGGCTGGTCGAGCATGGCTTGCAAAGCACAGGTCCCCTACCGCCTCTGGCAACCCCAGTCAGCCCAGAAAACAACCAAGGGTTGCTGACAGGTGCCTACCAGGACGTGCTGCCGCTGCGCAGCGCTGCCAGCGGCCGGGCCCTGCGCCAGTGGCGCCAAGAGACCCAAGCTGCCGGCGTCGACCTCACCCTGGGTTGGCTCTCGGTTCGCCTCAACGGGCCTACCAGGCTGCAACTGAAGGACAGCGAGGGGCGGCAAACCAATTTAGAAGGTGCGGAGGGGGAGCTCACCCTGCCGGTCCTGCCACCCTTTGAGCTGAATCTCAATCCCGCCGTAGGGGCGCAGGCCGTGCGTTGGAATGGCCGGGCACTCACTCCAGAACCCACCGAAGCGGGCCGCTATCGCTATCCCCCAGCAACTTCACCCCAAGCTCCCCGTGCGGGAGTGAACAAGGCCTCTAAGCCGACCGTCGAAGTGCCCGATCAGCTTGCGCCGCCTGTCCCGGAAGAACCAGCTCCAGCGCCTCCGCAGCGGCCGTAGCGGGCCGCCATGGCGCCGAAACCATGCAGATGGCCCGCCAGGGCAGCGATCGGCTCCTGCAGGCGCCAGCTCCAGTTGCCGCTGGCGGTGCCTGGAGTGTTGAAGCGGGCCGAATCGTCCAGCCCCATCAGGTCCTGCAGGGGAACCACCACCAACTCGGCACAGGACGCCAGGGCCAGCTCCGCCAGTTGCCAACCGGGGGCAACGACCATGTCTCCCAACAACTCGCCCACTTGGCGCCGCTGGTGCTCCTCCAGCCCCTGCCACCAGCCGTTGGTGGTGGCGTTGTCATGGGTTCCCGTGTACACCACCCAGCGATGCCCCTTGTAGTTGGCAGGCAGGTAGCCGTTATCAGAGTTGCCATCAAAGGCAAATTGCAAGATCTTCATCCCTGGCAATTCGAACCGATCCCGCAGGTCCTCCACCGCCTTGGTGATCACGCCCAGGTCCTCGGCGATCAAGGGCAGCCGGCCATCGCTCTGAAGCAGATGGCGGCGGCGGCAGCGCCAGTGCAGCAACCGCAACAGCCAGGTTCCCGGCGAAGGCACCCAATGGCCGTTCTCGGCGGTGGGATCCGCCCCTGGCACACTCCAGTAGGACTCCAGGGCGCGGAAGTGGTCGAGGCGCAGCAGGTCGAATAACTCCAACTGCCGCTGCAGTCGATTCAGCCACCAGCGGAAGCCTGCGATCGCGTGGCGCCGCCAGCGGTAGACCGGGGTTCCCCAGAGCTGGCCGGTGGCTGAGAAATAATCCGGCGGAACGCCACTTTGGGCGCTCAGAGTGCCATCCGGCGCCAGCTCAAACAGGGCCGGATGGCACCAGACATCAACACTGTCGTGGGCCACATAGAAGGGCAGATCACCGACCAGCCGGACTCCCTGCCCCTGGGCCCAAAGTTTGAGCCGCTGCCACTGGCGCTGCAGGTGCCATTGCAGCAGGGATTCCTGCAACAGAATCGGGGCCAGCTCTCGGCGTGCCTGGGCCAGGGCTCGCCACTGGCGCTTGGCCAGGGCCGGCGGCCACTGCCACCAGGGTTGGCCGCCATGGCGGCGGCGGAGGGCCATAAACAGGCCGTGATCCTGCAGCCATGGAGCCTGGCTGCGGCACCAGCGGCGGAATTCCGCCTGCCGTTCGGGGCTTTGGGCCGGCCAAGCCTGGGCCAAGGCGACACCGAGGGCTTCGGCCCGCCGCGAGGCCTGCATTGGTTCGAGCCGATCGCTGCTGGCGCCAGGGGGTAAGTCCTGCAGTTGGCGCAGTGTCAAAAAGCCCTCTTCCAGCAGATCGTCGGCATCGAGCAGCCAGGAATTAAGCGCCGAACCACTGGGGGAGCTATAAGGAGAACCGGTGCCGTCGGGTGGTGCCACGGGCAGGAGCTGCCATACCCCCACCCCCTCGCGGCCCAGCAATTCGACCCAGTCCCGAGCGGCGGCCCCCAGGGTGCCGCAACCGCATGCCGCCGGTAGGGATGTGGGATGCAGCAAAACCCCACACTGGCGAGGGGTGACAAGGCCGTTCACGACTCAGGCAACCGGTAGGCGGAAATGATGCGTTTGGCGAAGGCAGGGATATGGCGATCAGCAATGGTGGGGTGGTTACGCCGCAGCCAAAGGGCATTGCGGGTGAAATGGGAATCAATCGAGAAGCGACCGTATTCGAGGCCCTTTGGGCCGAAGCGTTTAACAAAAAAGCCCACCAGCTCCGCCAATGGCATCGGCAGGCGCATGGCCTTGTCGTAGGCCCCAATGCCCTGCTGCACCGCCTGCCGACGGTCACCGGCACTGAAAACAGGGCCTGTTTCCAACTCAGCTTCCACCAGATCGAGCAGCTTCTGGCCAAGGGCGTTACGCACGGTGATCCATTGACTACCGAAACCAGCCCCCATGTAGCCGACCACCAGATCGGCGCCGGCGTTGGTGTAATCGAAGCAACTTAGGCAACTAGGAGCGAAAACATCTTTGAGCCGTGGTGTATCTAGCCCAAAAAATGGCACCGTTTCCGTACTGCCATCGCTGTGGCGGAAATGGATGCGGAAATCCTGCATGAATTCATAGTGAACCACCGTGCCCGCTGAGCGGCTGGCACTCTCTAGAAAGGTCTGCAGACCATCACGGCTGACGTTGTCCACACAAGGGAGACCCAGCACGTAAAGCTGATCGATCGGCAGGGAGGCCTGCACCGCCCTGAGGGCCTGAACTTGGCAACCCACGCCGATCGCCAACAGGCGCTTGATGCCGCTACCCGGCAATTGCTCCAGCACCTCCAGATTGGGGGAAAGGGTGGGCTTGTTTACCCGGGCCTCCAATACCTCTTGGGGCGTGCGGGCCAAGCGGGGTACGGGAGTGAAACGATCCTCGGGGCTTTGACCAACACAAAGCACAGCGTCCACCAGACCGGTTTCAAGGGCACGAACGCCGATCTGGGAGACGATGCCGGTCCATTGGGCACCTTCTATTGGCTGACGCAAGCGGGCGGTCAACATGCGCTGCTGCACCCCGAAATACAGCTCGTCCTCCCGGTCCAGATCCCGGCTGCGGCCGTGGGCCGCAATTTCCATGGCTTCAAAGCGCTGCTCCAGAAAGGCGCAGGCCTTGCGCACATAGGCCACCCAGCGGGTATCGCAGAGCCCGCAATCGCTGCATAGATCCTTGGCGGGGCGGGGACTGCCCTTGGCCATGGGTCGGGCCCTTTGATGGGGCGCCAGCCGCTCGGGGGGTGGGGTGGCCGAATCGAAAGCGGCAGGGGCGCTGGTCAAGGGCACATCAGTATTGAGGAGTATCAACCTATCGAGCGAGGGGCCAGGGCGGGGTTGGGGGACATTGGGCCTGTGGGAGAGACTGGTGTATCGATATTTCTGCGCCGTCGCCCATGCCACCCCGCCGGGATCCCCGCCCTCCCGCCCGCTCGCGACCGGTTCGCCCGTCGGCCAAGGCGAACCGGCAAGCCCCGGAGCCTGGGCCCAGCTGGCTTAAGCGCCTGGCCTCCCTGCCCAGGCCTACGCCCCGCAGCCTGTTGCTAGCCAGTCTCGCCCTGGCAGGGATGCTGGTCGGAGGCTCCCTGCTGGGCACCGTCTGGCCCCTGAAAAACCGTTCTGAAGGGCTAAAAGTTGATGTCACCCCTGCCACCCTGGCAGCCCAGCCGAAGCGATCGGTCACCGTGCTGCTGATCGGCATCGATGCGGAGCACTTGGGCAGTGGCGAAACCGCGGCGGCACCAAAGGGCCCCGCCAATGCCGATGCCCTGCTGTTAGTGCGAGTTAACCCCAAGGGACCCCTCCAGGTGCTCAATATGCCGGTGGAACTGGCGGTGATGGTTCCTGGTGAGAAGGAACCCAGCCGCCTTGCTGACCTTTATCGCCGCGGAGGAGTGGCCCTGACCGCCGATGGCGTGCGGGATGTGCTCGGCATGAATCCATCCGAGCCCGACCGATTTGTGGTGTTGCCACGGGCGGCCTTACGTCAGATCGTCGACGGGGTTGGTGGTTTGGAAATGAGCCCCACCCGAACCATGAAATATCAAGACAAGGCCCAGAACTACAAGATCGATCTGCAGACGGGTCTGCAACGTCTCAATGGCAAACAGGTGGAACAGATGCTGCGCTTCCGCGACAAGGATCTCGGTGAGTCGGGTCGGCGCAGCAACCACAAACTGGTGGAGACAAGTCTGCGCGAACAGTGGGCCCTTGCCGATCAGCTAGCCAACCTGCCCAGCTTGATCAACACCTTAAAGCCCAAAGTCGAGACCAATCTGACTGCCGAGGAAACCCTGAGCCTGTTCGCCGCTGGCCTCGATGTCAGCCAACCGATTCAATTCGCCAGCCTGCCCCTCTTACCCGCCAACGAGGAGTTCGGCGATCTGCGCCAGCTTGATGCCAAACCCTCTCAAAAACTCTGGCCGGCCCCAGGCTCCTAGGGGTCGTCCCCTGCTCCCAGCCCAAGGCCCAGACCTCAAGTCAGCCTAAGCCGATCAAGCTGGGCCAGACGCCAACGCAGCCGCAGACCCAACTCTTCATCCCCAAGCTCAGTCAACGCCCCCGCCGAGGGGTCCACCTGCTCCGCAGGCAGCCCCGCCAGACAACCCAACCACGGCAAACCATCTTGGCGGCGGGCGACTGGATTCCAGGGGCCGCCCCACTGAATCAAGCCGACTAGGGGCACCTGCCAGCGTTGCAGCAGGGCCGTCCCTGCCGCAGGCAAACCCGTGGCCAACTGGACGTGTTCCAACACCAAAAGGCTGGGCTGGCGCCAGGCTCCAAGCAACTCCGCCCAACTGCCCCCTTGATCCAGGCCGAGACCTGGATCAAGGGGGAGGGCCGCCAGCCAAGGATCCGGACAGCGCGATAACTGGGCCATGGCCTGCTGGGGATGGACAAGACTGTCGATGGTCATCAGAGGGAGCCCGAGCAGATGGGCCAGACGATCTGCGGCGGCAGGCAGGCAGGCCGCCGAACCCCCCAGACTCCCGGCTGGCCCCTGGGCCAAGACAAGCAATTGCAGTGGGGGCAACGACATCAAGGCCGCCATGGGTGGGGGAAGACTGGTGCCAGGTACGCTTCTAACATTGAACCGCTGCGACCTGCCCACTGCCTTGTGACGACATTCGCGACTGCTGAAAGGCTGGAGTCGGGCGGTTACCAGTCCCAAGGGCCGGCCGACAGCCGAAGATTGCGCCTCTTCAGTGGCACCTCCAATCCAGAACTGGCTCAAGAAATCGGTTATTACTTGGGTGTGGCAGATGGTCCTCGGGTGATCAAACGCTTCGCGGATGGCGAACTTTATATTCAAATTCAGGAATCGATCCGGGGCTGCGATGTGTTTCTCATCCAGCCCACCTGCGCCCCAGTCAATGATCACCTGATGGAATTGGTGATTATGGTCGACGCCTGTCGCCGGGCCTCCGCCCGTCAAATCACTGCGGTGATTCCTTACTATGGTTATGCTCGGGCCGACCGCAAGACCGCCGGTCGCGAATCGATCACCGCCAAGCTTGTTGCCAATTTACTGGTGACCTCCGGCGTTGATCGGGTACTGGCCATGGATCTCCATTCCTCCCAGATTCAAGGCTATTTCGACATTCCCTGCGATCACATCTATGGTTCGCCTGTTTTAGTCGACTACCTCGGTACTCGGGATCTTGGCGAAGTGGTAGTCGTTTCTCCTGATGTCGGCGGCGTAGCCCGGGCCCGGGCCTTCGCCAAGCAGATGAACGACGCCCCTTTAGCGATCATCGACAAGCGCCGTTCGGGTCATAATGTTGCCGAAAGTCTAACTGTCATTGGTGATGTCCTTGGCAAAACAGCCATACTCATCGACGACATGATTGACACCGGCGGCACCATTTGCCAGGGAGCAAAGCTCTTACGGCAGCGGGGGGCGGCCCGAGTCCTGGCCTGCGCCACCCATGCGGTCTTCTCGCCTCCGGCGGTGGAGCGCCTTTCTACCCCCGGGCTGTTTGAAGAGGTGGTCGTCACCAAT
>JBIIJV010000224.1:0-4511 GCA_044233545.1 Cyanobium sp.
TGTGGGAGGCCGCTCAGGAGGCAAAACCGGCACCACCAACGAGGGGCGGGACCTGCTTTTCGTGGGCTATGAGCCCGAGCGGCACTGGGTCATGGGGGTCTGGATGGGCAATGACGACAACCGTCCAACCCGAGCCACCAGCGCCCTAGCGGCCGGACTCTGGGCAGAAATAATCCGCGCCGCCTCACCCTGATGCCCAGGATGCGCCTGTGGATGGGAATCGGCCTGGGCCTGGTGGCGTTGTTTTTGGTCGCCGCCGTGCTGCAGGGCTTCAACCAGTTGATCTGGCAGTTGAGCTATTGGCTGCCTGGCTGGCTGGTCGCCCCCTTGGTGTTGCTGCTGCTGGCGGCCCTTGCCCTGGTTCTGGCCCAGTTGGTGCTGCCCTGGTGGCGCCGCGGCGGCAACGGCAGCCCTCGCCGCTCCAGCCCACCCCAACCCCCAGCCAGCAGCCGCCGGGAAGCCGCCTCCCGCCACCTAGAGGCCATCGACCAAACCCTTGATCGTGTGCGTGATGAGGTAGAGCGGGAAGCACTGCGCCAGGAACGCCAGCGCCTGCAGGCCGAACTGGAACGGGGCGACCTGGAAATCGCCGTCTTTGGTAGCGGCTCCACGGGCAAGACCTCCCTGATCCGAGCCCTGCTCAACGAGCTAGTGGGCAGCGTGGCGGCGGCCATGGGCTCCACCGAGCGCAGCGCGCGCTATCGCCTGCGGCTGGAGGGCCTGCCCCGGGCCGTGATTCTCGAGGACACCCCAGGGATCCTCGAAGGGGGTCATGAGGGCCGACAGCGGGAAGAGCTGGCCCGCCGCCGAGCCGCCAAAGCCGACCTGCTGCTGCTGGTGGTAGATGGCGACCTGCGGGCGGCGGAGCAGGAGGTGTTCGACACCCTGGCCAGCCTGGGCAAGCGCCTGCTGCTGGTCCTCAACAAATGCGACCTGCGGGGCGAACGGGAGGAGGAACGACTGCTGGCTCTATTGCGACAGCGAGGCGCCGGCCGTATCGCCCCTGAGGATGTCATTGCCGCCAGCGCCGCGCCCCAAAGCGTGCCGAGGCCAGGGGGCCGCCCCCTGCAACCCCCTGCGGAGGTCCAGGGGCTGCTCAGACGGATGGCGGCGGTTTTACGGGCCGATGGCGAAGAGTTGATCGCCGACAACCTGCTGCTGCAAAGCCGCCAGTTGGGTGAAGCCAGCCAGCAACTGCTCGATCGCCAACGGGGCCGGGATGCCGAGACGATCGTGGAGCGCTACATGTGGATAGGGGCGGGTGTGTTGCTGGTGAATCCCCTGCCGGGCGTGGACCTGCTGGGAACTGCGGCGGTCAATGCCCAGATGGTTATCGAAATCGGCCGCCTCTACGGGGTGAGCCTCAGCCGGGAGGCGGCCCAGGATCTAGCCCTCTCCGTGGGCCGCACCCTGGCGGGATTGGGTCTGATCAAAGGGGGAATTGGTCTGATCAGCGGCGCCCTGAGCTTGAACCTGCCGGCCTTGCTCCTCAGTCGTGCGGTTCAGGCATTGACGGCCGCCTGGCTGACGCGGGTGGCAGGACGCAGCTTCATCACTTACTTCCGCCAGGACCAAGACTGGGGCGATGGTGGCGTCCGCGAGGTGCTGCAGAAGCAATACGACCTCAACAAGCGCGAAGGAGCCCTGCAACGCTTTCTGGAAGTGGCCCTCAGCCGCGTGGTGGAACCCTGGCAACGCCGTCAGGAACGGCGGCTGCCACCGCAGGCGCAGCAGCGAGGCCCAGGGCCTCGGGGGGAGGAGGCAGCAGGGGGCCCTGACGATCAAGCCAGGTGACCAGCAGCAGATAAACAACGGCGATCAGGATCGATAGGGCGCCGGTGACAAGGGCCACCCAACGGGAACGGACATCGCTGGGCGGCGTTGCCATCAAGGGAGTATCGGGCGCAAGATCCAACCGTAATTGGAGACCTGCCCCACCCAGCCGGATCAAGGGTGCTGCTGCAGCACCAGCGCCGCGAGATGCTCCAGGTGCTGGGAACGGGTATGGGGATTCCCCAGGACCGCTTTGAGGTGGTGGAGGCCCTGATACAGGGGGCGGGAAAGCAACAGCCCTTCCGCCAGAAGTCGTTCGCGCAACCGCCGACTCCAGATGTCGCTCGCTGCAGCATCGAGGCCTGCAGGGGCAAAAGCCAGCAGATGGAGGGAGCCGCTGCGGAGCACCAGTCGCTCATCAACGCTCAGCAACTCCTGCAGCCGCCGCCGCCGCGCCAGCGCCCCCTCTAGTAAGGACTCAATGCCGGCCTGGCCGAGGTGGCGCAGCCCAAGCCACAATTTCAGGATCTCAGCCGAACGGGTTCCCTGCAGACCCTCTTCCCCCCCATGGCCAAGACCCCAACTGGGCTCCATGTAGGGCAAACCGGTAGCGAAGGTGGACTTCAACAGCGAAGGATCGGCGAGCAACAGTAAGGAGGATGTCTTGGGAATACCCAACAGCTTCTGGGGATTCACCGTGATCGAATCGGCCCGGCCCAGACCCTCCAACGCTGCCAAGGGGAGGTCAGAGAGGGCAAACACCGCCCCGATTGCCCCATCGACATGGAGCCAATGGCCAAAACGTTGGCAGAGGTCGGCGATGGGGCCCAGCGGATCCACGGCGCCCCGCACCGTGGTGCCGGCCGTAGCCACCACGGCAATGACGGGACGGCCCTGGTGGGCGAGGGCCTGCAAGGTCTCCTCGAGGGCCATCGGCTCCATCGACCCCTCCTGATCCACCGGCAACCGGATGAGCGCCTGCGGGGGCAGTCCCATCACTGTCAGGGCCTTGACCAACGAGAGATGGGCATCATCGCTGCAGAGCACCACCCCATCGCTGTTGGTGGCCAGACCGGCCCGTTGGCGGGCCACCACTAGGGCCATCAGATTGCTCAGGGTGCCGCCACTGGCCGCCACCCCACCAGCACCTGCAGGCATGCCGATCTGCCCGGCCAACCAGCCACAGAGACTTCTCTCCAGACGGCCGAGGCTGGGAGAGAGCTCTTCGGCCAAAAGATTGTTATTCAGGCCCGCGCAGATCAATTCGGCCGCCAGGCCCGCCACCAAGGGGGGGGGATCCAGGTGGGCGAGGGCACCGGGATGGCTGGGGTTATAGGCACCCTCCATCACCATTTGCAGGTCAGCAAGGAGCCGGTCGGGGGAAAGTCCCACCCCTTCCGGTTCAATCGCAGGCATAGCGCTGAGGCCAGGCAAGGGCGTGCCTTTGCTGCTGCGTCCCAACCAACCGCAGAGCAAACTGGAGGCACGATGTAAGAAGTCCTCCAGCGCCGGATCGACCTCGTCGGGATCAGCGAAAGGGGAAAGGGTGATCAACGGCTCAGTCTGCCGCTGGAAAGGGGGCGCACTGGCCAACGGCGGAATTCTTTCGTGCTGCCATTGTGCCTGGCGTCGGCCAGCGGAGCAAAGAATGGAATCACACCACCAAGGAGGGCCCTACGGTCATGGATGGGGGCACTAACCACAACCTCTGGATGGGTCGCCTGCTGCGCCTCGCCCAGCGGGTGGGAATGGAGGGGGAGGTGCCGGTGGCGGCAGTCATTCTGGATGCAAGGGGAATGGCAATCGGCTGGGGCAGCAACGTGCGCCATCGTCAACAGGATCCTCTCGGCCATGCCGAGCTAGTGGCGCTCAGGCAGGCGGCTGCCCTGCGGGGCGACTGGCGCTTCAACGACTGCAGCCT
Organism: Cyanobium sp.; assembly: GCA_044233545.1. GTDB lineage: Bacteria > Cyanobacteriota > Cyanobacteriia > PCC-6307 > Cyanobiaceae > Cyanobium. The sequence goes on from JBIIJV010000224.1 coordinate 3,695, forward strand.
TCTGGTGACCCTTGAACCGTGCCCCATGTGCGCTGGTGCCCTGGTGCAAGCCAGGATGGGGCAGGTGGTCTATGGGACAGCAGATCCGAAGCGCGGCGCCCTTGGGGGTTGCCTGGATCTCGCCAACCATCCCAGTGCCCACCATGGGATGCGGGTCCAGGGCGGTGTGCTGGCGGAGGAGGGGCGCCAGTTGCTGGACAACTGGTTCAGGCAGCGACGGCGGCAGGCACGGTTGGCAGGAAGGCGGGAAGCTCGCTTTCCATCAGGTTGAGCAGGCGATCTACGTTGGCGGGGGTGCTGTTGTAACCCATCAGCCCGATCCGCCAGACCTTGCCGGCCAGCACGCCCAGACCGCCACCAACTTCAATCCCGAAGTGATCGAGGAGATGGCGACTGAAGCTCTTACCGTCAACACCTTCGGGAATTCTCACCGTGGTGAGGGTGGGCAGGCGCAGGGGCTCGGGAACCAATAACTGGAGACCCAGGCGCTCAAGACCAGTCCAGAGCCGTTCAGCATTGCTGCGATGACGGGCCCAGGCTTGCTCCAGGCCCTCTTCAGAAAGCAGCCGCAGGGCTTCGCGCATGCCGTAGTTCATGTTTACCGGGGCGGTGTGGTGATACACACGATCGCTGCCCCAGTAATTATTAAGCAATGAGATGTCTAAGTACCAATTGGGCACTTTGCCCTTGCGGCTGGCCAGCTTCTGCTCGGCCCTTGGACCCATGCTGAAAGGACCTAGGCCTGGGGGACAGCTTAGTCCTTTCTGGCTGCAGCTGTAGGCCAGGTCGATCTTCCAGTCGTCCAGGAAGAGGGGAA
>JBIIJV010000285.1:0-2926 GCA_044233545.1 Cyanobium sp.
CCAAGGAAGTCACCGTGTCGACCAGCAGCAGGGCGTCGTGGGCCCGGCAGAGGTCGCCCATGCCCTCCAGGGGCTGGCAGATGCCGGTAGAGGTCTCGGCGTGGACGATCGCCAGCAAAGTGGGGTGATGGGCCTCCAAGGCGGCCCCAATCTCCTCAAGGCTGAAGGCTTCGCCCCAGGGGCGTTCGATGGTGATTACCTCGGCTCCGTAGCGGCCAGCCATGTCGGCTAGGCGCAGGCCAAAGTAACCATTGACCGCAACCACCACCCGATCCCCCGGTTCGATCATGTTGGCTATAGCTGCTTCCATGGCGGCGCTGCCGGTGCCGCTCATGGGCAGGGTGAGCCTGTTGTCGGTCTGCCAGGCGTAACGCAGTAACTCCTGCACCTCAAGCATGAGCTCCAAATAGAGCGGATCAAGGTGACCGATCGGCATGCGAGCTAGGGCTTCCAACACCTTGGGATGGGCGTTGGAGGGTCCGGGACCGAGCAGCAGTCTTTCCGGTGTGGAAATGGGGGCGAGCCCAATTCGATGCTGGTTAGAGACGTTAGGCAGAACAGGAAGGGCCAAGGCCTGCGGGCAGAGGAAACGGGTGAGGGGAGAGTAGGCGAGGGTGTCCCTGCTCAGCGAGCCCTGACGTTGGTGGAAGCCAGGCCGCGACAGAGGTGCAGAAAAGGAGCCCGCACCACGCTGTCGATCAACCTGGCATCGCCACCGCCCTGGCTCAGCAACATTTCGGAGACCACATCGGCCAGCAGGGCGATGCCGCGCACCGTGGGGCCGGTGGGAACGCCAAGACTTTTATAGGTGTCGTCCAATCCGTTGAGGACCCGCTCGTCAAGGATGGTGACGTCATCCGCCAGCAGTGAATAGCTGGCGTAACGCAGAAAGTAATCCATGTCCCGCAGACAGGCTGCCAGGCGCCTAGTGGTGTAGGCGTTTCCACCAGGAAGAATCAATTCGGGATCTTCAAGCCACAGCCTTTGCGAGGCTTCGCGCACGATGGTCGACGCTTCGCGGTTGATCAATTCGACGGCTGCCAGTCGCACTGTCAACTGGCTGTAAAAAACCTCGATACTGGCGATGGCATCGCGATCGAGATAGCGACCAAGCTGGTCGTAGCGGCCAATCACACCGCTGATGGCGTCGCGCATGGAAGGAACCGGGAGACTCGCCTTCCACGGAAACTAGCACTCGCAATCAGTCTAATTCCTTGCTGGAGGCAGCTTTTCGAGAATCTGACAGAAACGGTTACGCAGGCCCGGCGGCGGCGAAGGACCAGCCCCGTCGGCGGGGAGAACACTGGGATGCAAGGTTTTTTGGTGTCATCGGATACAAAATCAGTGGGTATCGCTGCTTACGTTCCCAGCAATCCGTCCCGCTAGGGCGGCCCCATTACCACGGATCCTTCAGATGTCCCCGACCGCCCAGGACGTTCTTCGTCGTATTAAAGAGGAAGGGATCGAACTGATCGATCTCAAGTTTGTCGATCTACACGGCAAATGGCAGCATCTCACCGTCTGCGAAGACCTCATCGATGAAGCCTCCTTCACCACAGGCGTGGCCTTCGACGGTTCCTCGATCCGAGGCTGGAAGGCGATCAACGAATCCGACATGGATATGGTGCCGGACCCCGACACGGCCTGGATCGATCCCTTCTACAGCCATAAAACCCTCAGCTTGATTTGCTCCATCAAGGAACCCCGCAGCGGCCTGCCCTACGCCCGCTGTCCCCGGGCCTTGGCGCAAAAAGCCTTGGACTATCTGGCTTCAACAGGATTAGCAGATACGGCCTATTTCGGACCCGAGCCCGAATTTTTCATTTTTGACGACGTCCGCTACAAAAGCAGCAACGGCACAAGCTTCTACCAAGTTGACTCGATCGAAGCCCCCTGGAACAGCGATCGCATTGAAGAAGGGGCCAATTTAGCCTACAAAATTCAACTTAAAGAAGGTTATTTTCCTGTCGCTCCTAACGATACTCTTCAGGATATCCGTAGCGAAATGCTTCTCACCTTGGGCTCCCTTGGGGTACCGATCGAAAAGCAGCACCACGAAGTAGCCACGGCCCAACACGAATTAGGGATCAAGTTTGCCGAATTGATCAGCGCGGCCGACAACGTAATGATCTACAAATATGTTGTCCGGAATATAGCTAAAAAATATGGCAAAACTGCCACATTCATGCCAAAGCCCATCTTTGCTGATAATGGCTCCGGCATGCACGTGCACCAAAGCCTCTGGAAGGCCGGTCAGCCCCTTTTCTTCGGTGAAGGGACCTACGCCAATCTTTCCCAAACAGCCCGTTGGTATATCGGCGGCTTGCTCAAGCATGCCCCCAGTTTCCTGGCTTTCACCAACCCCACCACCAACAGCTACAAGCGTTTGGTGCCAGGGTTCGAGGCACCGGTGAATCTGGTCTATTCCCAGGGCAACCGCTCCGCAGCCGTTCGCATCCCCCTGACAGGCCCCAATCCCAAGGCCAAGCGCCTTGAATTCCGCTCCGGCGATGCCCTCTCTAACCCCTACCTCGGCTTTGCCGCCATGCTAATGGCAGGCATTGATGGCATCAACAACCAGATCGATCCAGGCGATGGCACCGACGTCGACCTCTTCGAGCTCTCCGCCGATGAGCTGTCGCGGATCAACACCGTGCCCGCTTCCCTCAACGGAGCTTTGGAGGCCCTTGATGCTGACAAGGATTACCTGCTCGCCGGCGGCGTGTTCAGCGAAGACTTCATCAGCAATTGGATCGCCCTCAAATACGAGGAGGTCCAACAGCTGCGCCAGCGCCCCCACCCCCACGAATTTGTGATGTACTACGACGCTTGATCAACACTGGCGGGGTCAAGAATCCACGACACCCCGCCCCCACCTGCTCAAATGAAAGTCCAAAAGAGCCCCAGCATGGCCGGCCCCCTCACC
>JBIIJV010000201.1:0-5290 GCA_044233545.1 Cyanobium sp.
GTAATGCTGCAGAGATCCCAAGGACGGAAACGGCCGATAGCCAGGGCTGTGCTCATGGATACAGCGCAGGTCTGGTAATTTACGTTGAGTATTTTTCCTTAAGTCAATGCCAAATTCCACTCGCCCGCGCCCATGCTGGGCATCGGTGGCCAAATCAGCCTTTGGGGGTGTGGTGGCGTTGGGGGCGCTTACTGCTGGCTCGGCTCAGGCAGGCGTGGTTGTGAATGTCAATGGGCAATTGTGGGATGTCAGCACATTTACGGGGAGTTACAAACTCGGAACAGATCCGCCGAGCAACAATACTAACACCAGTAAATTCGCAACTTTGGAAAATGGTGGAACTATGCCTTGGTGGGGTTCTGGAATATTAGCGGCTCAATTTGCGGTCGCAGTGGAAGAAAATTTGGGGCTCCCCAACGGTGACCCCATCGGTGGAGGTTGTGGGGCCTTCAGTTGTGAAGGGCCGTATTTTGGTTACCGAGATTTAGGAGGGACTAGAGGGGTTTTGAGAATAAGCCGACCCAGTCGTTCCAATTTAGCAAGTCCCACCGCGCTGGTTACCTGGGCCCAGGCTTCCCCAGTCCCCGCCGTCCCCGTCCCAGGCCCCCTGCCTGCCGTTGGAGCCGCTGCCGCCTTCACCTTTAGCCGCAAGCTAAGGAAGCGGGTGAGGAAACAGCGGCAGCAACTTATTCACCCTACGATCTAATGAGGATCTGATCCACCAACGCGAGCCGCACCGTTACTAAACTCGCATTGTCAGCCGACATCGAAAACTGAACCAGCGCCGACACCAAAAGTGAGCCACCCGGAGGCGATGGGCAAGCCGTTGCCCGCCGTAACAGCGGCCGGTCATGACTCGGGGGGGTTACACCACTCCGACCGAGCAGCGCATCCTCGAACTGGGCCCCTCAGGTGATAATCATGCCGGGGATCTCACGCAAAATCTCTCCGCCCTGGCCGCTGACAACGGGCTTCTCTGGCTAGGCGCTGCTGGAACTGCCAGGGGAGGGCTGCTAGGTGCGGTGATTCTGCCGCTGGCACGGGATACGATGTCGCGCCAGCGGGTCAGGCTTTGGTGACCTCGGCTATCTCAGGACGATGCTGAATCAGCAGCAACGCGTGCGAGGCGGACGTGCTGCGTGCTCGCAACAGTTCGCAGAGCAAGGCCTTGGCTGAACACATCGCAGCGGATCCAGATGCGCAGACCTTCCAGCCCTGCTGACGGTTTCGGCCCAGATCTTGAGCGCTTTGCCTCGGCTGAGCGCGAACCGGCGTCACCTCTGCGCCCAAGCTTGCGCCTGGAGCCGTGCCTCCGGCTGATCCGTGGGCGACCTGCCTCTGCTGTCATCTACCGGATGGATCTGCCGGACCATCCCTGCCCCTGGGGCCTGCGGAACCGACGCCTGCGTGGGCGGCAACTCCAAGGCGCCCATCGGTGTGGTGAGCTTCGCGCAGAACCTGTTCATGGCGGCCATGGGCGCGGCGATGCCCGCAGGCAGCAAAACAGCCCTCAGGCTCGGGCTCGGCCGCTGGTGAGCAGCAGAGCCAGTCCGGAGGCGATCACCACCAGGGTGAGCATGCCGAGCAGCACTGAGTAGTAGGGCTGCAGGTTGATGGGGCCGAACTTGCCCGTGTGGAGCTTGAGCAGCCAAAAGGCATCGATGCCACGCTCCAGCAGCAGGCTGTAGAGGGAGCCACTAGCCGCCGTCAGCAGCAGCGGCGCAGCGGCCAGGGGAACCACGACGCGATGGGCGCGGCGGAACCGGGCGCTGAGGGTTGGCGGCATCGTTTTCACTCTCGCCTCCTCACTCTTGCCTCAGTTCTTTATGCAGCATCGCCTCACCGCTGCAGGGCATCCACAGCCCATTGTTCTGATGGGTGCCCTTACAGCCCAGCTCCTTGGCACGCTGCTCCGCTTCGGCCTGGGTCTTGTAGAGACCCTTGGCGTGGGCGAGAACCTGGTTGGGCAGCTGCAGCACGCAGAGCAGCGCCACCGCAGCCACCGCCAGGCGTTGATCCGCCAGGCGTTGATCAGAACGAGAACAAGACATCGAACTCGTGGTACTCGGGTTTGTTGAGTCGCTCATGCCTGAGCATGCGGCGCAGCTCAATGATTTCGCGCCGTTGGGCCACGATGATCGCGCGCGCCAGCCTCCTGATCGTGGGGTTGTTGCTCTTCTTGAGGGCGTCGTGGGCCATCACCAGCGCACCGCCATGGTGGGCGAGCATCCCTTCGAGAAACCAGGTGACGCGGTTCTCCCGTGTGGGCATGGAGCCCATCATCTGCATGGCCTGGATGTGAGCGGCGCTCATGCGCTCCAGGCTTTCCATGCTGTTGGGATCGCCACCGGTCTTCAAGGCCACGGGATAGACGGGCGCCTCGGGATACCAGGCTTTGCGCCATTGCCCCATCGCCTTGATCTCCTGGGCCTGATCGCGCCAGATCTGCTTGGCCAGCGCACCCACGCCTGGCTGGCCGATGTCGAACACGAACTCACTCATCCGCAGGGCACCGGTGTGGTGCTGGACCATCGCGTCGAGCCAGCGCAGGTCGTAGCTGCGCCCGGCTGGACCGACCTCGTGGTTGTGGGCGCTGTGATCGACGGGTGCGGCGGCCGGCGATGACGCAGGGGGTGGAGCCCCCATCTGATGGTGCTGATGGTGGCCGTGGTGGGGATCATGCTGGGCCAGTGCCGGGCCCGTGGCCGCCAGCAGGCCGAGCAGCGCCAGAACGGCGGAAGCAGGGCGCATCGAGGGAACGCAGCCAACGGATAAGCCCTACCTTGCACTCTCCTATTGCTGGAGAGTCAAGTGGTATTTGCCCCGTCTGTGAAGCTGCCTCTCAAGATCGGCGAGACCTGGCATCCACTGAGGCTGGCGGCGATGCTGGTCTGAATCAACGTGCCTTCATGCTCTGGAGCACTACGACCGCCACCCGGCGCGGCCAACTGGCGGGTTTGATAGCCGCCCTGCTGTTCGGCTGCAGCGCGCCGCTGGTCAGCACCCTCACCGGCTCGGGCTCAGCTCTGAGCATCGCCGGCCTGCTTTACGCCGGGGCGACCCTGGCGCTGCTGGCGGTGAGGCTGGTTCGCGGGACCCGGGCGGAAGCCCCGATCCGCCGTGAGGACTGGCCGGCGTTGGGTGCCCTCACCCTGCTCGGCGGCGTGGTGGCTCCGGTTGCGCTCGTGCTGGGTTTGGCCCGCTTGCCGGCTGCCACCAGTTCGCTGCTGCTCAACCTCGAGGCGGTGTTCACCCTGGCGATTGCCGTGCTGCTGGGTCGTGAGCATCTGGGCCGACGGGGCCTGGTCGCGGCTCTGCTCACAATCGTTGGTGCTGTGGTGCTTTCGCAGGGATCACTCAGCGGCGCCAATGCCCTCGGCGGCGCCCTAATCGCCCTGGCCACCCTCGCCTGGGGCATCGACAACAACCTCAGCCAGCGCCTGAGCCTGCGCGATCCGATCCAGATCGCCACGGCCAAGGCGGCCGGGGCGTCACTGCCGATGCTTACCCTGGCGCTCCTGCTGGGACATCCCTTCCCACCCGTGACGGCGACCCTGGCACTGCTAGGCATCGGCGCCCTGGGCTACGGCATCTCGATCTGGCTGGATCTGCTGGCCCTACGCGATCTGGGAGCCGCCCGCGAGGCCGTGCTGTTCTCCACCGCGCCGTTCGTGGGAGCGCTGTTTTCGGTCGTCGTTCTGCGCGACTCCCTCTCAACGCCGCTGCTGCTGGCGGCGGGGCTGATGGGCGCTGGGGTGGTGCTGCTGTTGCTGGAGCAGCACAGCCACAGGCATCGCCACGAGGGCCTGCACCATGCCCATCGCCACCGCCACGATCCGCGCCATGGCGATCCCCATCACGAGCACGATCACACCCCCGACGACCTGCAGGGCCTGCCCAGCGACCGCCCCTTCTGGCATGCCCACGAGCACCGCCACCGGGACCTGGAGCATGCCCACCCTCATGTGAGCGACGCCCATCACCGGCATCGCCACTGAACTGGCGTCTCCGCTTGGGTGCGAGGCCCCCGGCTTATGCCGTTCTGCCGCCGCTACGGGATACTCGGCTGGCGACTTTGCTGCTCATGGAACCACTAGCCCCTACCCCCAACCCCTCGGCAGCACCGCTCACGATCGCCTTCTTCGGCCTGGGGGCGGTGGGCTCCTCGATGCTGATCTGCCTTTCGGAGCTGGCCGATCGCGATGACGTGCCGTTGCGCTTTGTCGTGGTGGTGCTCAATGACGAGCTAGCCCGCGATGCCCTGTTCCACGCCGAACAGCTGTTCGAGCGGATCGACTTCATCGCCCTGCCCGACTTCGCCCCTCTGTTTGACGGCAGCGCCCCGGAATTGCAGCGGCTGGCCGGCGCCCAGTTGCTGGTGAATGCCGCCATGCCCGGCTTCAACACGCCCCTGCTTGAGCTGGGCCTCAAGCTCAACGCCCATGTGGTGGATCTGGCCTCGGACATGTACGACGCCGAGACCGAGCGCAGCCTCACCTTCTCCCAGTACGCCTTTCATGAGGCTTACCGCGAGCGGGGCCGCAGCGCCCTAATCAACCTGGGCGTATCCCCAGGTGTGACGAACTTCCTGATCGGCCTGCGCCTGCATCAGCTGCGTGGTTCCCGCCGCCGCGACCTGAAGATCGAGAGCGTCGATCTCTATCTCCTGGAAGACATCGACGCCGATGAGATCGTCTTTTCCTGGTCGCCGCTGGTGGCTCTCCAGGAGCTGGCGGAACGGCCCCGGCTGCTTCGCGATGGGCGCATCCAGGTGCACGACCCCTTCAGCGCCGCCCGCGAGCACCATTTTCCTGGCGAAGTCGAGCCCACCCGCCAGTACCCCCTCTACCAGGAGGAGCTGCTGTCGCTGCATCGCTCCTTCCCCGAGATCGAATCGATCGGCGTTTACACCGGTGGCTCCGAGGTGGAGCTGGTGAAGGCCCTGTTCAAACTCAACCTGCTCTCCAAGCGCACCCTGCCGCAGCAGCAGAGCGAGCTGACGGTGGAGGCGATGGTGCGGGCAATCCTGCCGGGCATGAATAAACCGCGCCGCATCGAAGAATATCTGCGCGATGGCGTGATCCGCCGCGCCCACTTTGCCGCCGCCGCTGAGATCCGCTATACAGAAAACGTGCGCAACGACCGACAGGTGACGATCGAGACCGTCGGCCTCAGCTACCTGCGCTACCGGGGCCTGCTGGGCAGCCCCTATGCCGGCGCCACCTACATCTCCTATCCCACGGCCGTGGGTGCGGCGATCCTGGCCTGGCATGCCCTGGAGTTCCTGCGA
>JBIIJV010000256.1:0-3581 GCA_044233545.1 Cyanobium sp.
CGGCCTGCTGCTCGCCGAAGCTGAGGTTGCCAAGCTACTTGCCACTGGGCGGGGCCGTAGCAACCTCGTCGAGAGAGGGACGCAGCTGCTGGCCGGGATCAAAGACCAGCAGCACCCGATGCTCGCTGAGCTGCTTGGCCAGCTCCTGGCAGAGGCGGCGGTGGAGTTTGTTGGGGGCTTCTGCTGTCATCGTTTATCTGCTCCTACTTCGCTTTCGGTCGTCATAGGCCCACGCTCAGCAGGGTTTTGAGTTGAGTTGAGCAGAAGGGTGCCCTGAAGTTGGCAAGCGCGATACGCCTGCTCTGGATGGTTGAGCTTGTCTGGGAAGCGACGCTCCAGGGTGCCGTCCTTCACCATCGGACCAAGATGCCGATCTACAAGATTCCGGACTTTGATGTCTAGGTGATGGGCCAGCCAGGCACTGGTTCTCCAGTGGTCCAGGCATAGCTGGGTGATCACCTCACGCAGCTTTTGCTTGCGCGGTCGTGTGCCAATCTCCGCAATGGCTCCTTGCATTGCTGGAGCGAGCGACTCCACTCGATCGGTCTTGAGCTCCCCTCGATCTGCAGCCAGCTCCCCTCGATCCGCCCTTAGCTCCCCTCGATCCACAGGGTGCTCCCCTCGATCGGCATGGTCTACAGGAAGCAATCCATGAGCCAGCGTGTAATAGCTCTGAGAGCCGGCAGGGTGGAGCTCCAACAGGGAGCGATCCCGCAGGCGTCGCAATATCTGACTGGCTGCAAGGGTGTCTAGGCCCATTAGCTGCCGCAGGCTGGCGTTGTCGACTTGGGTTTGGCGATGTGCCTGGAGCAGGGCGCGGAATTCCTCCTGGCTGAGTTCCTCGGCAGCGAGGCTTTCCACAAAGGAGCGATCGGTTTCGCTGAGGGTGGTGGTGTTGCCCAGCACCACAGATACGTTTCTGGCGGTTGGCTCAATCTGAGGTGCCGGCAGGAAGGCGTCTTCCATCTCGGCAAACATGCGCGGGATCCCTTCGCTCTGATCGCGGGTGAGGCCCAGATCCACCAGGGTGCGCATTAGCCGCGGGTTGCGGCTGCAGTGCACGCGCTTGCGGCTGAGCAACTCCTGAAGGTTGATTTCGGGCAGCAGCCCGCCTGGACTTACCACCTCCATGCGGTCGTCGAACAGCCACACCTCGATGCCATTGCCCTGCACGCTGTAGTCGCGATGGGCGATGGCATTGAGCAGGGCTTCCTGCCAGGAGAAGCGGGGGTATTCACTGACGGCCTGAAAGCGGTTGCCCAGCAGGCGTGAGGGCTGCCGCAGCAGGCCGCCGATCACGCTGAGGGCCTGCTGCCATACCTCCGGCAGGTTGCCCTCAATACGAGGGCGCTCTTCCACGTTGTGCTGAGCGCCAAGGCGTCGCTCGGTGCCCACCACGCGGAACACCCGCACACCAGCGTTGGGATGGTCGGGCCCCAGGCGGGCAAACAGCAACTCGGCGGCCTGGCGCAGCACCAGCTCGGAGCCACGTTGATCGGCCAGCTTGCGCTTGAGCAGGTAGTCGTCATCGCTGAGGGCCTCAAGACCTGCCCCCTGGCGAGCCCTAGCCAGCAGCTCGCTGTTGAGATCGGCAAGCTTCAGGGCTGAAGGGCGACTTTCATGGCTTTCCACCAGGCCCAGGAGCTTGAGGGCCTGGATCTTGCTTTCACTGGCTTCGATCGTCTGATCACCGATGCGCAGCGGAAAGCCATCACCTGTCACCTGCACTGGACCATCGGCGCTCGGCACGTCGAACACCACCAGCTCATGGCCGTTGTGCGGCACCACGAAGCCCGGGGGCTGAGGTGGCTGACAGCGGGCCTGGGGCACGGCGAGCAATGTCTGCAGCGCATTGGGCGGCAGGTGGTGGCCGCTGATCGTGTGGTCGTCTTCGAGACCAAGGATCAGCACACCTCCTTCGGCATTGGCGAAACCAGCCACCCAGCGCGCCACCTGATCCCGCACCTCCTTGCGGGCGCGGGGCTTCTTGGCCTCGGGCGGGCCGTGAAACAGCGACTTCCGATCGAAGTGCTGTCCCTCGTCCTGCGTAAGGAAGGGCGTCACATCAAAGGTGGAGGGCATGTTCGTCATTACGCCTCTCCGTCCTCTCCAGCCTGGCTCTCAACAGCCGCCCGCCCCTGCTCCGTGAGCCGGTACTTGGCCCCACGGTCAGCCCCGAGCTGCTCAAGCTGACCAGTCTCCTTGAGCTGCTTGATCACGGCCGTGAGCGGGGCGGCCTCCACATCCAGCAGCTCGGCAATGGCATTTCTGCCGAGGCCGTCGTAACGTCCGAAGGGCTCTGGCATCGGTGGCTCCGTATCCCGGTGCAGGCAGGGTCAGGGTAGCCAGGGGGACTGGGCTGGCCCCAGGGCAACACCAGCCCAGCCTCTCTTCCGTTTCAGCCGCTGGCAGATTGTCGCTGCTGGATCGGATCTAGTCTGGGCCTTTCTCCGTGCGCCGCAGGCAGCGTGGCGGCAGAAATGTGGTGCGGGTAAGCAGCAACGCGTGCGAGCTGGACGCGCTGCGTGTCCGCATTCGCTCCCAGAGCAGGGCCGTGGCTGAGCACATCGCGGCGGATCCAGAACTGCAGGCCTTCCTTGATGACTGGGCCACGCCAGAGCCCCTCAGCCCTTGACCACGGACGTGGGCAGCTGGTTGTCCTTGCTATCGGTGGCTTCACCTGATGCGCCCAGAGCATCCACTGCGCTTGGGCGGCTCGAACCCGCGATCATGATCAGGATCCACCCCCCCCACTCCCCATGCCCTGCACCGCCCTGCCGCCACTGCCCGATCCGGTGGCGGCCGAGCGCATTGAGGCGTTGGCCTTGGAGCTGCAGCGGCAAGATCCCAGCCTGACGCTGCTGGGGGAGTCGGCGGATCGGGTTCGCTATTCGCGTGATTGCCACGACTATTCGCCGGTGCTGACGCCCCTATTGGCGGGTCGGATCGCCCAGTTGGTGGTGCGGGTGCAGAGCGTTGAGCAGGTGATGGCGGTGGCTGGGGCCTGCGCCCGCCATGGGGTGCCGCTCACCGCCAGGGGTGCGGGTACCGGCAATTACGGCCAGTGCGTGCCCCTTTGCGGCGGTGTGGTGATCGACCTGATGGGCCTTAATCGCTTGCGGCAGCTGGATCCCGCGAGCGGCGTCATGGTGGCGGAGGCGGGCTGCATTCTTGCCAATCTCGACCAGGAATTGCGCCTGCAGGGGCGCTCATTGCGGCTGGCCCCCAGCACCTGGCGCACGGCCAGCCTCGGGGGCTTCATCGGCGGCGGCTCCAGCGGCATCGGTTCGCTGCGCTGGGGGATGCTGCGCGATCCGGGCCAGCTGTTGGGGCTCGAGGTGATCACCGTGGAACCGGAACCGCGCCGCCTCTGGCTGGAGGGGGAGGCCTGTGAACCACTTAACCACGCCTACGGCTGCAATGGCCTGATCACCGCCCTGGCCATGGCCACCACCGAGGCGGTGGCCTGGTGGCAATGGGTGGTGGATTTTGACGATTGGTATGCGGCCGTGGCGGTGGCGCAGGAGTTGCCGGCCACAGCTTTGCTGCTCAACAGTCTCTGCCTGCTGGAGGCGCCGCTG
>JBIIJV010000146.1:0-7367 GCA_044233545.1 Cyanobium sp.
TTGCTGCCGATCAGCCGTTTGGCCTCTGTCACGCAGCGGCTGGAGAGGGTCTGGCGCTGCCAGCCGTCAAAGCCAAAGATGCGGTTGGCCTCCTCGATCAGCACCCAGCCCTGGAGGTAGTTCACCCGGCCACGGCCCTGCTCACGGGAGGAGATGCGGGCACGATCGAGGGGAGCGGAGAGGGCCGCGATCTGCTCGGGGGAGAAGCCCGCTGGGCGGCCCTCGGTGGCCCCTGAGGGGCTCTGGGGCTTGGCAGCCTGCTGGCGTTCGGTGGCGTCGGCCTCGCGCAGGAGCTGGATCACGCCGGGTTGGCCGGGGCGTTGTGCAGGCGGCCGGTGGCCGTTGGTGGTCTGGCCGTTGGCGGCATGGCCGTTGCCGTTGGCGCCGGCGGGAGTGGTGGAAATGATCGTCATGGCAGAAATCGCAAGAAGTGGAAAGAGAGGCCAGGCCCGAGATCCCAGCCGGCGAGGGGCCCCCAAGAAGGCAGCACCCCCACCGCAAGGGGGCCTGTGGCCCCTAGTGGATGGACCAGTGGCGGCGTTTGAGGAGGCGGGCTCCGGGGACGGTGGAGGCAGCCAAAGAAAAGGCCAACGGGGCGGCCTGCTCTTTTGGGAGGCCAGCGGTGGCCTTGGCGATCGCCTGTTTGATGCGCTCCTTGATCGAGGCCTTATCTGGGGCCTTGCTGGTCGCCACAGTCACCAGATCGGCGGGGATGGCATCGGGGTCGTCGATGACGACGGAATCAGCGGTGCAGCTGGTGAGCTTGTGATCCAGCAGCCGGAAGCTGGTGGAAGAGGGCGAGAGGCGGGTGAGCACGCCGAGCAGGGAGGCCTCCAAGGAATCGGCGCGGGATGCTTCGCTGCGGGCGAGTGCCGTAGGGCGTTTGGCTTGGGCCTGGTGGTAGTCGGCGTCGCCGCGGAGGCGTTCGATCACCCAGCAGACGGCATCGGCCTTGCGGTTCAGGGCCTCGCGGCGGCTTTCCTCGGCCGCGAGGCATTCCTCAAGGTCGGCCACAGCAAGGGCGTGGTCGGCCTCGTCGCCGGTGTGGAGGCGATCGGCGAGTTGGGTGATCCAGCGGGTTTCGGCCTGGAGTTCGGCGCCGAGCTCTTATAGGGAGGGCCCGCTGGGGCCTGATCGGCTGGAGGAGCGGTGATGGGGAAGGAGACAGACATGGGCGTGAGAAGTGGGGCCAGAAATGGAGCGGCCCGGCGCTTGGGGCCAGAGGAGCGAGGCAGCTGGGGGATGTGTTCCCCCCACCGCAAAGGGGGCTATGCCCCCAGATCGATCACATCCACTGGGAGGGGTGTGCGGCCCTGGAGGCGGCGGGCCTGCGTTAGGAGGGAGGAGGTGCCGGAGCGGCCGGGGAAGGCCACCACCAGCACGCCGGTGGGGGTGACGCGGCGGAAGGCGGCGGCCTCCGCGCTGGCGCGGCTCCTCCACAAAAACTTGCTGAGCCTCCAGGCGGATGGCGCCGCCGTAGGAAAAAAGCCAGTGTCGCAAGGCCGGATCCCCATCGAGCACCCAGGGCGGCAGGGCCACCTCCACCCGGTAGGGATGGCGCGAATCCTCTGCGGGGGGCAGCTCCGCCCTGGGTTCGGGGCGGCTCCAGCTGTCGGCGGGCAGGGGCTGACTCAGGCGGCTTGCTTGAGGTGGATTGCGGTTCAGTTCTCGGAGGATGGCTTTTGCCTGGCGCCCGGTACTTTGTCGGCAGCCCTCCACCCCGCGTTGAACACCGACCGCTGGTTCTACGGGGTGTTCCAGTCCGCACCGGATCTGATCAGATGGTTGGCGGTGTCGCCTAACGGCGCCATGCCCAGCGACGCCGTTCCCACAGAGCTCGACCGCCAGTACCGCTTCTCGGCCCCAGAGCTCAAAGCGGGCAGCCATCGGCTCGATGGCGTGCTCTGGCCCCTGGGAAGCGAGACCGGCTCAGAAGAGCTGCCGGTGGTGCTCCTGGAAGTGCAGATGCGAGCCGACATCGGCTTCCACCACCGCCTGGCTGCCCAGACCTACCGCTTCCTGCAGCTCCACCCCCGCATCGAGCACTGGCGGGTGGTGGTGATCACGCCGCACCAACGGCTCCAGCTCGGGCCGGTGTTGCCCCTGCGGGGTTTTTTGGAGCAGGTGCACTGGATCAGCCTGGAGGAGCTGGGAAGGCAAGAAAACCTTGATGCAGCGGTGGATCTGCTCACCCTGCCGGTGCGCTGCGAGCAGGAGCTGGGGGAGCGCTGCCGGCGGATCCTGGCGAGCCGCCGAGATCTGGAGCCGGTGGTTTTCTCTATGCTGTTTGAACGATTTCCACAGTTGAGCAAGGAGGAGATTCTGATGATCACCGGGTTGCCGCTGCAGGAATTGCGCCACACCCGCGCGGTGCAGGAGATCTTGGAGGAGGGAAGGCAGGAAGGCCGCGAGGAGGGATTGGAAGCCGGCCGCCAGCAGGAAGCCGTTGCCTTGACGATTCGCCAGCTCAGCCGCCGCTGCGGGAGCCTTGATGAGGTCAGTCGGGAGCTGCTTTCTTCCCTGAGCCTGCAGCAGTTGGAGCAGCTGGCGGAAGACCTGCTCGATTTCACAGAGCCTGGCGACCTGCAGGCCTGGTTCGACGACCACCAGGCTGGCTGAGCCAGGCCCCTAAAGCATCCCGAAACCAGCCGCGCAACCGTTCTGCGATCGGTATGACGGTGACCCAGAACGGCAGCAACGTTCAATTCGATGATCTGGGCGGTTACACCTTGCGGCGGCGCCAGGGCTGGGCCGTCTACGGCACCTGAGGGGGACCCCCGCACAGGGGAGAATGGCCCCAATCCGCCCAGCCACCATGACCCCTGCCCAGCCCGGCACCCCCGCCAACATCGAATCCGCCTTTGGCGGCGAGAGCATGGCCAACCGCAAATACCTGTTCTTTGCGGAGGTGGCCAAGCAGCTGGGCAACGGCGATCTGGCGCGCCTGTTTCGTGATACCGCCAACCAGGAGACCGAGCACGCCTTCGCCCACTTCCGGCTGCTCCACCCCGAGCTGGTGATCGACGACCCGGTGGCCCTGAGCGAGGCGGAGAAAGAGGCGAAGCTGGCCCGCTGCCTGGAGCTGGCAATTGAAGGCGAAACCTACGAGTACACCACCATGTACCCGGAATTCGCCGCCCAGGCCCGTGCCGATCGGGACGCCGATGCGGCGGCCGACTTTGAGGAGCAGATCGCCGAATCGCAGGAACATGCGGCGATCTTCCGGCGGGCCGCCAGCAATTTCGGCTTCCTGAAGCCGATTGAGCAGCACCATGCCGAGCGCTACACCGTGGCGCTGGAGGCGCTGCAGGGCAAGGGCAAAGCCGGCGAGGCGGCGACGCCGGTGGCGGGCAAGTGGATCTGCAAGGTGTGCTCGATGATCTACGACCCGGCGCTCGGCGATCCGGATTCGGGCATTGCCGCCGGCACCCCGTTTGAGGAGATTCCGGCCGACTGGGTGTGCCCGATCTGCGGCGCCCGCAAGGCCAGCTTCGTGCCCTATCGGGAGCCCGAACTGCTGGCGGCCTGATCTGACCAGATCCAGTCCCAGCCGTTGGATTGCCGGGAATGGTGGCAGGGGCTAACCCTGTCGGGCACAGGACCGGTGGTGGCCGGGGTGGTTACAGGCGGTGGCACTGAATCTGTGGGGCGTTTTCGCCACCTCACCAGCCCGCTGCAGCCACTGCCATGCCAAGTGATCACTGGTATTCAGAGGTGTTCCGCGCCATGCCCGATCTGGTGTGTCGGCTTCTGCCGGGGCTGGTCGGCGAGCCCGAACAGGAAAGCAATTACATCTTCCGGCCGGTGGCCCTCAAAAAGGTTGCCCACTATCCCGATGGCGTGCTCTGGCCCCGTCAGCACCCCGGCGGTAGCGATGTGTATCCGGTAGTGCTCCTGGAGGTGCAAATGCACGCCGATCGGCGCTTTCACCGTCGACTTGGCGCCGAAACTTTCCGCTTGCTGCAACAACACGAGGAGGTGGCGCATCTGCAGGTGCTGGTGCTTCTTGCCCACCGGCGCCTGGCCCTTGGCTCCAGCCAACCCCTGCTGCTGAAGCGCTTCCTTGAGCAGGATGTGACCTGGGTGGATCTGCAGGCTCTTGCCTGCCAACCCGATCTCGATCCCATGCTGGCCCTGCTCACCCTGCCGGTGCAAAAAGGACCAGACCTCGGGCCCTGTGCCCAGAGAATCGTGGCTCTAAGGCCGGATCTGATCGAGCTAATTGTGCCTATTCTTTCGGAACGTTTTCAAGGTCTTACCCCCTCCCAGATCATGGCCACCCTCGGCATCTCCAAAGATTTTTGGCGCCACACTCGCGCCTTTCAAGACATCCTCGCGGAAGGGCGGCAGGAGGGCGTTGAGCTTGGACGAAAGGAGGGCCACCAGGAAGGCAGGGAGTTGGGCCTGGAAGAAGGCTTGGAGGAAGGCCGCCGCCGCGAGGCCAGCGCTCTGGCCCTGCGGCTGTTGGAGCGTCGCTGTGGATCCCTCAGTGCCGCCACCACCTCCCGCATCGAAGCCCTGAGCCGTGCACAGCTGGAAAACCTGACCCTTGCCCTACTCGATTTCCGCAGCGGCGAGGATCTACAGATCTGGCTGGAGCAGTTGGAAGCCTGAGTGCGGCATAAGGCTGAACCTATGGAATCGTGACTTTAGTAAAAGGTCATGTGGGGACGAATACCAAACTGCTCGCCGCATTCCAGAGCTACCGCAAATCAGACTTGCGCCACATAATCGCAGGCCTTGGACAGAAGTAAGGAGATAACGTTAAGACCGTCATCCCCCTGGCAAGCCCCTAGGAATCCCTACCTGCCCCAGCCCATTGCACCCTTCTTTGGGCGCGGTGCTGGGCCCCATGCTGAGGATGGTTCCAGCCCCCATCTGCTTCTCCATAAATGCGCTTCTTCCCCCAGCTCACCGCCGCCGCCCTGCTGCTGGCCACCGCTGTGCCCGGCAGCGCCTGGGCCGGGGCCGCCTTCAACAAAACCATGAAGCTTCAAGGCACCAACTTCCAGGTGAAGAGCAGCGGTGAGGGCTCTCAACAACAACTGATGATCACCACCACGGGTGCTAAGCCAGCGATCAAGCCGATTCGCCAAACGGTCAATGGCCAGGTGGTGGGCGCCGAGGTGGCCGACCTTAACGCCAATGGTTTGCCCGAGATCTACGTATACGTGCAGGGTGCCGGCAGCGGCAGCTACGGCGAAGTGGTGGCTTACGCCGTGATCAAAGGCAGCGAACTCTCGCCGATCACCCTGCCGGAACTCACGGGCGCCAACGCCGAGGGATACCAGGGCCACGACCAATTCCAGGTGGTGGAGAACTGCCTGGCGCGCCGGTTCCCGATCTACAAAGCAGGCGACAGCAACGCCAAGGCCAGCGGCGGCCAACGGCAGATTTGCTACAAGCTGAAGGCCGGTGAAGCCGGTTGGATCCTGCGGCCCACCAGCGTGGACAAGTTCTGAACTTGTCGCGCCCAGCATGCCTGTGAAGGGCCAGAATTCCTCTACGCATCGCCCCAGTGCGGCTCCAACCCTGAGCCATCTGGCGGTGGCGGGTTACCGCTCCCTGCAGCAGCTCACGGTCCCCCTGGGCGGCCCACCCCCAGGGGGGCTCACGCTGGTGTGCGGTGCCAACGGCTGCGGCAAGAGCAACCTCTATCGCGCCCTTGGTCTGATTGCCGCCGCGGCCCGGGGTGAGCTGGTGGCGGCCCTGGCCGCTGAGGGGGGATTGCCGGCGGTGTTTTGGGCCGGGCCGGAACGAACGACGCGGGAGATGCGCCGCGGTGAGCAGCCTGTGCAGGGCAGTAGCGGCAGGCGGGAGGCGGCGCGGCTGCGGCTGGGCATTGCCGGTGCCTCGCTTGCCTACGCCATTGAGCTGGGCTACCGGGCTGATGACCACAGCAGTGCCTTTGTGCTGGATCCGGAGATCAAGCGGGAGTGGATCTGGGCCGGCGGGCCTTTCCATCCCCGCAGCTTGTTGGTGCAGCGCAGCGGAGCGGTGGTGGAGCGCTGCGGCGAGGGCGGCCGCAGCCAGCCGCTTGCATTGGAGGTGTCGCCGCACGAGAGCCTGCTGACCGCCGTTTCTGACCCCCTGGAGGCGCCCGAGGTGTTCCAGCTGCGCAGCATGATCCAGAGCTGGCGCTTTTACGACAGCTTTCGCACCGACCGCCAGGCTCCGGCCCGCTTCGGGCGCATCGCCACCCGCACCTTGTCCCTGGCGGCCGACGGCGGTGACCTGGCCGCCGCCGTGCAGACGATCATCGAGATCGGTGACCACGAAGGCCTGCAGGCCGCCATCGCCGCTGCCTTTGCGGGCTGCCGTTTGACGGTGGACACAAGTCAACCAACCTTTCGACTGCAATTGCATCAACCGGGATTGCTGCGGCCCCTCAATGCCAGCGAGCTCTCCGATGGCACCCTGCGTTACCTGCTGCTGGCGGCGGCCCTGTTCAGCCCGCGGCTGCCGCCGCTATTGGTGCTCAACGAACCGGAGAACAGCCTCCACCCCGATCTGCTGGCGCCCCTGGCGCGGTTAATTGCTGCGGTGGCCGAGCGCACCCAGGTGTGGGTGGTGGCCCACGCCGAGGCCCTGATCACCGCCCTGGAGGGCAGCCCGGGCTGCACTCTGCTGCGGCTGGAGCGGGAGCTGGGGGCGACGCTGTTGCCCGGCCAGACGGTGCTGGAGCGGGCCGCCTGGCGCTGGCCGGCTTGTTTTCAGGCTTGATTTTACTAGGGCCATGGCCGGCTGCAATGGGCCGGCAGGGGTAGCTGCCGCCGTTTCAGCCTTTTTCCTGCAGTCCCTTGAGGGCGGCCAACAGGGCGGCGGGGCTTTGGGGATCAACCATCAAGACACTGCCGCCCTTGGCATGGGCCATCTCCTGACCCATGGCCATCCAGTCATGGGCCAGCAGCAGCCTCAAACTTTCGGCCGCCGCTGGATGGGCTTCCATGGCCTTGGCCAATTCGGCGGCGGCCTCGGCCCGGGCCCGGGCTAGCAGCAACTGCTGCTTGGCCTGGGCGTCGGCTTCCAGCAACAGGGCCTCCTGGCGGGCCCGGGCATCGAGTACCAGGGCCTCGGCCCGCCCCCGGGCCGCATTCACCTGGGATTCCCGTTCGCCTTCTGATCGCAATACGGCCGCCCGTTTTTCCCGCTCGGCGGTCATCTGCTGCTCCATCGCCTGCTGCACCCCCACGGTCGGCCGGATGTCCCGCAGTTCCACCCGTGTCACCTTGACGCCCCAGGGATCGGTGGCCTGGTCCAATTCCCGCAGCAACACCTCATTCACCTCCGAACGGGTGGTGAAGGTTTGATCGAGATCCAGCTTGCCCATTTCGGCGCGGATCTGGGTCAGCACCAGATTCACCATC
>JBIIJV010000015.1:0-26752 GCA_044233545.1 Cyanobium sp.
ATGTGGGTGGCAACCGCGGCCGCGGCCAGGTGAACCCCACCGGCGAAAAAACCAACAATGGCGTCTTCAACGCCAGCGTGGCGGGCAGCATTGCATCGATTGATGAGGCTGAAAAGGGTGCTCTCGATGTGGTGATCACCACCGCCGACGGCAAAACTGTGAAGGAAACGATTCCCGCCGGTCCCAAGCTGTTGGTCAAAGTGGGTGATCGTCTTGAGGTTGGTACGCCCCTCACCAACGACCCCAATGTGGGTGGTTTCGGCCAGGTGGATGCGGAGGTCGTGCTCCAGAATCCTGCCCGTATCTACGGCCTCCTGGCTTTCCTGGCCGGCACGGCCCTGACTCAAATCCTGCTGGTGCTCAAGAAGAAGCAGGTCGAGAAGGTCCAGGCGGCCACAGGGGGCGTGCTCTGAGTCTGCCCTTGCTTCCCCTGGCTGTTTTCACCTCCCCCGGGCCCATTGTTTTTCAGCTGGGCCCGCTTGCTTTGCGCTGGTATGGGCTGCTGATTGCGGCAGCGGTTCTGATCGGTTTGGCCCTGGCCACCCGTTTGGGTCGCGAACGCCAGATTGCGGCCCCCTTCATCAGTGACCTGCTGCCGGTGGTGGTGGTTTCGTCAGTGCTGGGGGCCAGGCTTTATTACGTGCTGCTGGAGTGGCGTCATTACCGCCAAAACTGGCAGGAAGCCCTGGCGGTATGGCACGGGGGTATCGCCATCCACGGCGCCCTGTTGGGCGGGTTGATCGGCACGATCCTGTTTTGCCGCTGGCGTCGCCAACCGCTTTGGCCGCTGCTGGATGTGCTGGTGCCGGCGTTGGCCCTGGGACAGGCCATTGGTCGCTGGGGGAATTTCTTTAATTCTGAAGCCTTCGGCCTGCCCACCAACCTGCCATGGAAGTTGATGATTCCCCTGGAAAATCGCCCGGCTGGATTCATCACCTATAGTACATTTCATCCAACGTTTCTCTACGAATCTCTCTGGAATATTGGTGTTTGTGCACTGCTGCTCTTCCTCTTTATCCAGGGAGTTAGGCGAAAGCTTTCCTTACCGCCTGGAGCCCTCAGCTGCATTTATCTGATGGCCTACAGCTCTGGGCGGGTCTGGATTGAGGGCTTGCGGATGGACCCCCTTTGTCTGGGGGCCGAGCCACCGTTTTGTACCGGTGGACTGCGCATGGCCCAGTTGGTCAGCTTGATTTTGATTGCCCTCGGTGGCCTGGGCCTCTGGCGGCTTTATGGCCAGCGTCAGTCCTTACCGGATCCCACCGGCGTGACCCCATGAAGGCGCCCGTGGTGCAGATTGTCGGCGCCGGTCCTGGCGCACCAGACTTACTTACCTTGAGGGCCCTGAGGGCGATTGAGCAGGCGGAGGTGTTGGTTTGGACGGATTCGCTGGTCAACCCGGCAATCGCTGCCCTGGCCTCGCCGGCTTGTGAACGGATCCGCACCAGCACCCTCACCCTGGAGGAGGTGCTGGAGCTGGTGGTGAAACGGGCCCAGGCGGGCCAGAGGGTGGTCCGTCTCCATGACGGCGATCCCTGTCTTTATGGCGCCTTGGCCGAACAGGTCTGCCGGCTTGCCGACTGCCAATTGGAGGTGGAGGTGGTGCCGGGGCTCAGTGCTTACCAGGTCACGGCAGCGGCCTTGGGCTCTGAACTCACCATCCCTGGTCTGGTGCAAACGATCGTGCTGAGCCGGGCCGGGGGACGCACGGGCGTGCCCGAACGGGAGTCTCTGGGCCATCTGGCGGCCCTGGGCGCCTCCCTGTGCCTCTACCTGAGTGCAAGACATGTGGAGGCCGTCGAAGCTGAACTGCTGCTGCACTACGACCCGGAAACACCTGTGGCCATCGGTTATCGCGTCAGCTGGCCCGACCAGTGGTTAACCATTGTGCCCCTACACCAGATGGCCGCCACCAGCCGCGAGCAGCAACTGATCCGCACGACGCTCTACGTGGTGAGCCCTGCCCTGAGGCCGCCGCCAGCGGCGCGCTCCAAGCTGTATTCCGCCAGCCACAAGCATCTGTTTCGAGGGGGAGTCGGCACGCCTTAGGGCGGCTGACCTTTTGGCCCTCCAGCGGCACGGGGGCCGAGAAAGGGGGGTTTCAACCCCGCTTCAGCAGCTCGTCCCGACTCAATTTGAGCTGTTTCCAAACCTGCTTGATCTCGTCGTAGGCCTGGTCCTGGCTGAGTTTGCCGTTCGCCTGAAGTCCGACGATCAGACCCACCCGCTCAGCGAAAGTTTCCAGATTCTGATGAAACATCAACCGATCGGGGCTCCAATCAGCCCCTCGATAACTGCCGTGGGCTTCCATCGGTGAGCGCACACCCTGGCTCGACGCTGGCGATGGCCCGCCGTTACCAGCAGGCCTGCCGGAGGTGTCGTCGTTCAAGGCTGCTCTTGTAATTAGTCCAACTTTACTCGCTTTGCCTTGCCCGCTGCCCGCAGTAGAAAGAACCAACAGGAGTGTCGTCTGGGAGACATACCCCCAGCGTTTATATCCCTTGGAATGGGAATCGCTAGTTGAGTGGCCATGACTCGCCTGCTGCGTACCTGGTTACCACCGGTGAGCACCTGCCTGCTGCTTCAGGGGGCCATCGCCGGGGGCAGCATCATGATGAATCGCTGGCTTGCCCCTCCCACGCCGTGCTGCGACTCACTCCAGGCGCGCTGAGCTCCCAACGGCTGGTTCAGCGTCCGGGGTCCTGGCCCAGCCACCTTTACGTCCATGGCGGCCTGGCCCCCACCGCCATCGAACTGCTTGTTTTTGAGCCCGAGGGGGTTCAGCGCCACGTAGCCCAAGAACCCCAGGAGATCCTGGCCCTCTGCCAGCAGGACCATCCCCTCTGGTTGCGGATTCGGGGATTGGCCGACCGCCCTGCAATCACCTCCCTGCTCGGTCAACTCGGCATCCCGCCCCCGCTGATCGCTCCCTTGACCGAAGTTCCCCAGCGGCCCCAGGTTGATTGTCTGGATGCGGTGATCATGGTGGTTCTGCACCGCCTGGGTAGCACCCGCGTGCCGGGTTACCTGGTGAGTGAGCAGGTGGGTCTGTTGCTGATCAATGGCTTGCTAATCACCATTGAAGAAGGTGCCCCTGGCGATTCGTTTCCCGGCCTCACCCAATGGTTGCTCTCCAACCGGGCTGCCCCCAGTGACAGAGATCTGGATGACATTCTCCATTTTTTAATTGACGAAATTTTGGATGGCCTCTTCCCACTGCTGGAGGGGATTGCCCATGAACTCGATGAGCTTGAGGAGGCGGTACTGCGCAGGCCCAAACCAAAATTATTGAATGTAGTTTTCAAGTTTCGCAGCAATTTGCGCACCATCCGCAGCCAGGTGTGGCCATTGCGCCATCAGATCAAGATGCTGCTGCGCCAGAATCAAAATCTTCTGGGTAAGGAGGCGTTGTTGGGCTTCCAGGAGATGGCGGAGATGGTGGAAATGTTGTTCGAAAACTGTGAATTGCTTCGCAGTCAATGCGATGCCATTACTCAGGCCTACAGCGCCAGTGTGGGCAATCGCATGAACCAGGTGATGAAGACGCTGACCATCCTCACCAGCATCTTTGCCCCGCTCACCCTGATCGCCGGCATCTATGGCATGAACTTTGAGGTAATGCCCGAGTTGCACTGGCGCTTCGGCTATCTGGTTGCGTTGGCGTTGATGGGCTTGATTGCCCTGGTGCAGTGCCTCTGGCTGCAGCGCCGGGGTTGGTTCCAGGACTGGACCACTTTGAAGTGAGCAGCCAGGACACCCTGGCGCGTCTGGGCGCCCGCTTTCCTTAACCGCGACATAACGACTGCGGTGCCCCGCAGTTGCTAATCAAGTGTTGCATCCGTTTCTAGGCTTTTCGATGTCCTTCGCCCAGAAGGCCCTGATCTTCGGTACGGTCGCCGCAATTTTGGCCGGCACCAGCGCCACGGCACAGAGTGCACTCAATGGCGCAGGGGCGACGTTCCCGGCGCCCTTCTACCAAAGCTCCTTTGCCGGGCTAGCAGCCGCCGGTGGCCCCAAGGTGAACTATCAGTCAGTCGGCTCCGGGGCCGGGGTGCGCCAATTCGTGGCTGGCACCGTTGATTTCGGTGCCACCGATGAACCGATCAAGGCGTCCGAAGTCGCCAAGGTAGGTCGCGGCGTGGTGCAGTTCCCCACCGTCGGCGGCACGATTGCCGTGGCCTTCAATAAGGCTGACTGCCCCGCCCTGCGTCTCACCCAGGATCAGCTCGTCAAGGTGTTTCTCGGCGAGATCAAGACCTGGGATGCATTGAAGTGTGGCAAGGGCCCAATCACAGTGGCCCACCGCTCCGATGGTTCCGGCACCACCTTCGCCTTCACCAACTCCCTTTCGGCTTTCTCCCCCGCCTGGAAGAGGCGGGTGGGCGAGGGCAAGAGCGTCAATTGGCCCGTGGGCGTGGGCGGCAAGGGTAATGAAGGCGTCGCCGGCATCCTCACCAACACCCCTGGCTCCATCGGCTACGTCAACCAGGCTTACGTCAAGGGCAAACTCAGGTCGGCCGCGCTCCAAAACCGTGCTGGTGCCTTCGTCAAGCCGGGTCTCAAGGGTGGTACTGATGCCCTCAGCAACATCCGCTTAGATTCCCGCTTGGCTGGTGAAGATCCCAATCCCGCCGGGGCCGGCAGCTACCCGATCACCACCCTCACCTGGATCCTGGCTTACGAGAAGGGCAATGGAGCCAAGGCCGCCTCGATTCGCAAGTCGATGGAGTACCTCCTGGGCCCCGGTCAGGCTAAAGCTGATGATCTCGGTTATGTCCCCCTGCGGGGTGACATCCTCAGCAAGGCCAAGAGCGCTGTGCGCCGCATTGGTCCCTGAGGACTTGACCAACAGGGTCTAAGCAAAATAGGCCAAATCCATTAGATCCCAGGCGGCCCATTAAGGCCGCCTTTTTTGTTGGATGTAGGTTTAAGGGGAATATCTTGCTAGGCATGGTTTAGCCAGGAAAACCTAGGCTCCTTATTTGAGAATGCTTTAGTCAAACCTTAACCTTTCCACTACCACGCCTTCATCAATCCAAGCAGTATCGCCCCATACGCTGGCTCCGTTCACCAACAATGCCGGCCATGGTTTTCACTTCGCCACGCGCCACCGGAAGCAGTGATGGATTCAGGGAATTACTGGAAACGAGCTATCAGAAACGTAGCCTTGTCCATGTAAGTGCTGGCAGTGGCGTTCCCCTGTTGCGGGACCACGTCTGGTTGGTAGTACGGGGCATGGTCAAGCTCACGGCCCTGACCATTCACGGCGATGAAATGGTGCTTGGCTTGGCGGGTGCCAACGAGCCCTTTGGTGATCCCCTTGCCGGCGTTGAGGCCTACAGCGCCTTGGCCCTTGCCGATAGCGACCTCCTCTGTTTGCCCGTGCGCGAGATCCATGCTGATCCCGCCCTGGCGGTGGCGATGCTGCATGCTGTCAGTCAGCGTTATCGCCAGAGCCAATCCCTGCTAGGTCTGATGGGATTGAGGCGGGTCGAAGAAAGGCTGAGGGGCTTTCTGGAAATGTTGGCTTCCGAATACGGCCAACCCTGTGCCGAAGGTCTGCGACTCAATGTGCGCCTTACCCATCAGGAACTGGCCAGTGCCCTCGGCACCACCCGCGTCACCGTAACCCGCGTCATCGGTGCTCTGCGGGAAGAAGGTTGGCTGCAGCTAGACGGCCAACGCAGGCTTGTGTTGAGCCACCTGCCCCGTTCCTGACCTCCGTGCCCTTCAGCCCCCCCGTCTCCCTAGAGCAGAATGGCAGCATGCCCGCCTCCCTGCTGGTCGTCGAGGACGACGACACGATTCGCGACACGATTCGCGAAGCCCTGATCCTGGAGGGATACGAGGTGACTGCCAGCGGTAATGGCCGCGAAGCCCTCTCCCTGGTGCAGGATGCTGCCGAGCGGGCCCCCTTCTCCCTGGTGGTCCTTGATCTGATGCTGCCGGGGCTTGATGGCCTTGATCTCTGCCGTCAAATCCGTCAGAGCGAAAACAGCATCCCAATCCTGGTGGTAAGTGCGCGTGACAGTGAGCGCGATCGGGTCCTGGGCCTGGAGGTGGGTGCCGATGACTACCTGGTCAAACCCTTTGGCATGCGCGAACTGGTGGCCCGTTGCCGCGCTCTGCTGCGGCGCAGCAACGGTGGTTTCAGTCAAGGACGGGTCCTGGAGCATGCCAATCTGCGCCTGTTCACCGAAGAATGCCGCGTTACCCGTGATGGCCAGGAGGTTAACCTCTCGCCAAAGGAATACCGGTTGCTGGAACTTTTTATGCAAAACCCGAGACGGGTCTGGAGTCGAGATAAGCTTTTAGAGCACATCTGGGGCTTTGATTATTTCGGTGATAGCAAAACTGTTGACGTACATATTCGTTGGCTGCGCGAAAAACTGGAAACCAATCCTTCCAATCCAGAGCATCTTCTGACCGTGCGCGGCTTTGGCTATCGCTTCGGTTGAGTGGTGATTGCTTTGCTGTTGCCGTTGGCCCTTGCCCTGGGCTTGCTGCTGGGCTGGAGCTTCGCCCAATCCCGCCAACGTCCGGCGGGCCGTGATCAAAAGGGCAGTCGCCAGTGGCTGCGTTGGCTAGAGGCCGCCCCAAGTGGCTGGTTGATTGTGGCCGCCGACGATCGGGTTCGTCTACTCAATCCCAGGGCCGAACGGTTGCTGCAGCTGGGTACCGCCATACCCAGTCCGGTTTTCCTGGAGCAGATCTGTGCCGATGCCCAACTGCGCGAAGTCATCCACGCCGCCCGTCGCCATCAGCGCCCCCAGCGACTCGAATGGGAGCTGGGCGGTGAAGAGCTGGAGGCCATTGCCCTGCCTGGTGATGGGGGCTGGGTGGGGGTGCAACTGCAGAGTCGCCGATCGATTGAAGCCCAACTCGACCAACAGGAGCGTTGGGTCAGTGATGTGGCCCATGAGCTGCGAACCCCCTTGACAGCCCTGCTGCTGGTGGGCGACAGCCTTTCCGCCCAGGTGACCAGTGGCAATGCGGTTCTGGTGGAGCGTCTGCAGCGGGAGCTGCGGCGGCTCCAGGCGCTTGTGGTTGATCTGCTCGAGTTGTCCCGGTTGCAGAACAGCCTCCCGGGCCAGGGCATGGACCTACAACCGGTGGATTTGGCGCCTTTGGTGGAGCGCGTCTGGGCGGGTCTGCGCCCCCTAGCCGAAGCAAGGTGCATCGGCCTTTACCTGCTTAAGCCGATGCTGGATGCTCCGGCCGCAGTCGTGGTCGGTGATGAATCCCGCCTGCACCGGGCCCTGCTCAATTTGCTGGACAATGCCCTTCGCTTCAGCCCCGATGGCGGCAAGGTCGAAGTCCGCCTTGCCCAGGGCCGCCACTGGTGCCGGATTGAGGTTCAGGATCAGGGTCCGGGGTTCAGTGAGGCCGATTTGGAGCACATGTTTGAGCGTTTCTACCGGGGAGATCCCTCCCGCGTGCGCAGTTTGCGCACTGGCAGTGGCCTGGGGCTTTCCATCGTCCAGCAGATCGCCCTGACCCATGGCGGTCGTGTCCAGGCGAACAACCATCCCCAGGGAGGGGCTTTGATTGAACTGCTCCTGCCCGTCGCCCGCTGAAGCCAACCCCGAGGACACCTGGATTGAGCACTCGGGGCCAGGTCTTGCCGCGGTTGTTCAGTCTTGCCGCTGTTGGTCAATTGCCTGGCTTTTGTGGAGCGATGGGGCCTTTTAGTAACCAGAGGTTGGGTCCATCGATCCATACCAGCAGGGATTGATCGGCAGCCTTGAGCCACTGCTGCTGACCTGGATCAAAGCCGAGGGCTCGGGCCGCCGCCAAGGACACTCGGCGTGCCTGCACAGCCTCGCTCAGGGCGCTATCGGTGCCGGCCGGGAAAGCAGCCGGAGCAGCCTGCTCCCAGAGCCGCAGGTAGGCTGCGGCCTCGCTGGCCTTAGGAGGCTCGCGGCCAGGACCCGCAGAACCGGGGGTTGGTGGCGAGGGCTCGCCGATGCTGCGCAGTTCTCGCCAGCGTTGCAGGGCTTCAGCAGGCGGCGAGGGGGAAAGCCGCAGGGGGGTTGGGGCCAGGGCAAGGGGCGTGGTTTCAGCAGCCTCTGCCATGGAATCGGAGGCAGGGGCACCCTTTGGTCCCTTGGTGCCCCTTTGGGCCCCTGGTTCCTTGGCGGTTGGCCCAGCCAAGGGGTGGACTTTGGTTCCGGCCGCCTTGACCATGGCCAGGGATGGTGTTGTGCCCACCCTTTGGGCCCCCTGAGCGGAGGTTTTGGAGGGATTGAGCAGCAGGGTTCGCTGGATTTGGGCGCTCTTTACTTCGGGGTTTCGAGCGCCTGGCCTTGCCGTGGCGGCGCCAAGGGACTTGGCGGGGTCTGCCTTGGCGGCGTTCTTGGTTGGCAAGGGCCCCAGCAAGTCGGGCGGTGGTGGGGGAAGGGCCGTGGCCGGTGGCAATGGAATTGTTGTGGCCGCCACCTCCTGGTGCATGCGGCGACTGAAGCGCAACAGTTCCGGGGTGGTGTCCTCGGCAGTGAGGACCTGGGGCTTGGCGGGACTGCGGCGCCAGGAGTTGTGGGCCAACAGCAGGCCATGGCCCACCAAGGCGGCGGCCAGGGCGAGCCCCAAGGGAGCGACGGCTGGCAAGCCGCCGCGCAGGGTCTTCAACGCTGGCAAGGACAGCTGGGGGCGGGGGAGGGTCATGGCAATTGAAGTTCCAGGTCCAGTCCGTTGTTTTCCAGACGGGAGACCAGTTGTTGCACGACACCCCAGGGGACGCCGGCGTCGGGAATCAGTCGCAGCACCGGGGCGGTTGCCAGGGTCCCCGGGGCCTGGGCCCGCATGAGCAGGGGACCCAGATCCTGGGGGCGAATCGGTTGATTCCAGACCCGCAGTTGCCCTTGGGCATCGAGATGGAGAGCAATAACTCCCTCCAGCGCCGTCCGTTGGGCTAAGCGCTGGGGAATCACCACCAGGGCCAGGCAGGTGGCACAGAGGGCAATGGAGACCAACCCCATGGCGACGGAATCCAGCCAAAGGGCCGGTCTCATCTGGAAGGCCCCCCCTCAGGCAGAGCGAGCAAAACCGGATTGGGGGAGAGACTGCGCAGCCATTGCAGCGACCCCTTTACTTCGCCCATTGACAGGGAAGCGGAAGGGAGAAAGTGCTGCAACCCCTGTTCACCGTCCTGCCGCAAGCGATTGGCAAGGTCCGAGCGGCTGATCTGATCTCCATCGACGAACCAACGGTCTCCAGGAGCCTCCACAATCCAGTGGGGATTGCCTAGGGGTGATGCTGCGAGGGGGGGCTGGGATTTCGGCACAGTCCTGGTGACCAGAAGGGGCAAAGACGCCACCGCACCACAGACCAGCAGGGTGAGAGCCACTAACGAGGGCACGGCATAGTTCATGGCCTTGTTGGCTGGGCACGCAGGCGCAGGCGACGGCGCAATCGATCCAATTGCCATTGGCGGATGCCCTGGTTGGCGAACAGGCTGCTGGTGGCGATCAGACTGATGATCAAACCAAGGGCGGTACTCAACAACACCTGGCCGTAGTTATGGAGATTGGCCCCAACAGGGAGCACCAGTTGGGGGCCGAGACTGGCCAAGACCCGCATCAGACCAATCACAGTTCCGACCAGGCCGAGCAGGGGACCGAGCACTCCAGCTGCCTGGAGAAGGGGCTCCCCAAAAGCCATTTGGGAATTCCACTCCAACAGCTGGGTTTCAACAGCATCAGGACCGTCAGTTACGGCCTGTTCCCAGCGGTTTTGCCGCAGGCGGCGCTGGCGCCACCACTGCAGCCAATAGCGAAAGCGATCGAAACTGACGGTGACGACCGCGATCGAGAGGAGCAGGAGCAACAAAGAGATGGGGCCGTCTCCGCCAGCTGCGGGCAGGCCCCCCAAAGGAGCCATCGCCGGATTTGGGGCGGTGGAGATCGGGACAGCCAACCTGGATCAAGATGTTTGGACGCATCGTATGGGAGCCAACCTGCTTGGCGATGTCGGCCGATCACTTGACAAGCCCAGGCCGCCAAGTACTTTTCTGACCTTCCCACTGCCTGATTAGGCTCTCCCTAAACGGGGATTCCCTGAGCCCCAAGAGTGATTCCATGAGTGCCACCCAAGGCAACGAGCCTCTCAGCACCAGTGCGAGTGCGATCTACACCGATAACAGCCAGACCATTGGTCGCACTCCTCTCGTTCGGCTCAACCGGGTCACCGAAGGCTGTGGCGCCACGGTTCTGGCCAAGATCGAAGGCCGAAATCCGGCCTATTCCGTTAAGTGCCGCATTGGCGCCGCCATGATCTGGCAGGCCGAGCGTGATGGACTACTCGGACCTGGAAAAGAATTGATTGAGCCCACCAGTGGCAACACAGGCATCGCCCTGGCTTTTGTGGCTGCCTCCCGAGGCCTGCCCCTGACACTGACCATGCCTGAAACCATGAGCCTGGAGCGCCGCAAGCTGCTCACGGCCTATGGGGCCAAGCTGGTGTTGACCGAAGGCAAGCTGGGGATGGGAGGTGCCATCGCTGCCGCCCGGGATCTAGCCGAGACGGCGCCCGATCGTTACGTAATGCTGCAGCAGTTCGTCAATCCCGCTAATCCCCAAATTCACCACGACACCACCGGCCCGGAACTCTGGACCGACACCCAGGGTCAGATCGATGTCTTGGTGGCCGGAGTCGGCACCGGCGGCACAATTACCGGGGTCAGCCGCTACATCAAACGCACCCTGCACAAACCCCTGATCTCGGTGGCCGTCGAACCCGCCAACAGTCCTGTGATCTCCCAGACCCTCTCGGGGCAACCCTTGCAGCCCAAGCCCCACAAGATTCAGGGAATCGGTGCAGGTTTTGTTCCTGAGAACCTCGACCTCTCGCTGGTGGATCGGGTCGAGACCGTGGCCGATGAAGAGGCGGTTGGGATGGCGCGCCGTCTAATGCGGGAAGAGGGCATTTTGGCAGGTATCTCCTGCGGCGCCGCCACCGTGGCGGCCCTGCGGTTGGCGCGGGAAGAGGCTTTGCGCCATCGCACCATCGTGGTGGTGCTGCCGGATTCCGGTGAGCGTTATCTGAGTTCGGTTCTCTTTGAAGGGGTCTTCAACGAGAAAGGGTTGGCGGTGGTGTGAGGCCCATGCTCAGGTCATCGTGACAAACTCCTCGGCCACGGTGGGGTGCAGCGCCATGGTGCGGTCGAAGTCCGCCTTGGTAGCCCCCATGCCTAGGGCAATCGCCGCCATCTGGATGATCTCGGCGCTGTGCTCGCCCACCATGTGGCAACCCAGGACCCGCTGATCGGGGCGGTGGACCACCAATTTGAGCAGGGTGCGGGGGCCTCTCTGGGGCAGGGCCTGGACCATGGCCCGAAAACGGGCCCGGTGCACCGCAATGAATTTGCTGCCAAAGCGTTCGATCGCCTCCTCTTCGCTGAGGCCCACCGTGGCCAGCTCGGGCTGGCTGAACACGGCCTTGGCCACCAGGTCGTGGTTGACGCGTCTGGGTTTGCCGCCATAAATGGTATCGGCAAAAGCCCGACCTTCATCTATCGCTACCGGGGTCAGATTAACCCGGTCGGTGACATCGCCAACGGCATAAATGTGGGGGATGGAGGTGGCCTGATCCCCATCAACCACGATGTGGTCGTCGGCGACGGCCACTCCGGCAGCCTCCAGGTCCAGTCCTTGCAGGAAAGGCTTACGACCTGTTGCCAGCAACACCCCCCCACAGGCCAGGCCCTCACCGCTTTGGGTGCGCACCGTTAGGGCCCCTGGCTCTCCCTCAATGGCGATGGGCTGCTGCTGGAAGTGCAGCTCCAGCCCATTGGCCAGCAGTCCTTCCTGCACAACCTCCACTGCTTCGCGATCGAAACCCTTGAGCAGCTGGTTTCCCCTTACCAGCTGACACACCTGCACCCCCAGCCCCAGCAAAATGCCGGCCAGTTCACAGGCAATGAAGCCTGCCCCCACGATCACCACCCGTTGGGGCAGGGCCTCAATCAGAAAGAGGTCGTCACTCACCCAGGCCAGCTCAAGCCCTGGAATGGAGGGTCGCTGGGGCCGGCCGCCGACGGCGATCAGCAGCCGATCCGCCTGCAGGGTGCGGGCCGGTTGCCCACTGGCATTGACAACCACACTGTGGGGATCGCTCAGGCGGGCCCAACCTTCCACAAGGCTGACACCGGCTTTGATCAGGCCCTGCCTGTGGATTCCTTCGAGACGGGTGACTTCGTCCCGCACCCTTTGAAGCAGCACCCCGCTCTGGAGAACTGGTGTGGAGAGTTGCCATCCGTAGGCCCTGGCATCCTCGGCCAGGTGCCCGAAGGCGGAGCCGTAAACCAGCAGCTTTTTGGGAACACACCCCCGGATCACGCAGGTGCCGCCGACCCGATCCCCCTCGACGATGGCCACCCGGGCGCCGTAGCTAGCCGCCCGTTTGGCGGCGGCCAGACCGCCGGAACCAGCACCAATGACGAGTAGATCGAAGCAATCGTCCATGACTCAGCGGGGCAGGTCCTTGGGCAACTTAGGTGGCTTGGTCGAAGCGAGGCACCAGCAAAAAACCCTTCGCCGCAGCGAAGGGTTGGCTCACCCCAGCAGTTTGTTGCGTGGGCCAGTTTGTTGCGAGGGATCGTTGGGGCTGGATCGCGCTGAACAGGGCTTGGGGGTTAGAGGGCGGTGGCGTCCCTGTCGCCGGTACGGATCCTGATCGCCATTTCCACGGGACTGACGAAGATTTTGCCGTCGCCAATCTCACCGGTACGGGCCGCATCACCGATGGCGGTAATGGTTGCCTCCACCTTGTCATCCGGGACAACCACCATCAGTTTTGCCTTCGGTAGAAACTCAACGGTGTACTCGGTGCCGCGATAACGCTCCACCTGTCCTTTCTGTCGACCGAAACCGCGGGCGTCGTTTACGGTCATACCAATAACATCAATGGCCACCAGGGCCCGTTTGATGGCGTCCACCTTTGAGGGGCGCACAAGTGCCGTGATCATTTTCATAATGGGTTTAGCTCAGTTGGTCATTGGGTCGTAAGTCTCTTCGCCGTGGGGCACGAAGTTGAGACCGCGATCTTCAGATTCAGCAGAAACACGATGTTTCATAAATAGGCCCTGAAATCCAGAGGTAAGTGCCGTTCCCAGGGCAACGAAGCCGTAGGTCAACAATACGGACTTCAGTTGGCTACAACCGCCATAGATGAAAGCGAGACCAGAGGTTATTAGCAATACCAAGGCGGACCCGAACAGCAGCAGCAGGGTGTCCGGCCCCAGCCGCCATCAGGCCCATGCCGTATCGACGCAATTGCTGTTGCTGGGCACCAGCAAAAAGATTGATTCTCAAGCGGTTGAAGGTCTCAAGGGTCGACGCTCCATGGCCCGATCGAAAACGCGATGGCATAAAAGACCAACTTCTGCGAAGTTCCAAGCAACAGTGACCCTCAAGGGGTGGGTTGAGATGTAGCAACCGAAACCAAAGCTTTGCCAAGGTGCAAAAGCACCCAGATTGGCTGTTAGGTCTGCCGGCGACACTCGCAACGCCTGCCCGCTTGCTTGCGCCACCATGAAGGCTCCCCTAGAGCAGCGGCATGGGATCCCTACGGGCCAACCCCCTCAGTTGGAAGGACCTCGAGCGCCTGGCACCCCGGCGGCCAGACCTTGTCAATGGACCCACCAATCCCCAGGCCCGCTTGCGGCTGTTTGGGCAGGACGAGGCGACGGTGAGGGTGACCTTGTACCGGGACCACCATGCCTGGTGTCCCTACTGCCAAAAGGTGTGGCTCTGGCTGGAGGAGAAGCGGGTTCCTTACCGCATACGCAAGGTGACAATGGTTTGTTACGGCGAAAAAGAGTCCTGGTTCAGGCGGCTGGTGCCTTCTGGTTATCTGCCCGCCCTCGAACTCGATGGCCGCCTGATCACGGAGAGCGACCGCATTCTGGAGGCCCTGGAAGGGGCTTTTGGTCCTCTGGGGGCTCCGATGGGCGAGCCCCAGGGGCTAGCTCTGAGGCGGCTGGAGCGGCGTCTTTTTGCCAGCTGGTGCGAATGGCTCTGCCGCCATGGACTCACGAGTGGCCAGGAGGATCGGGCGGCCCAGGCCTTCAAAACCATGGCGGGACGCCTGGAGGAGGCCCTGGGGGACAGTGCCGGTCCCTTCCTGCTGGGTGAGTCCCCAGGCACGGTCGATCTGGTGTTTGTGCCCTATCTCGAACGGATGAATGCCAGCTTGGCTTATTACAAGGGCTACCGACTGCGCCAGGCGCACCCGCTGATCGACCGCTGGTTCAAGGCTTGGGAGCAACGGCCCACCTATCTCGGTACCCAGAGTGACTTCCACACCCACGCCCATGACCTGCCGCCCCAGATGGGGTGCTGCCAGGCCAACGGCAGCCCGGACCAACGGTCCCTGGCCCAGCGCATTGATGCAGGCCCTTGGCCCATCAGCGACGGCGGTGAGCCGGATCCGGAAACCAGCCGCCCCGAATCCCCCGAGGCGCCCCTGAGGGCCCTGGAAAGGGTCTGTCGCCATCATCAAACCCTGCTGCAACGCAATCCCCTGGGGCCGGAAAGCTTCGACCAACCCTTACGTGCCGCCCTGACCCTGCTGGCCACGGGCGAAGCTTGCAGGCCCGAGGCTGGCTCGGCCAGGGGCTTGAGGTATCTGCGCGACCGCATCAGCGTGCCCAGGGACATGCCCCTGGATGCCGCTAGATGCCTGCGCCGGGCCTTGGAAGCCACGGCCCAGCTCGATAGCAGTGATGCCTGGGCCCAGGGGGCGCCGCTCCATCTCAACCATCGGCTGGATCAGGATCCGACCCCTTTTGTGCACCAGGCACTGCAAGATAGGGGCAGCCCATTCGTCTCAAACCATGGAAGCCCGTTGGCAGAACCAAACGATCGCCAGTAGCGATGACATCGTGATGTTGGAGGGCAATGCCTATTTCCCTCAAGCCTCTTTGAAGCCTGAGTTTTTTCGCCCTTCCAAGCACCGCAGCACCTGTGGCTGGAAAGGCGAAGCTCACTATTTTGATGTGGTGGTTGCGGGGGCTGAGAACCCCAACGCGGCCTGGACCTATCCCGAACCAAAGCAAGCGGCAAGCGCCATTGCGGGCCGTGTGGCGTTTTGGAAGGGTGTGCAGGTGGTCTGAGATCTGGCCTGGATCAATTAGCAGGCTGGATGGCGCAAGGTGCGCCAATTCCCGGTGGACGTGCTGACTTCGACTCCGATGCCGAGGGGCTCCGGGGTCCCCGGATCTTGGGCTTGCCACCAGAGAGTGGCCTCATTCCAGGCGGATTCCAGGGAGTCGTAGAGGTCGTCGAGTACCGGATGGGGGCATCCGTATTGGTCGACCAACCGGTAGGAACGGATTACGGGGCTGCTGGGCCGGATCGAAAAAACATGGGTAGTGGAGGCCATGGAAAGGGGCACAACTTTCTTGCGGAGGATTTCCATCTTGGACCATGTGACAGATTCAAACTGTCACGGGAGCGACAAGAAACTGTGATTGCAGCCCCCCAGGCTGCGGCAGCCCCCATGCTCCAGCCTGTTGGCGCGGAGCATGGGGGCTGCCGCGGAGGCAGGAAATGGCCTTTCACTCCAGCCTGGGCAAGGGTCCGTCCCGATCGGAGCGGAAGACGGGTTCGAGGTTCGCCATCGATTCAGAGGCCTTGCGGACGAGATCTTCGAAGCATTCACGGGTCTGGGGGGCGCCGCGACCCATCGGTTCGCGACTCATCAGCACCAGCTCCAGGACTGGGCCAGCGGCCTTGGCTTGCACATCAGCGAAAAGCTGCAGGCGCAGATGTTCCAAACCGCCGCGCAGCATGGCGCTGAGGTGGGCTGGGGTGCGGTGGTCAACCTCGGCATCGAGCTGGTCAACAAGACGATCAAGGCCAGCGATCAGATCCTTGGACTCGATCGGTTTCCGGGGCTTGAGCACCAGCAGAAAGCGGGCCATGGGCAAGGATGGGTTGGGGTCCATCCTGCTGCTCCATCCGCCGCTCTGGCTTGCCGATTGGCATCCTTGTTCATGGAGTTCATCGAGCCACCTGCTTGATGGAGCCGCCAGAGGTTCATTCCGAGGTTCGTGCCATCGCGTCCATGACCCCCATGCTCCAGACCGATCCGGATCCCAGCCAGCGCCGAGCAGCCATTGCCGTCGATCCCTTCCCTGGCCTCCGTCGCGGTCCGCTTACCACCTTGCAGGTGAACCTTGGCTATCGCTGTAACCAGGCCTGCCGCCACTGCCATGTGGGGGCAGGGCCCCAGCGCACCGAGATGATGGAACCCGCCACCCTGGCCCTGGTTCCGCGGGTACTGGCCGCCCGCCAGATCGGCCAACTGGATCTGACGGGTGGGGCGCCCGAACTGCATCCCGGCTTCCGGTCGTTGGTGCAACAGGCCCGGGCGCTTGGGGTGCGGGTGATAGATCGCTGCAATCTCACCATTCTGCTGGAGTCTGATCAACAGGATTTGGCAGCTTTTTTGGCTAGGGAATCCGTTGTTGTGATGGCTTCTTTACCTTGCTATTTAGAGGCGAATGTGGATCGCCAACGGGGGGCCGGGGCTTTTACCGCCAGTATCGAAGCTTTACGACGGTTAAATAGTATGGGCTATGGCCATAGTGGCTCCAACCTGGAGCTCAATTTGGTTTACAACCCCCAGGGGCCCAGCTTGCCGCCTCCCCAAAAGGCCCTGGAGGATGATTTTCGGCGCAACCTGGGCGAACGTTATGGGGTTGTTTTCAACAACTTGCTGACGCTTGCCAATATGCCGATCGAACGCTTTGCTGCCAGCTTGAGGGTCAGTGGCGAGCTTGAGCCTTACCTAACTTTGTTGCGCGACCATCACAATCCTGCCCATTTGGATCAGGTAATGTGTCGCCAGCTGATCAGCGTTGATTGGCGGGGGCAACTTTTCGACTGTGATTTCAACCAGATGCTGGGGAAAAGATCATCGGGTTTGTCTGCTCTTTCCGATCTGCTTGAGTGCGATCCGGCAGGTGCGCCGATTGCGGTAGCAGACCACTGTTTCGGTTGTACGGCAGGCGCTGGCTCAAGTTGCGGTGGGGCCTTGGCTTGAGGTCTTGGCTTGAGGTTATGGCTCAAGCGAGCCAGATGCTGGTGGCCAAAGGTCCTTAGCCAGTTCACGCACATAGCAAAAACCCAGGAAGATTTCTCCCTGGGTTTGCTATCAAATAGAAAAGGTCAGGACTCAGCTGAGGCCAATTTGGCTCAGGATGCCTTGGCCGGTCAGGAGTTCGGTGGCCAAGCCAATCACGAATCCCATCATGGCCAGACGGCCATTCCAGGTTTCAGCAAAAGTGACGAAGCCGAAGCGGGTTTCAGGAGCAGCCATCGGAAGAGGTTGCGAAGTGTGAACTAAGCGTAACAGGTTGTTACCTGTTTGGAGGTGTGGCTCTCCGAATCTCTGGGGATTGGCTTCCATGGATCGCCTCCTGGGTCAGGCAGGTAGGGCACAGAGCCCTCACGTTCAGAACGCACTCCAGGAGTCGAAACCCATTGCTGCTGGCCGCCACCTCTCCAGCCTGGAGCACCGCGGCGCTTTCGAATTCCTCGGTGCGGCCACAGCGCACGCAGACCAGGTGATGGTGGTCACGGTGGGCTTCACCACTGAGCTCGAAGCGGCGCCCGCCTTCGGCGAGTTCGAGTTCTTGCAGCAGCCCCATGGAGCTCAACAACCGCAGGCTGCGGTAAACGGTGGCCAACGAGATGCGCTCTTCGCCCCCCCGCAATCGCTGGTGCACTTCTTCGGCGCTGAGGTGGCTGCTTTCGCCGAGTTGCTCGAAGAGTTCCAGCACCCGCTGACGTTGGGCCGTCAGGCGCTGTCCCCGATTGTGCAGGCTGCTGCGCAGGCCCGCCCGCGACGCCGCTGGGGGGGCGGCAGCTTGCGCCGATGGGGATGAGGGGGCAGGTAGGGAGCTGGGGAACGGGGCAGTCAAACCAGAGCGGTCTGCCCTGAGTCGCAAGAACAGACCTTATTGAGAGGCTAGGTCGACGGCGGCCTGCCTTCGCCAGGCTCTCCAGCTCCCGTCGCTGCTGTCATGCGGGCCCGCGCGAAGCCTCCTCCATCAAGGGAAGCCATCAGACCCGCTAGCAGGTCCGCCGTAGTCACAACCAATCGATAGCCCAGGGCCACTGCCAGCAGGGCAGGATCCGGTAGAGCAGCGCCAAGTCGCAACAACAAAACGGACTCAAAGACCCCCAGGCCTCCAGGCGCGCCCGGCACCACCAAGCCAACGGTCCAGGCCAGGGCAAAGGCCGAGAGCCAACGCCACCAATCCAGGGCATGCTGCAAATCGAAGGCCAAGACGCAGCACGCAAAGCCGGAGAAGCGCATCAGCACAAAAGCCCACTGGCTTAGCAGCGGCGCCCACGGATAGGAGCGCAGGCGCAGGGCGCCAGCCAGGTCCTGGTCCAGGGCCTCTTCCAGGCCGAGCTGGCGGGCCCGTTGACGCTCCAGCCGCTGCAGCAGTGGGTTAAGCCAACGGGGCCATAGGGCCAGCAAGGGCACCAGTGCCAGCAAGGCGATTCCGTGTTCCAGGCCCCCCAGGGGCACGAGGGCCAGGGCCGCCGCCGCTGCTAGCAGTGGATCGAGCAGCACCGCCATTAAGGCCAGCGGGGTGCTGGTTCTGTGGGGCAAGGCGGCATGACCCAGGCGGAGGGCCTGTACCCGGCTGGCCAAATGCCACACTCCCCCCGGCAAAAATTTGCCCATGTTGGTGGCCAGGTAGAGGCGGACCAAGGCCTCCAGCCGCGGTCTGAGTCCAAGCCAATGCAGGATGACTGCCCAGGAAAGTCCACTTACCACCAGGCTGAGCAGGCTCAGGCCAACTCCCAGGGTCAGCCAGAACAGTCCCTGGGTGTCTGGACGGTATTGGATCAACTGGCGGCCGTTTTGCAGCAGGGCCGCCAGGACGAAGCCAAGGCTGACCAAAGTGATCAGGGGGCGCAGACCACCAGGAAGTGCCCCTGCAGGCCAGCGCAAGCGGCGCGACCAGCCCTGGTTTGGAAACTTCAGTGTCAGGGAACCTGGCCCCAGGCGCGGCCAGGGCCATGGCCAAACAGGACGGGCCATCAGGGGAGTTCCCCCCCCAGGCGCTCAGGGATGGCATGGGTCGTGGGGTAGGCGGCCGGGGGTTGCATGAAGGGCTCGATTTGACGGCGAACCTCCCGCAGGGACAGCCCATGCAGGCGGGCCAGATGGGCCAGGTCCCCATGTTCTGCTTTGGCGCGACACTCCCCATCGGGCCCTTGGGCGTATTTGATGCGAACGGGGCCCAGGGGAGTGACGCGGGAATCGATCTGCCGTGGCAGACACCAGCGCCGTTGCAGTTGCTCGCGCACCCCCAGGCTGGTGCTGTGGCGCCACCAGACCAGTCGCAGGTCGGCGGCAAGGGCCGCAGGTGCCAGGGCGGTTACAAGGGTGCCTTGGCGTCCCTTCTTCATGGTGATCGCCGTGCTGAACACTTCCAGCGCACCCGCATGCCGCAGAGCTGCCGCTAGGAAAGCCAGGTCTTCGGCTGAAGCGTCATCGATCTGGGCCTCCTGGAGCAGGAGGGTTTCCTCCAGTTCGTAGGCCAGTGGCTGGGTTGCAGGCTCCGGAGCTGCGGCCAAGGGGCGCAGCAGTAGGGCCCTGAGCAGGTTGGGACGATCGAGACAGTGGCTGCCCAGGCCCACGCCGACCGCCTCAGGTACTCCCCCCGGCGCCACCCCGAAGCGGTGGGACCAGCAGGCCATCAGCGCTAGGCCGGTGGGGGTGGTGAGTTCGGCCGCCGGAAAGCCGCTGCTGTCGGCCAAGGCCAGCCCCCGCCGCCGGGCGATTTCCAGCACCGCTGGGGCCGGCAGGGGCAGCAGGCCATGGGCGGTGCGCACATTGCCGTGGCCAGCGGGTGGCACGCCACAACTCACTTGACTCACCCCAAGATGCAGCAACGCGGCGCAGACGCCCACCACATCCACCAGGGAGTCGAGGGCCCCGACCTCATGGAAATGCACCGCTTCCGGGGCATGGCCATGGACCCTGGCTTCAGCTTCGGCCAGCAGCAAAAAAACCTGCCCCACCTGCTCCGCCAGGGGCGGGGCCAAGGGTGCAGACCTCAGCAGATCGCGCAGCTCGCCCCAAGGGCGATGGTGGGGATCCTGTTCCAGGCAATGTACCTCAAGGTGCAGGCCCCGTAGGCCCGAGCTGCGCCGTTCCTCCACCTCCAAGCGATAGCGCCCAGCCATGCCGAGGTCCGCCAGGGGCCCGTGGATGACGGTCTCCGGAACGCCGAGATCCAGCAAGGCCGCCAGCAACATGTTGCCCGCCAAGCCAGTGGGGGCGTCTATATGAAGGAGGGTCACGAGCCGAGCGCCGGGATGGGACGTCCCAGCCGCGGGGCGCGCTCCAGCAATTGCTCCGCCTCCGCCTCCAGTTCGCCCCGGTGCTGGCGCAACCACTGGGCCACTTCGCGGCGGGCACGACGCTGCTCCAGCTGGGCGGTGGCCACGTCTTGGCCGGAAAGACCCCAGAGGCGACCCAGCAGGGCGCGATCATCAGCCCCGCCCAAACTTTCGCCATAAAGCAAATCCTCAGCCGCCATGCCCGCCAGCAGGACGCGGCTCCAACGGCGCAGGTCCTCAATTGGGAGTCGGGCCGTGGCGGGGGGATCGAACTCCGTGCTGCCTCCGCAGGCCAAACCCGCCTGGAGTGCCGCCAAGCTGCCCACCAGGATCCTTCGCACCGCCAGCCCCTCGGCCTGGGCCACAAGGGCATGGCCCGCTTCGTGGCGGGCGATCCTGCGTAGCCGGGCCTTGCCCCCGGGCAGGGTCTCCGCCAGCAGATGGCCGCCGCGGCCTCCGAAACGGGCCGCATCCAGGCCCAGGGCGCCCAGGGCGAAGGCAGTGAAAACAGTCGTCCACCAAGGGGAGATTCCCAGGAAGGGTCCGAACACGGCGGCCAGACAGATGGTCAGGACGGCCATTCCGGCAGTGAGGGCGGTGAGGTCCGAGGCCATCAAGAGCGCTTAGCGAGGCGGCCGGCTGACGGCGCGTGAGTGGCTGCGGCTGCTAGCGGCGGCGCGGGGGTCCAGGGAACGCTCCTGAGCATCGGCAGTCCGCGCCAATTTGTTGCGGTTGTCCGAGCTGCGACCAGCCTGGGAGGAGGCATCATCTTTGCGGAGCGAACCCTCCGGACTGCGGCTACCGCCGTCTGGGCGGCGACCCTTGCCTCCCCGGTTGCCGCGCTGGGCGATGGGACTGAGGACCTCAAGACGTTCGAGTTGCAGGGCCTGCTCCTGGCGGCGCAGATCGAGGGAGACGAAATGGCGCAGATGGGCCAGGGGGATCTCGCCCCGCAGCTGCAGTTTGAAGGGAATGGGCCTTTCGCCGTCAGGGCGGGGCAACTGCCGCACCTTGACCACAAAATCCTGGGTTTCGGGGCGGGTGAAGATCAATTCTCCGCGCACCGAAAAGTAATCGTCTCCTTCGGGCAGTCCGTCGCTGGCGCCCGACTCTTCGGCCTCTTGGGCCAGGGTGCTTGGCTCCCAGACGCCCACCATTTGGAGATGCAACTGACCCTCTTCCCGGGAGCGGGGATAAACCACCCAGAGGTGGGGCAGGGATAAATCGAGGTGCCGGCGCATCAAGGTGAGCAGCCGGCCCAGCACCACCGCTTCAATGGCTTGACCATCGGCGGTGCGGATCGCTCCACGGGTGAGCACGGTTGGATCGCTGGGTTCGTAAACCCCACGGACGACACCGATGGCCCGGTATTGCAATGGTTCGGTGACCGGGGGAATGGGGTGCTGACGCATGGTGGAGAGGGGGCTTGGGTGCGGCGCAGCAGTTCCCAAGCAGCGATGAGGTCAATGTAGCGAGCGTGAACAGTAGTCTCCCTACGGGCCTTGCCCTTTCTGGTTCCGGATGTTGACCCAGCCCCGCCGCTTTGGAGCCTATGGGCTTGCCGCCGCCATTGCCCTGACGCTGCTGGCCATGGGGGCGGGTTGGTGGCTGGGCCAGCGCAGCGGCGCCAACCGGTCGGCGGGCGATCCGCGCCAAACCATCTTGGAGAAGGAAATCAACGTGCTCGTGCAGCGGGAAGAGCGCCACGAGTCCAGTGATACCGATCGCCAGCGACTGCTGGAATTGCTGGTGGGTCTGGGCCGGCAGCAGGAGGCCATCGCCCTGCTGGAGCCCATGGCTGATCGTGAACCGGAACGGTGGTCCCTGCGGTTGATGCTGGCTGAACTGCGCAGGGATAGCGGTGATCCGACGGGAGCTGAACGGGAGTTGCGTCAGATCCTGAGTCGCCAACCCCACCAGGTGGAAGCGTTGCAATTGATGAGCCTGCTGCAACTCGAACAGGGCAAGGGAAGCCAGGCTTTGCGCCAGGTCCAGTCGGCATTCACCGCCGCCACCACCCCCGGAATCAAGCCCCAGGCCCTGGGCCTGGGGCTGTTACTGGCCGAGATTCAAGACCGTGTAGGGCAGAGGCCGCAGGCCAAGGCCACCTATCAGCAGTTGGCGGTCTCATTCCCCCAAGATCCACGTCCCATGGTGGCCCTGGCCATGTTGCTGCAAAAAAGCGGCGATACCCCCGCTGCTTTGACGGCCCTGACCAACGCCAAGCAACGCAGTGGCAAGACGGGCAACGCCGATCCTGTGCTCGACCAAATGGCGTCGAATTGGTCGATGCAGTTGGTGCGCTCGCAATCGAACGCAGCAACAGCAAAGCAAGGGGGAGGGGTGGCCAGTTCGCCTACGGTCCAGCCAGCCCTGGGCGGGTCGCAGCCGGCGCCGGCGAATCAAAGTCCTTGAGGGCCCTATCAACGGCCTGGTCTGGCGAGGTGGCGTCATCCATGGCCGTGCTGCGGCGCAACCGATTCATCAGGTCGATGGGATTGGTGGCATCCAACACGGAGGATTTGGAAGCACCGCCGTCATAAATCTGGCGTTCCTGGGGGGTGGTGCCCATGGTCTGTCCGTAGCCGGCCACCTGGGCGCCGGCAGGCCCACAGAGCGCCAGCGGGGCAGGCAGGAGAGCCAGCAGGCTGATGGTCAGAAGAGAACGGGCCATGGATTGGCGGAGTGCCGACGGCCAAGGGTGGTTTTCAGTGATGCTAGTTGGTGCCTGCGGAAAGCCCGGCGTGCGGATCGCCACCTGGAACGTCAATTCGCTGCGGATCCGGTTGGACCAGGTGCTCGCCTGGTTGGCGGAGGAGAGTCCTGACGTCCTCTGCCTGCAGGAAACAAAGGTCAGTGATGACCTTTTTCCTTGGCAGCCCATAGAGGCCCTTGGTTATAGGGCTGTTTTCAGTGGCCAGAAGGCCTACAACGGTGTGGCGATCCTTAGCCGTCTGCCTTTGGCAGACCTTCGTATCGGCTTTGATGGATTGCTGAGCGACGATGCCGAGGCCGAGGGCCTGGCCGATCAGAAGCGCGTCATCAGTGCCCTCATTGATGGGGTCAGGGTGGTGAATCTCTATGTTCCCAACGGCGCCTCGCTGAAATCCCCGAAGTACGCCTACAAACTGGAATGGCTGGCCTGCCTGGAGAGGGCCCTGGAGGCCCTCAGGTGCCAAGGGGATCCGCTGGTGGTGGTGGGGGATTTCAACATCGCCCTTGAGGACAGGGATATCCACGCGCCCGAGCGCCTCAGTGGCGGAATAATGGCCAGTGAAGCCGAACGTCAGGCCCTGAGGCAGGCGCTGGGGCCAGAGCTCAGGGATGTCTTTCGGGTGTTTGAACCAGCCAGCGGCCATTGGAGCTGGTGGGATTACCGCAGCGGCGCCTGGGAGACGGGTCGGGGTTGGCGGATTGACCACATCTACTTTGATGATCAGCTGTTGGACTTCGCCACTGGCTGCGTGATCCACCAACGGCTGCGGGGCAAC
Organism: Cyanobium sp.; assembly: GCA_044233545.1. Lineage (GTDB taxonomy): Bacteria > Cyanobacteriota > Cyanobacteriia > PCC-6307 > Cyanobiaceae > Cyanobium. The sequence continues at coordinate 23,861 of JBIIJV010000015.1, forward strand.
CCCCAGCCAAGTGACCACGCGCCGGTGGTTGCGCACCTGGCCTGGCCCCCCGCCGAGGCTGACCAGGACGAGGAGGCTGATCAGGACTAGGAGGCTGACGAGTTCTAAGTGCCTGGAGCGGCGGATCCCCCTTGTACCCCGCTACTTCGCCGATACAACACTCCCAGGGTTTGGGTTTGTATGACTTGGCAAGCAAAAGCTCGGCAAGCAAGGGACCGCTTTGGCGTCTCCAGGGGCTGGGCGTTTCAGGCCGGTCGCCGCCGCCGCCGCCCCTGGATCACTTTTTGGACTTGCTTTGGGCTGGCATGGCTCACGGTGCCACCGGCTCTAACCAACGAAGCGCTCCAGGATTCGTTGGTTCGACCCGCCCCTGCCGCCGCTTCGGTGGTGGCCAACCTGGCCCCTGCCACCCTCGGTGCTGGGGCGGAGCCAGGCCGTTGTCCGGCTGCAACGATGGCCCAGGGCAGGCGCACGGTGGCGGGGGCCAGGTTGCGTTATCCCTTGACTCGCTGGGCCGGGGAAATCTCTCCTTTCGGCTGGCGTTACTCCAGTGCCCGTGGCGCTTGGCGCCTTCATACCGGCATCGATCTGATTAGCCCGCCCGGAACGCCGGTGTTGGCGGTGCTGGCGGGTCAGGTGGCCCGGGTTGACACCATCGGCGGCTACGGAATTGCAGTGATTGTGGACCACGGCAACGGCTGGCAAAGCCTGTATGCCCACCTGCAGGCGGTGGCGGTGCGTCCCTGCACGGTGCTGCCGGCGGGGGGCCAACTTGGGTGGGTGGGCCGTAGCGGCAGCGCCAGCACGGACCATCTCCACCTGGAACTGAGAAGTGGTACGGGGCCCTCCCAGGTGGCGGTGGACCCGGCGAAATATCTACCCCGGCCTTAGTTCCTCAGTCTTTGGGCATCGCTTCGGCCAGGTGCCGGGGCCGTCTGGATGGTCGGGCTGAGTGCAAATACTCACCGCCGTCAAAGAGTCATGGCGGCGACTACTGCAATCAAAACCTGGTGGCTGGATAGAAGAACGGATTCCTTGGTCCATGACTTCCCTGCTCTGCTGTTACCGCAATATCGGCAACCAGTTGCTGATCTTGCGCTGCTGCGGCCCTGGGGATTTTTTTCTGGAGCGGCTGGTGTTTCCCTTCGAATTGCTGACTTTCGCCTGTCCGGCCGACGCCGAGGTCAAGATCTGGCACTTGGATGGTGCTGGGCCGACGCTGGTCGATTGCTGCCTCGCCGAGGCCATGCTCTGTGGCGATGCGCCGGAGTAGGGGGCAGTGGCCGAGTTGGGATCATCACAGTCATAGCCCTTGCGGCCAAGGGCTATCTAGGCAAGGCCTATGAAGGCAGTGGCGGTTGGGTTCTGCGTTCCAGGAGGTTCAGGTGAGCTGAACCTGAGTTCTGGTGGTGTCTTGGTATTAGTCGCTATCGAGACCCAGCAGCAGGACCCGGGCGGCGTTGATCGCCTGCATGGTGTCATGGGCACCGCCTCGATCGGGGTGGTGCTCGGCCGCCGCCAGTTTCCAGGCCCGGGTCACGTCGGCTTCCCGCAGCCGGCCGGCGAGGGCTAGGCCGAGGCGATGGCGGGCCTGCATCGCCTCCACATCGGGACTGCGGCCCAGGGGGGAACGGTCGGCGGCACTTAAGCCGCTACCACGACGCTTGCGGCCAGCACCGCCCTTGTTGCCGGTCTCCTTAGCCTTGGCGCTGCCGCCGCCGCCAGCGCTTTGGAACCCATCGGCTCGCCTGCCCTTCGAGCCGCCAAAGCCCTTGGACTCCCGTTCGCTACGGGCCTGCTGTTGGCCAGGGGCCGATCCAGAGACAACTAGGGGCATGGACATGACAGGCAAAGCATCGGCCCTAGCGAGGCGGGCCAATCCTCACCTTTGCACGGCCACCCCTTTCAGGTTTGCATCGCAGCCAACCTGGGATGCCACCAGAACCAGGCCTGGCGATTGATCAAGAGCCCAATCAGGAGCAAAAGCGCCGTCAAGAACACCTGATCACCACGGGAATCGGGGATGACAATATCTGCGATCAAATGGATTAAGTTGGTGACGCTATAAAGGACGCTCAGCCAGAAATGCCAGCGGCGCCAGGGACCTTCACCGCGGCCATCACTGGCCGCCCAGCTGATTATTAGAAGGGCCGCCAGCGGCAGTAAAAAAATAGCCCATCATCGACCAATAGACCAACGTCAATCGTGACGGATTGACGGTATTGCCGATGACTATGGAGAGGCCATTGAAGAGTGGCATCAAGCCAGGCTGAAAATGTTATAACATCGCCAGCAGATAGGCTATCTAGAGGCTACGCAGCCGCAGCGCATGGTCGATGCGGCTGGGGATAGCAGGATCGCCGCTGGAGGAATGGGCAGGAGTCATGGCCGTTGTCTGGCGGGTTTCCCTGGGCGCCATTCTCCTGGACCAGGCCGTAGATGCGCCCTTGCCGGAGCTGGTCCGGTGGGCGCCAGCACTGCCAGGAGCAAATTGCGCGAATATGATCAGATTGCGCGAATCTGATCATATTGCGGGAATAAGTATCGCAATTTGTATCACTTGCCCCAGCCCTGGCCAAGGGGGTCAAGGGCCGGGCAGATTGTTAAAAAGTCCTGCCGATGGCGGCCCTCTGTCGGGATTCCTGCCAACCATCCGGACTTTGTCCCTGAGATTTCTTTTCATGCCGTCTTTTCAGAGCCATCGCCGCAGTGGTTGTCGGGCGGGGGCAGCTTGTTCCTGGCTCGGTAGCGTTGTGCTATTTGGCAGTCTGACGCCTTTGCCCCTGCTGGCCGCCGTCCCGGCCCCGGGTCCTTCTCTGCTCTACAGGTTGGCCACTACCTGTGCCGTGGCAGGGGCGCCGCCCGTCAATTGCAGTGTCGAAGCGGTGGATG
>JBIIJV010000147.1:0-7349 GCA_044233545.1 Cyanobium sp.
TGACATCGCCAACGGCATGCCAACGACTATCTCAGCTTGACCCATGAGATCGGCCTCCTGTTCTGGGCGAAGCTTCAACGATCGCCTAGCTACCCCAGGCTCATGAGGGTCGCCGCATCGCCGAAGCCCCCATAGACACCAGCCGCAGGGTCAACATCGTGCCGTTGGCGGCCGCGGCCCATCAGCCCCCCCGCTTAGCCGAGCCTGAGGAATGGCCGAGAACCCTTGAGATTGCGCAGACCTTGCCTGCCAGAACCTCCCAGAGGGTGGTCTGGTGCGGTGATCCAACAAATTGATGATTAAAATGCAACACTCAGGGCTTGCTAAACGGGCTGCTTCTGAGAAAGTTAATCACTGCAAAATAAACATGGAAAATCATGATGACTATCTCTCTACCCTGGAAGAGCTGGAGGCGGCCCGCAATCAACTCGCCAACTACCAATCCTTGCTAAGGGATCTGCCCGAACTTTACGAGCGCAAATTTGAAGAGCGGCTCCGGCCAATTCGCGATCAGAATCGAGCCCTCAGTCAGGAAGGGGCGGTTCTGCGCGAGCAACTTGATAGAGCTTTGCCTGCCGCCCATCAACCCAAACGCCAAGTACTGCCGGCAGCAACCGATGCGCCCATGGCAGCCCAACCCAGGCAAACTGCCGACACGCCGGTCGTCCCTCGCGGCCGATCAAGAACCCTCCTCCCCATTGGCTTGGCGGGTGCGGCATCCCTTCTCCTGCTGGCGACTCTCGGCCCGCTTGCTAGCTGGATTCATCACTTCAATCCAAGCCCGCCCGCGTCCGGCAGCCTTGCGCCGATCCAGCCCAAGCAACCGGCGCCCGTTTCGATAGCCGCCCCGGGCGAGTTAATCCTCATGGCATCGGCCCCTACCTGGCTGGAAGTCCACGACGCCGACGATCAACCCTTGATTGCCGAAACCTTCCAGGGAAAGCGCCGAATTCCCCTTGGCCAGGGCCTGCGCCTTTTGGCAGGACGCCCCGATCTCATCACAATCCAGCTGCCTGGAACCTCGCCCCGGCGATTAGGCAGCATCGACGCGGTCGGTTGGCAAACCATCAAGCCAACGGATCCCCTCCCTGCCCTTGGCCTTGATCACGACCCCGCAGCCGAAGCGTTGATCCTGCGGGCCTCCGAACCCACCTGGCTGGAAGTGCGTGATGCCGACAATCGCCCCATCCTGGCTGAAACTTTTCAGGGCCAGCGCCGGCTCCCGCTCGGCAAGGGCCTGCGCCTGTTGGCAGGGCGCCCCGATCTCCTCACTGTTCAGCGCCACGGCAAGCCCCCAGAACGACTTGGCGAAATCGACGACCTCCACTGGTTCAGCTTCTCGCCTGCCGCCAAACTTCACTCAGCGACCTGAACTTTGGGAATCATCACCAGCTAGCAACCACAAACCGACACCCAGAAATATCCAAGGCGACCAGCTCAGCAGAAAAAAGGGTTTAAACAGCAGCACCAATGGCTCCAAAAACCAGTGGCTGACAGCCAAGGTGATCAGAACCAGCAGAGCGACAGGTTGCACAAAACCCTCTGATTTCAATTGGGCGCCCGCCCATTCAGGCCGAGCGATGAGCCAAGCCGCACCGAAACGGTGGCTTCAGCGGAGGCGTTGCCAACCATTGTCATGCCAACGAACTACCCGACTGGGCTGACCAGAACCGGCTGGCCAAGGCAGTGGGGCGAGTAGGGGCAGGTGCGGAAAGAGCAAGCGGGCGGTTACCGCATCGGAGGCAGGGGGTTCGCCGGACTGGTTAATGCTGGTGGTTGCCAGAGGTCCACAGTGATCGAGAAATTGCTGAGCCAGCGGACATGCAGGAACCCGCAGGCCAAGGCTGGCGCCGCCGGGATTTAACAAGTCAACTAGGGGGCCTGCCATCGGCAGGACAAGGGTGCATGCCCCAGGCCAGCAAGCTGCGGCTTGTTGCAACCAAGGGTCTTGCCAGGGAACCGCCAACAGGTCGCGGAGCTGTTCCAGATTGGCCCCCATCAATATCAGCGGCTTGTGGGCGGGCCGGGACTTGAGGTCCCAGAGCCGCTGCGCGGTGGATGGATGGGCCGCCAGTGCCGGAAGAGTATCAGTGGGGAACATCACAACTTCCCCGCGCCCCAAGGCGGCAGCAAGAGCGGCAGCGGTCAGGGCTGGAGCCACCATCAAGACGGGGGGCTGGGTTGCATCACGGTGGTGGAGGCTTGCCTCGCAGACACAAATCGTAAAATACCTTCTAGATCTTGGTGGGCCAAGGGCTGAGCGAGCCCGGCTGAGACAAGAAGATCAATTACAGCCGCACTCTGATCATGGTGATGTTCCATCAGCAATAGCCCACCTGGTGCAAGGTAAGTCTTGGCCTGCGCCACAATCAAACGTATGCCGTCCAAGCCATCCTCCCCCCCATCTAGGGCCAACAAGGGTTCGTGGTGACGCACCACCGGGTCCAAGTCTGCCAGCAGGGAAGTAGGTATGTATGGAGGGTTGGTCACGATCAGATCCAGCTGACCCTGCAAAAAATCCAGGGATTGCCACCAATGGCTATGCAGGAGGCGAACAGATTCTCTGCAACCGTGACGTTCCAAGTTGGTGTTCGCCATGGCCAGGGCTAAATCACTGGAATCCACGGCCCATCCCGAGCTCCCCGGAAAGGCCCGGGCCAGCGCCACCGCAAGACACCCCGAGCCCGTGCCAAGGTCCAGCCAAACCAAGGGCGGCCGCTGGTGCTCCGCAGCAGGCATTAACGACAAGGCCAGCTCCAGCAAGAGTTCAGTTTCCTGGCGCGGTATCAAAACTCCTGGGCCAACTTCAAGCTCGAGATCACGCCAGGGGCACAATCCGACCAGGTATTGAAGCGGCATAGCCGTCTGCAGGTGATGGTTCCAAAGGGTTTCGATTTCCTCCAGGCAGGCACCCAGCCTGAACGACCGTTCCGGGTGGAGATAGACCGACTGCAATTGACTCCAGCTGAGACCGCCGGCCATCTCCAACAGCCAGTCCAGATCGACTGCAGCACCGCCAAGCCTTAGTAATCCACGACGCCAGGCCAGGAGCTCATCACCAAGGATTGTTTCCGCAGCCAATGGCCCCTGTGCGAGAACCCCCTTGAGGGGGAGAGGCGCGTCAATCTGAGATTGATCGACGATGTCCATGGCAGCAACAATAGATAATTGGAGTGCCTGCAGTTTTCACCGCAATCGCCAGCGGAGTCCTGGTTGAGCCAGCACCAGCCCAGCCAGTTCAAGCTCAAGTAAGGCCGCTGTGATGTCTTGGCTAGACCAACCCAGGTCGAGACTGAGCTGCTCCAGGCTGGAAACGCTGCCAAGAGCCCCAAGCAAGGCTTGGTGGTTTGACGCCATGGAGGTTGACGAAGCCAAAGGATTACTGGACGTCACTGGAGACGAGTGAAGCGCCCTGCTGGTCGACTTCAAGGGACCTTCGCCAAGCGAAGCGATGAGGTCGACGGGGGTGAGGAGGGGGGTAGCTCCCTGTACCAGGAGACGGTTGCTGCCCATGGCCGAGGTCTTTGCAGCATCGGCTGGAACCACCCATATGGGTAGTTCGTGCTTCCAGGCCAACTCCGCCGACAACAGGGCGCCACTGCGTTCGGGACACTCCACCACTACAAGGGCAGCAGCCAGGGCTACCAGCAACCTGTTGCGACTGGCGAAGTGGCCCGCCAGAACCCGGCATCCAGGGGGAAGTTCGCTGATGAGCAATCCTTGGGCACCCACCTGGGCCTGCAGGGAGGCGTGCTGACGGGGATAAACCCGTTGCAGGGGGGTGCCGAGAACACCGACCGGAACCCCTCCCGCCTCGAGGCAACCTCGATGGACGGCACCGTCGATTCCCTCCGCCAGACCGCTGACGACGGGCCAACCCGCTTCGGCCAAAACGGCGCCCAGTTGGCGGGCCATGAACAAGCCATGGTCTGAGGCCCGGCGGGTACCGACCACGGCAACGGCCTGGGGTCTTTGGAGGGAAGCCCAAATGGTCCCATGACCTTTCCAGTAAAGGGCCAGAGGAGGACGGGCCAGGTGTTTCATGGCGGGTGGCCAGGACGCATCACCAGGCAACAGCACGCCAACCCCTCCTCCACAATGCCGGGACCAGGCCGGCAGGGGATCCTCCTCCCCCCAGCGGCGCCGATAGCTGGTCAGGGGTTCTTCCAGGCCCGCATGCCACCCCGGCAGACGGGCAAAGGCTTCCCAAGGAGCATGCCAAGCCGCCGCCAAGGAGACAAACGCCCTGTCCAAGGTCTGCAAACGAACAGAACCGATGCCAGGGCAACCAGACCAGAGCAGCCACCAAAGGCGACGCTCCCGGGTCCAAGGGCGATGGTTTCGTGCCGCTATGGGGGGCTTTACAGCACCCAAAAAACTCGAAAAGACCCCGCCCCCTGGCGCCGCAGCCAGCCCGGAAGCCCCAGGCAAACCAGAAGCCGGGACAGCCCCGGAGCCAGAGTTAAACCCAGGGATAAGCCGTCCCAAAGCGCCTGCACATCAGTACACACATACTACAGCATCAGCCCCGGACCCCCCTGCAATCGGGCCACGGCTCTCTCCAGATCCTCCGGATATCGCCGCAGCACCTTCGATGCCTGCTGACCATCTGGGCTACGCACCAGAACCAACTCGACCCGGGCCACGGCCATCAATCGATCATCTGGATCCATAAACCGACAGGACCAGGGCAGTTTCACCCCCTTAAACGGCAGGACCTCACTGAGGAGTGTCACCTGGTCTCCATGCCGCAGAGGTTGGAGGTAGTCGATCCCCAGGGACACCACAGGCATCTCCAGGCCTCGGCTGGAAAGCTCGGCGTATTCCAGACCCACACTGGCCAGAGCCTCGACTCGTCCCTCCTCAAGCCAGGCCACATAAACGCCATGCCACATAACACCGGCATGGTCGGTGTGCTGGGGTAGCACACGGCGCTGGAGGCACCAGGGCTGAGCAGGTTGGAATTGTTGCGCTGGGGACATGGGCGAAGGTTGAGTTAAACCTACTTAAGGAAAGAAAGACAGATTGAGCAATAAGCTTCCTAAGAGTCAACCTTCCCACCGTGTTCCGCAATCTTCTGATCGCCGATTCAGGCAAAGGCAACGTTGAAGAAATGGTGCGCATGCTGCGGGCCATCCCCCCCTGTCGCCAAGCAAAGATCAACCTTCTGCATGTGGTCAACGAACAAGGAGGCAACAATCTCCAAGACCACCGCAATCAAGCCACCATTCTCCTCAACGACGCCATCGGTCGCATGGGACTGGTCCCCGCTGAAGTGACTACCATTGTTCGAGAAGGAGACACCAAACAGACGGTGTTGGGGGTCGCCGAAGAAGTGAATGCTGATCTGATTGTGATGGGTTCCAGGGGCCTCGGCAGACTGCAATCCATCCTGGCCAACAGTGCCAGTCAATACGTGTTTCAGTTGTCCACCCGGCCCATGCTGTTGGTTCGCGACGACCTATACGTCAAGGCCATCAACCGTGTACTTGTTACCGTGGATGGCACAGGCGTTGGCGATGACGCCATTCGGCTGGCCTGCGAATTGGTTGCCGGAATCCCTGGCGGCTCCCTGACGGGCATCCACATTGAGCGAAAAGAACTAAGCCCCTCGCGAGGCGGACGCAGCCAGGCAGATGAGGTATTGGGAAAGGCGGTTCAACGAGCCAGAGCCCTGGGTATTGAGATGGTACCCATGCACCGGAGTGGCGACATTGGCCGAACGGTTTGTCAAGCAGCCGAGGAAATCAAAGCCGATCTGGTAGTCATTGCCTCCCAGGATCGTCGACCGCTAGTAGCCAAAGCTTTGGTAGATTTGGATCGTCTACTGGGCAGTTCCGTCAGCGATTACATACGAGTCCATGCGCCAGCCCCCGTACTCCTGGTTAGGGAGCCGGAATCAATCCGACGGCCTGGAACTGGGCGATAAGAACAGGCCTCAACCCCTTTGACGGCTACTGGTCTGAATGTATAGAACAATCAGAAAAACAGCCGGAACCAAAACAAAAAGAAGGCTGGCAACGAAACCGAGATCGTTGGTTTCCATGGCAATGGAGAATGTGATGAGACCGTATCACCGCCAGCCGTCCTAGCCCTCCCCAGCTTCATCGCTCGTAGTGGATTCGACTTCCCCTTGCTCAAGCTCGACCTGGAGCTCAGGTTCCGGCCAAGCCAATGGGCCAAGCGGCAGGGGCGTTTCCAAGGCCCGGGCCATGATGCCTTCTCGGTCTGGTAGTCCCACTTGGGGGCGGGTGAGCACCACAAGCGACCCCTGAACAAGGGCTTGGCAGGCCAGTCTCCAAGTCGAGGGGCGGCGACGAAGCTTCAGATCCTCGACTGGGGTGCATGGGGTCAAGGCGAGGGGATCGGCGCCTTCGACATCGACGAAACAAGTGATGCATTGGCCGCAGCCACCACAATTGCCCAGTTTTCCCTTGAGGCCGTAGAGCTCGATCCCCTCCCGCAGGGCCACTTCCCTCAGGTTCTCGCCGGGATAACACTCGACATCCCTGCCTTCACGCACGAAACGGATCACCGGCATGGCCTGCCTCCAAAGCTGCATTTTGCCGGTTGGGGCAATTGCCTTCCCCGTTGCGGTCCGTAACCGGTCCCCTCTGGTGGAGGTCAGCAACAACTACGATCGGCGGGACACCCAGACCTGACCCCCATGGGATTGCCCTGGTACAGGGTGCACACGGTCGTCATCAACGACCCGGGCCGCTTGCTCGCCGTGCACCTTATGCACACCGCTCTGGTTGCCGGCTGGGCCGGCTCCATGGCGCTCTATGAACTGGCCATCTTCGATCCTTCCGATCCGGTCCTAAACCCCATGTGGCGTCAGGGCATGTTCGTAATGCCCTTTATGGCCCGCCTTGGGGTTACAGGAAGTTGGAGCGGCTGGAGCATCACCGGAGCAACGGGAGTCAATCCCGGCTTCTGGAGCTTTGAAGGCGTCGCAGCAGCCCACATCATTTTCAGTGGTCTGCTTTTCCTAGCCGCCATCTGGCATTGGACCTACTGGGACCTGGAGATCTGGCAAGACCCCCGCACCGGGGAACCAGCCTTGGACCTTCCCAAGATCTTCGGGATTCACCTTCTACTTGCCGGCCTTGGCTGCTTCGGGTTTGGAGCTTTCCACCTCACTGGTGTTTTTGGACCTGGTATGTGGGTATCAGACCCCTACGGCATCACAGGTCACATTGAGAAGGTACAACCATCTTGGGGACCGGAAGGATTCAATCCCTTTAATCCTGGTGGAATCGTTGCTCACCACATTGCTGCAGGCATCGTGGGCATCATCGCCGGCATCTTTCACATAACGACTCGCCCCCCCGAAAGGCTCTACAAAG
>JBIIJV010000148.1:0-7347 GCA_044233545.1 Cyanobium sp.
CGGCTCAACAGTGAGGTGCGCCAGCGGTTGGCCACTTGTGCTGCGGGCGAGTCAGGCGAAACCCCCACCGAGGTGGATCTGCTGATCGATCGGCTGCATGGTTTGGCGGAAGGCCCTGTTGGCGAGCGCGCCTGATCTCCCTCGTCAGGCCTGCGCCAGGCTCGATTAAAGGCCCAGCACTCACCCTTCAAGGGCCAGCGCTCACCCTTCAGGAACCTGCCGTCACCAGGGAGCCCCGCTCGCCACTGCTCTGCCAGCCCTTGGGCAGCTGCGCCCCTGCTGGCGCCCGGCCGCTGATCCAGACGCGCCGGTGCGTCTGCGCCTCCAGCCAGCGCCGCTCGCCGGCGAGGGGTTGGAAGCCCAGCCACAATCCCGCCTGGATCGGGGCCTGCGGGCTGTGGCGCCAGGCCTGCAGGGAACCCCGATCGGGCAGCAGCAGCCAACGCTGGCCGCCGAACTGCAGCTGCAGGGCGTTGCTCTCGGCGGAGAGGGCTTCAACCGCCAAGCCTTCGCTGCGCAGGCGTTGGCCTGGCCCCAGCGGTGCGCTGTCATCGCCCGACAGCAGCACCAGGGGCGCCAGCGTCCGCCAGCAGTCCGGTTCCGGGCTGGCCAAAGGATCCAGCGACAACACCCAGTCGTAGCGGGGACTCCCCAGCCCGGCCGCCAGCCGTGCCGCCCGCCGGCAACTGAAGCTATCGGCGCTGCTGGCCACCAGGGCCGCCCGCCCCTGGTGGCGCGCCACCAGCAGATCGGCGTGGCCATCGCGCACCAGCATCAGGGCATCGGCGCGCAGGCTGGCCACGTGGACCGACACCACCAGTACCAATAGGCCGCTGGCCAGCAGCCGCCAGCGCCGCCGCAGGCCCGGCACCAACCAACCCAGCAGGCCCAGGGCCAATCCCAGCACCAACCAGGGCTGGGGCCTGCCGGTTTGCCATTGGGCCATCGGCAGCTGGGCAAAGCCATGGGCCAATTGCAATAACAAGCTCGCCAAAGCGCCCAAGGGCCCCAGCAGCACACCCGTCAGCGGTGGTGCCACCAGATCCAGCAGGGCCACGGCCATCGACCCCAGGGTGAGGGGGGTGAGCAGGGGCGCTGCTAGCACGTTGGCCGGCACGGCCCAAAGGGGCAGCACCCCGAAATGGAGCAGCTGCAGCGGCAGGGTCCAGAGGGTGGCGGCCAGGGGTACGGCGACGGCGGCCGCCAGCCAGCGCCGCAGCCACGAACCCCTTTTCCCTGCTGGGCTTTTGGCGTTCCGATCTACCTCCTCCTCCTCCTCCATGGCCTCTTGCCGCCTGGTGACGCTGCCCCCCATCAGCGCCTGCTCCAGGGGGCCGGCGCTCACCAGCAGGCCTGCGGTGGCGGCCACCGAAAGTTGGAAGCCCACGTCCTGGAGCCAATCGGGCCGCACCAGCAGCATCACGGCGGCGGCCATGACCAACCAGGGCAGGGGCCGGCTGCGGCGGCCGAATTCCAGGGCCACCAGGGCGACGGCCCCGGTGAGCACCGCCCGCACCACCGAGGGCTGGGGCCCGGCCAGCAGCAAAAACAAACCGATCGCCAGGGCCGCCAGCGGCAGTCGCAGCCCCCGACCCAGGGGTTTGGCTAGCGCCAGCACTGCCCCCAACAGCACCGTGAGATGGAAACCGGAAGCCGCCAGGGCGTGGGAGAGGCCAGCGACGCGAAAGTCATCCCGCAGCTCGCTGGGCAGGGGCACCACCGCACTGCCCAAAACCAAGGCCGCCAGCAGCCCGCCCTGGTGAGGACCGGCCTGGCGCAAAAAGGTGGCGGCGATGCGGCGGCGCAGGTCGGCGATCGGGGTGGCGGGGCGCCGCAACACGCTGACCTGTTCGACCCGCAACTGGCTCCAGACCCCCTGACGCCCCAGCCGCTCCCGGGCGCTTGCCAGCAGCGGGTGGGGGGCGGGTCTTGGCCGCGTCAGGGTTCCTGCGACCCGCACCTGCCAGCCCTCCTGCAGGGTCGGGCAGCGGGAGAAGATCAGCTCGCTGGCGCCACCATCGCTGTCCAGCAGCACCCGGCAGCCCGGGGCTGCCTCGTCCTTGGCCTCGACCTTGCCCTCGTCCTCCTTGGCGCCCGCCTTTGCTGGCTCCTTGAGGGGCACCGGATCCGTTCGCAGCCGTCCTTGCAGTTGCACCGACGCGGCCTTGTCCCCAGCCGCCAGCCAGCGCACCGGATCCTCTGGCCCGGGTTGGGGTTGGCGGACCGCGGTTCCCCACACCACCAGGGCCGCCAGCAGCAGGGGCACCCCCAAGGACAAGCCAGCCAGCCTGACGCGCCCCTGCCCTGAGCCCCCCTGCCATGGGCCCCCCTGCTCTGAAGGGGTGGCGGCGGTCCTAGGGGTAGCGGGGGAGGCGGCAACCATGGCAGAAGGGCGGCTGGGGCCAGGGTTCCCTGCCGCAGCCATCCGCCTTGGTGTCGCCTTGGCCCTAGGGGGTGGCCGGCGCTGCCCTTGGGTGCTTGGTCCAAGGCCTCGGCCTCGGCCTGGGCCGTGGGTCTGGGCAGTAAGTCTCAGGCCAGCGGCAGCAAGGCGGCTGCTGGCGGCTCTGCCTCAGCCTGGGCCTCTGTCTCTGCCTCCCCCTCTGCCTCGGCCGCCAGCCAGGCCTGGCGCGGGGCCCCCTGCAGCAGGGGGAAGCCCAGGCTACGCCGTTCGGCCAGCCAGGATTCCGCTACTTGGCGCGCCAGGTGGCGAATCCGGGCAATGGTGGCGGTGCGCTCGGTCACCGAGATCACGCCGCGGGCCTCCAGCAGGTTGAAGGTGTGGCTGCACTTGAGCACGAAATCGAGGGCCGGTGCGGGCAGGGCGGCGGCTACCAGATCGGTGGCCTCGGCCTCATAGAGGGCGAACAGTTGCTGCAGCCGCTGGGGGTTTGAGGCCTCAAAGTTGTAGGTGCATTGGCCCTTTTCAAACGGCAACCAGATGTCGCCATAGCTTCGCTCGCCGTTCCAAGCCAGATCCCAGATGCTTTCCACATCCTGCAGATACATCGCCAAGCGCTCCAGGCCGTAGGTGATTTCGATCGACACCGGCCGGCAATCGATACCGCCACACTGCTGGAAATAGGTGAACTGGGTCACCTCCATGCCATCGAGCCATACCTCCCAGCCCACTCCCCAGGCCCCCAGGGTGGGGGATTCCCAGTTGTCTTCGACAAAGCGAATGTCATGGTCGGCGGCCCGAATGCCCAGGGACTCCAGGGAGGCCAGGTAGGTCTCCTGGATGCCGTCCGGCGAGGGCTTGATCAACACCTGATATTGAAAATAGTGCTGGGCCCGGTTGGGATTGTCGCCGTAGCGGCCATCGGTGGGGCGCCGGCAGGGTTCGGGATAGGCCACCGCCCAGGGTTCCGGCCCGATGGCCCGCAGCACCGTATGGGGACTCATGGTGCCGGCCCCTTTTTCGCTGTCGTAGGGCTGGAGGATCAGGCAGCCCCGCTCCGCCCAGAAGCGATTCAGGGTGGCGATGATGTCCTGGAAATGCATGGCTGGCAGCGGTTGCGTCGGCAAGGGTTGGTGTTCCCCCAGCCGTTGGCACGGGAGGCCCCGTAGCGTCATCCTCCCAAAAGGCTGGCTCCGCCGTGCTTGCCTGTCTTGCCGCTTGCTCGGTAATGTCAGCCAAAGCTGACAACAAGGCGATAGACTAGAGTGTATTGGATAAATTTCTTTGAATACAATGAAGTTGTTTCAGGTTTTCGCGATCACTCTTATTGTCTTGACAAGTGCTAAAGGCATGGCTTGCGAAAAGCACCCGCATGGTCATCAGCAACCCAGTTCCGATTCAACTGCAGAGCAGTTTAAAAAATGACTATCAGCCATTGTCCACAATAAGTAATTGCTTTAAGTTAATGAATAATAATAATGTTTCCAATTGCTTTTTTTGTGACTTTAACATTTAGTGGTTTAGTGCCTTTTATGTTCAGATATTTGCGGAAGAGAAATCCCAGAAAATCGAGGACGGCACAGAAGATATCTATTCTCCTCCTGCCCTAAAGTGGCTGCCTCCTCAGTCAGATAATTGTATGAATTATGTGACGCACTCGCCCCTAGGACATGTGCTTGAATCGCTCTTTACCGAAGGGAGGCCGTGCTAGTGGTCATTTGTTTTTAGCATATTTTGATTTCAAGGTGAGGAATTAGGGGATTTTCCAATATACATAGCAGTTCCTTTGGGGGGTGAACTGGTCACACTAATGCTATTTAATGGTCCACAAAAACTGCAGCTGCAGTTGTCTGTGGTTGGCGTCGGAGTTTGGAATTGGGTCTTGGCAGGCCTAGCGGTTCAGATGCCAAGCCGTTGCCAGATCACTTCCAACTGGGATTGGTGCAGCCCGCAGGAGAAGCAGGATTCGATCTGCTGGGGAGAAAGGCGATCGCTGACCTCGGCATCACTCTCGAGGTTGGCGCGGAAGTTGCCACCCTCCTGGTTCCAGGCGGCATGGGCGTGGCGTTGCACGATTCGATAGGCCTGCTCTCGATTCATACCGCTTTCCACCAATGCCAACAGCACCCGTTGGCTGAATACCACCCCGCCATACACGTTCATATTGCGAGCCATGTTTTCGGGATAGACCCCCAGGCCCCGCACCACCTCGGTCATCTCCCGCAGCATGAAGTGCAGGGTCACGGAGCAGTCCGGCAACATCATGCGCTCCACGGAGCTGTGGCTGATGTCCCTTTCGTGCCAAAGGCAGCAATTCTCAAGGGCGGCCACCGTATAACTCCTCAGCACCCTGGCCAAACCGCTGATCCGTTCGCTGCGGATTGGGTTGCGTTTGTGGGGCATGGCCGAACTGCCTTTCTGGCCTTTGGCAAAGCTTTCCTCGACTTCGAGCACATCGGTCCGCTGCAAATTACGGATTTCAGTGGCGAATCGCTCTAGGGAGGCCCCTACCAGGGCAAGCGTCTGTACGTATTCGGCGTGGCGGTCTCGACCAATCACCTGGGTACTGGCCGTGTCTGGTTCCAGGCCCAGGATTCGGCAGGTGATCGCTTCGACCTGCGGATCGGTGTTGGCATAGGTGCCCATGGCGCCACTGATCTGGCCCACGCTCACGACCTTTTCAAGCCGGGCCAGCCGTTCGCGGTTGCGTTCGGTTTCCGCCAGCCAGCCAGCTACTTTGAAGCCGAAGCTGATCGGTTCGCCATGGATCGCGTGGGATCGGCCGATCATCACGGTGTCCTTATGGGCCCGGGCCAATTGCCTCAGGGCATCGCCCAGCCGGTCGAGTTCCTGGCGCAGGACCGCTACAGAGGCTTTTAGTTGCAGGGCCAGTCCCGTATCCACAACGTCGGAGCTGGTCATGCCTACATGGATGTAGCGACCCGCATCACCGACGTGCTCATTGACGTTGGTGAGAAACGCGATCACGTCGTGGCGAACCTCCGCCTCGATTTCGAGAATGCGCCAGACCTCAAAGCTCGCCTTCTCCCGGATCTGCTGCAGGGCCTCCACGGGCAGTCGCCCCAACTCGGCATTGGCCTGGCAGGCAGCCAGCTCCACATCCAGCCAGCCCTGGAACTTGGCTTGTTCACTCCAGAGGTTGCCCATTTCGGGCAGCGTGTATCGCTCGATCAAGGCAGCGCGACCCGAAACAGAAGCTCACTAACCTATCGGCCCACGGTCAACAGGGCCCCCAAAGGGATGTCAGGCGATTGAGCTGAGCTGGTGGTGGGGCACTTCAAGTTGGATCAGCTTGCCCCAGGCCTGTTGCCTGATCCAGCAGCTACCGCCACGACAATGGATCAACTCAAAGGGGGGAAGGTCGTTGGGATGGTCGGAGAGACGCACGAAGGTTCCAGGCCTCAGCAACTCAAGGACTTCGGCTCGCTGCCGGCGATGGGGTCTGTTGGGACTGGACTGGGTTTGGGGCGATGCTGGGAGCGAACCGGTGGATCCCGGAAATGCCATCGTGACAGGGATGGGCGGGAAAGCAACCATTGTCTAGTGAAGTTTTCCTAAGCACCCATTTCCTTGGAATTTGTTCCGTTTTGGCCTTGAACCCATGACCAAACGCCAAAGGCTGGACATGTTGCTGTTTGATCGTGGCTTGGCGTCGAGTCGCCAACAGGCTCAGCAGCTGATTCGTTCGGGACGGGTGCGCAGCGGCGATCAGGTACTTGATAAGCCTGGGGTGCTCTTCAGCCCCGATCTGGAACTGGAGGTGAGGCAACCACCGCGTTTTGTTTCCAGGGGCGGCGAAAAGCTTGTGGCGGCTTTGGAAGCGTTGCCGATCAGCGTTGTGGGCCGAACCTGTCTTGACGGTGGCATCTCCACGGGGGGGTTCACCGATTGCCTGTTGCAGTGGGGCGCCTCCAGGGTCTACGGCATCGATGTCGGTTACGGCCAGACGGCCTGGAGTCTGCGCTGTGACCCCAGGCTGGTGTTACGAGAGCGCACAAATCTGCGCCACCTCACTCCAGATGAGCTTTATGGCAGCGACGACGTGTGGCCGGATCTGGCAGTGGCGGACGTGTCATTCATCTCGTTGGTTCAGGTCCTGCCGGCCCTTAGAAACCTGTTGAGACCGTCCCCGACAATCCCAGGGGCTGGGGTGGAGGCACTTTTGCTGATTAAGCCCCAATTTGAGGTGGGACGGCAACGGGTGGGTAAGGGGGGTGTGGTCAGGGACCCCCTCGCCCACCAAGACGCCATCAACCGGGTGATCGAGGCCGCAAAGGCCCAGCATTGGCAAGCCGCCGGTTTGGTGGCTTCGCCCATCACCGGACCGGCCGGCAACCATGAATATCTAATTTGGTTGGTGGATTTGGATCAAGCCATACGAGAACTGGATCCCAAGCAGATTGGGGCCATCGTTGCGACAACGCTGGCAGGACCAAGGCGGCCGGCTTGAGCCGGGCTGGTCAGATGGCGCTGCTGTCCCGATCTCCGGTACGGATGCGTAACACCGAATCGACCGAAGTGATGAAAATCTTGCCATCGCCGATTTCCCCCGTGCGGGCGGCCTCCTGAATGGCGTTGATCACGGTATCGACGCGATCGTCATCCACGACAATTTCCAGCTTCAGCTTTTGTAAAAATTCAACAGTGAACTCCGAACCCCTGTACCGTTCCACTTGACCTTTTTGACGGCCGAAACCGCGTACTTCCGTCACGGTCATGCCGACGATACCCGCAGTCACAAGGGCAATCTTTACATCCTCAAGCTTGAAGGGTCGGATGATGGCCTCGATTTTTTTCATGATGGAAGACTGGATAACAGGATAGAAAGCACTTGAGAGAAAGTCTCTCAGAGCTGGATGCGCTTGGGCGGCGTCGGCACAGACAGTATCGGCGCTCTGCCTAGCCATGGCTAGGCCCAGGGTCAAGGG
>JBIIJV010000198.1:0-5474 GCA_044233545.1 Cyanobium sp.
CTCCAGCCCAATTGGCCGAGCTTTCAGCGGATACCGCGATCGTTGATCTGTTGCTGGGCGACCTTTCGGGCAAAGACCTTGCCGACGTTAGTGCATTGCTTGCCCGGGGCCGAGTTGGTGGTATGTCAAGAGCGGATATTGCAGCGGTCGTCGCTGATCCGGGTAAGCATTCCTTCAGTGACTTGGCGGCTGCTCAGGCCAGAGATCTCCTCTTGGAACATAGGGAAAGTGTGACTACTACTGGCACGGGATCGATCCAGGGTAACCAATGCGCGAACCCTTTGCCCGTGGGTGCTCGCAGTGCGGATTGCACAACCTATGTGCTCGATGTCCTGAAGGGCGCTTTCGCCGCGAAAGGACAAGCTGCAGTATGGACCAAGGTCATGTCGACGGCTGCGGCGGCGAGCGGCGGCAAACTGTTAGGCACAGAAGTCCTCAAAGCACTCCAAACTGAGGCAAGCTGGGAAGGAGTTTTTTGGGCACCCGACCCACGGAACCCGAAGGACAAATCGCCTGAACATCCGGAGGCCTACAAGAAAGTCCGCGAACAGGGAACGTATTACGGAGTCACCGTCGACCGCGCGAGGTCGGTCATCGAGTATCGCCGTACGGACCCCGTCAACCCCCAGGACTTATCGGGGATCGAGAAGCTTCGCCGCCTGCAGTTTGGCGTGCTGGCAACCCGCGGCGGTATGCACATGGCGTTGATCGTCAATGGCAGTGTGTACGAAATCCACTGGGATAAGCCGGCAACTGATCCAAATGCTATCGATGCGACACCTCTGGAGAGTTTTGTGTGGGAGAGCGGCGTGATCGTGGCTCCCAAGGGCGATCTAGACAGAGCGTGGAAAGCTCCTTGAGTGTGGCGTATAACAACAGCATGCAGCGGACGGCGCTACGCGCCGCCGCTGATGCTGAACGTTCTACGCCCCCGTCTTCAATTCACTTTTGACCATAATTCCTTAAGGTTACTAATGGATAGATCAAAACGAGGGACAGTCCTTGGAGTATCGCTATCACTCGTATGCGTCTCGATATGCGCCAGTCCCTCGCTCTCCAATGAATCAGGCTTTTTTGCTCCAAGCAGCACCCGAGAAGAATTTATTCAGTCTCTGCCATCTGACTGCGAATACATAGCAGAGTCAAGTGTTTTAGGTGCTCGCTCTTTCTTCCTGATTCAGCCATGTCATCGTGGCGGAGGGGCACTGCTGATGGAGATCCCGAAGGTAGAGAAGATCGACACAGGAATAATCTATATACCGAAGCAGAGCCTCAGTGATGGTAGAGAGGGGCCCACTGGTTTTTGGTGCTCAAGAAAGGCTAAAAGGAGTGGCAGTGGCTTCTCTATGCTATGCACGAGATATGGCTGGAGAGTGTCTCCCTCTTAGCTTGGATGCCTTAACATTCGCTAGTGGTACCTGAAAAAGGTTGCAGAACATTGCGATGCACCTGAAATGCCACCATGGCGATCCAAGTCTCCTTGGTTCACTTACCCACACACGCTCGGCATTCAGGTGATCTCGGCGTTCGGTCATGTAATGCAATGACCAGAAGATATATAATCGCGCTCTTTCAGCGCTTAATCAAAAAGGCTCAGAAACAAATCGGCATTGTAAGTTTCAAGATCGCTCAAGACGAGAATGGCATGGTGTCAATGGGTGATCTAATGAGACAACCTCGGAGGTTTGAAATTTATTTTACAGACAACTACAAGTTCAATGAAAATCAAGCCCATGGTTTTCACATAGTTATCTCTGCCACCGAGTACATGCTTATCGAGTACTTTTCTGATCCTCGTGAGGGAATCCAGACAAGATCATTTCTAACACCAGCCGACGTTAGCCGTCATTGCGCTTTAGCTCAACTAACTGTGGCTGCAAATATATCGTTGTCGCGTGATAAGGAATACAAGTCACTAGACCCAAAGAAATCATATGAGCAGCTAATGCGGCAAATTGTACTAGTTCAAGAGCATAGGCAGATGCTAACTGAAAGAATTGACAACTATCTAAGATCAAAAGAAGCCAGGTTGATCAGTTGGCTCATCAAATCACTGCCCAAGGGCAACCTATCCCCGCAGTCAAGCGGGACGCCGCGCTGACGCACGTCGCCCCTTACTTACAACGTTGCAAGGATGCGGACAGCCTTGTCAGCCACCCAAACGCCGAACGGTTAGTGGCGTCACGCCAACAGGAGATAATTGATGACTGGAACAACCACTTTTTCAGCTGAGGTCACAAATGTTTCAGGCGATTGCGTCTGCATGCTTATTGATGATGAAGAACTAACACTTCCATATTCGGAGTTCCCTTGGTTCAAAGCGGCTACGATTCTGCAGGTCCTCAATGTCCTCCGACCCACGCCCGATCACCTGTATTGGCCTGATTTAGATATTGACTTGTCTGTTGAGTCGATCCGCCATCCTGAGATGTTTCCACTGCAGGCGAAAAGCACTAACCTGCCCCCCCCTCATCCAAAGCCACCAAATCGCGCAGTTGCTTGACATCAAAGCCCCCCAGCCATTCCTCGCCCGAGCCGACGATTTCTTCGGCCAGCACTGATTTTTCGCGGATCATGATGTCGATTTTTTCTTCGACCGAGCCGCTGGTGATGAACTTGTGCACCATCACCCGCTTCTGCTGGCCGATGCGGTAAGCCCGGTCCGTGGCCTGGTTTTCGACGGCCGGATTCCACCAGCGGTCGATGTGGAACACATGGCTGGCGCGGGTGAGGTTGAGGCCCACCCCACCGGCCTTCAGCGACAACAAAAACAACTGGGGGCCGCGGGGATCATCCTGGAAGCGATCGACCATCGCCTGGCGTTCGCTCTTGCTGGTGCTGCCATACAGAAACGGCACCTCCTGGCGCCAGCGCCGCTCCAGATAGACCTTGAGCAGCTGGCCCCATTCGGCGAATTGGGTGAACAGCAGGGCCCGATCGCCCGCCGCCATCACCTCCTCCAGGATTTCCTCCAGCCGCTGCACCTTGGCGCTGCGGGCCGCAAAGCCGCCATCGACACTACTCGGTGCTTCCTTGAGTGCCAGGGCGGGATGGTTGCAGATTTGTTTTAGCCGCGTCAACAGCGCCAGCACCTGGCCGTGGCGTTGACCCAACGGCGCCCTGGCGATTGCATCCAGGCTTTCATCCACCGTGCGGCGATAGAGCTGCACCTGTTCGGGGGCCAATCCCACCCATTCGCGCAGTTCCACCTTCTCTGGCAGATCAGAAATAATCGCCTTGTCGGTTTTGAGGCGCCTCAAGATAAACGGACCCACCCGGGCCTTGAGATCGCGCAGTGAACTCATGTCGCCGTAGCTTTCGATCGGCAAGCGATAGCGCTGGCGGAAGAAGGCCTCCTCCCCCAATACATTGGGATTGAGGAAATCCATCAGCGCCCACAGCTCGCTGACCCGGTTTTCGACCGGGGTGCCGGTGAGGGCGATGCGGAAGCGTCCCTGCTTGCCGGGCCGGCCCAAATCCCGGGCGGCCTGGGATTGCTTGGCGGCGGGATTCTTGATCGCCTGGGCCTCATCCAGCACCACCCCCTGCCAATCCAGCGACTCCAGCAACTCGCTATCCCGTTGCAGCAGCCCGTAGGTGGTCAACACCAGATCCACCCCCTTGAGCGCCGTTTTCAGCGCCGCTTCATTGCCAGCCCGCCGCGGTCCGTAGTGCTCGCGCACCTCCAGCTCCGGTGTAAAACCAGCGGCTTCCCGCTTCCAATTGGTCAGCACCGAGGTTGGGGCCACCAGCAGCACCGGCCGCTTCAGCTCCTCTTCGGCCTTGAGGTGCTGCAAAAAGGCCAGCAGCTGGATCGTCTTGCCCAGTCCCATGTCATCGGCCAGGCAGGCCCCCTGGTCGAAGCGATGCAAAAAGGCCAGCCAGCCCAAGCCCCGCTCCTGATAGGGCCGCAACTGGCCGGCAAAGCCCTCCGGGGCCGGCAATGGATCGGGGGCCTTCTGCTGGTGGTATTGCTCCAGCACCGCCTGCAAGCGGGGCTTGGGCGTGAATTGATGCACCGGCAGCCGCATCAAGGTGTCGCCCTCGCTGGCGGTCAGCCGCAGGGCCTCATCGAGGGTCAGCGGTGGATCGGCGGCGCAGAAGCGCTCGGCATTGCGCAAATCCCCCGGCCGCAACTCGATCCAGGCGCCCTTGTGCTGCACCAGCGGGCTGCGCTTGGCCGACAGGCGCTCCAGATCCTTGAGGCTGAGGGTGACACCGCCGATCATCAACTCCCATTGCCACTCCAAGGTTTCGCCCAGGGTGAAGCCCTTGGAACGCTTAGGCAGCTCCGCCACGATCGACAGCCCCAGGCGGCTGGCCAAACCGCCCGACAGGGATTCGGGCAGCACCACCCCCACCCCCACATCCCGCAACTGGCTGGCGGCAGTGCGCACCAACACAAAGGCCTCGGCGGGGGTCAGGGCCATGCCCTCCGGCGCCGCCCCATCAAGACCCCGCGTGATCGGCTCAAACACCGTCAGCGCCCGGCCCAGGCCCTCCAGCAGCAACTCGCCCGGCTGGGGCACCTCCACCTCACCGAGCTGCAGCACGGCGGCCCCGGCCGACCAAACCGCCGCCGCCGGCAGCCGCAGGCTGGGTTCGGCTTCGGCCTGGAGACTGAAACGCAAATGCCAGAGCTCCTCCCCCTCCGGCGGCGCATCCAGCTCCAGGCAGGCCCGCGCCGGTGCCAGCCGGCCCGCCACCGCCTCCAGCCAGTGGTGGGTCGCAATCTGGAGCCGCTCGCTGTCTTCAGCATCCAGCTTGAGCTGGCCATCGCCGCGGCCCAGGGCTTGCTGCCACGCGCTCAGCAGCGGATCGAGGCCCTGGGCATCCTTCTGGAAGCCGGCCCGCAGCTGGCCATCGAGCAGGGCCTCCAGCAGGCTCGCCACCCGCAGCCGGCCGCTGCCGGGGCGGCGACAGGCCAACCCCTCATGCACAATCGCCGAAGTGGCCACCTGGGGTAAGCCCGCCGCCAGCTCCTCCAGCCGCCGCCGGTCGCCCTCCCGGTTCAGCAACGGCAGCCAGCGGGCCCGGCCCCCCTCCACCTGGGGCAGCCAGCGGCCGCGGGCAATCAGGCTCAGGGCCCAGCGCTGCAGGTGACTCCACCAGCGCAGATCATCGGACAGGCCCGGATGGACGCCAGACAGGGGCAGAGCGCTGAGCCATTCGCCGGCCGCACCTGGATCCAAGGCCAATCCTTCCACCCGCCACGGCCACCACTGCACCTCCTTGGGGATCGGTTCGCCCGCCTGCAGCGGCAGGCCACTCCATTGCGCCTCGCTTTTGCGGCGGCCGCGGGCCGCCTGGCTGCGACTCGGCAGAGTGAGGGTGGCATTGGCGGGCCTGACGGCTTCCGACCAGAGGCCGTTGTCCTCCAGCCAGGTGGCCAGGTCATCCCAATTGAGGCTGAGGGGATGTTCGGGAATCTCGCCCGGCTTGGGCTGGGCCGGGGCCGCCACCCGCCAGGTGTC
>JBIIJV010000149.1:0-7188 GCA_044233545.1 Cyanobium sp.
GCGGGTGCCCTCGGGCAGGGTGATGATCTGGTCCACCATCTGATCGATGGTCTCGGGCCGAATCGGACGCTCGCACTGGGGGCAGTGGGGTTCGCCGGCGCGGCCAAACAGCAGCCGCAGATAGTCTTGAATTTCGGTGACGGTGCCGACGGTGGACCGGGGGTTGTGGCTGGTGGATTTTTGGTCGATGGAGATGGCCGGCGACAGGCCCTCAATGGCATCAACATCCGGTTTGTCCACCTGGCCCAGAAACTGGCGGGCATAGGCGGACAAACTCTCCACGTAACGCCGTTGGCCCTCAGCGAAGATCGTGTCGAAGGCCAGGGAGCTTTTGCCGCTGCCGCTAACGCCGGTGAACACGACCAATTTGTTGCGCGGAATCGTCAGATCGATGTTGCGCAGGTTGTGCTGACGGGCACCCCGCACCCGGATCACGTTGTCCAGGCTGCCGCCATTGAGGGTTTGCAGAGCGGCCTTCTCGACCACGGTGGCCTGATGGGATCGCAGAGGCTGGCCCTTGCCGGCAGCAGTGGTGGCGCGGGGCATGAAGAGCCTTCGGCAGCCGCAGATTCTAGGGAGGGAGGGTCTGACACGTTGCGGAGCCAGGCTCCAGATCCGATCGAGCGGGGCCGGGCCGAAGGTAAATCACAAAACCGCGAAGTTTTGCCAACCTGATCCAGCATCCCCCAAATCGACTAGGATGAAAATGGAATTGATAATCAATTAAGAAATCCAATGGATTCCAAGATGGCAACCATAGAAGATCGAAGGATTTAAATGCTGGTCAGCGTGATCACTCCCACCAGGTTGTCCCCAGATCGGCTGGACATGCTGGTGGAACTTAATCAAAGCCTGCGGCGTAATCATTGCGACGTTGAACATGTCATCGTCGTCGATGGCAGCAACCAGGACGCAATTCCCCACCAGATCGGCGAGCAAGCCACCATCATTAGCTCCCCCCGATCCATCGGCCAAGCCGCCTGCCGCAATCTTGGCCTGGTCGTCGCCCGCGGCGCCTGGATAACCAGCGCCGACGACGATGACTTACTGCCTCCCCATTCGATTGACCAACGCCTGCAAGCCATTGCCGATCAACCCAATGCACTTTGGGCTGCCGGATATATAAAAGAAAAATCCGACGCAGAACCACAGATCATGCCTGCAGGCCCCTGCGCTCCGGGTGATGTATGGCGTGCCTGGCCAACGCCAAACCACGACATTCCCCTGGGACCTACCTGCCTGTTGGTGGAAACCAATTTACTTAAGCGGGTCGGCGGCTGGATGGGCCTGTCCCAAGGGGAAGACCTGGGCATGATGATGGCAGTGACCTGTACGGCACCAGGTATTTTGATTGATTCTTGTGTTTATCACTATCGAATGCATGGGAACCAAATTACGAAATCCCCCTGGTTTGATGATTTGGAGCTCCTCTCGCGCACCTGCGCCTGGCAGCGGGGCGAGCAAATCGTTTGCCAATCCAGCAGTCCCGTCAACCGGATGTCAGACATGCTTGCCATGGCATCGGGCCGCCACAGCGGCTGAGGGGGCCATTCCCAGCCTGGGCCATGGATTTTGGCTGGGTTGGATCTGCCCTTAGATCGAATCCACCTGGGGCCAAGCCGAACAGCCGGCCAACAGCTCCTGGCTCACCTGCCAGAGGCGCTGGCAATAGTTGGTATCGAGAGCCGCGGCCGCGACGGGCACCGGCTTGGGCCAGCCCCCCATCCCCCCGAAACCATCGGGGCCGTAATGACCAGCCGGCGAAGCTTCTGGGGCCGTGGCTGCATAAAGCTGGGGCAGGGCCCCCATGGCGGCGCTTTGAAACAGGGGGTCCATGAGTCGATAGGCGATGGGTTCAAACCAGGAACCACTGGCGGCCACCGAGGAGGGCTGCAGGGAGGTGCGGGCCAAGCCGGGATGGGCTGCCAGGGCAGTGATACCGGCATTGGCGGCATCCAGCCGGCGCTGCAGCTCGAGGGTGAACATCACATTGGCCAGCTTGCTCTGGCTGTAGGCCTTCCAGCGGTCATAACGGCGCTCGCCCTGGAGATCGTCGAAATCGATGCGACCGAAGTATTGGGCTCCGGAGGTGACACTGACGACCCGGGCGTCGCTTTGACCCTTGAGCAGAGGTAGAAGGGCCTGGGTGAGGGCGAAGTGGCCCAGGTGGTTGGTGCCGAACTGGAGCTCGAAGCCGTCCCGGGTCAGGGTGCGGGGAGGAGCCATGACGCCGGCGTTGTTGATCAGCAGATCAAGGCGGCCGTAACGCTGGGCCAGGGTGTCGGCGGCGGCGGCGACACTGGCCAGATCAGCCAGATCCAGGCTGAGGCAATCGAGGGCACCGTGAGGACTGGTTGAGCTCTGCTGGGCCAGGTCGGTCAGGAGCTGGGCCCGGGCCGCCGCCGCCTTCTGGGACGAGCGGCAGGCCAACACCACAGTGGCCCCATGGGCCGCCAAGGCGCGAGCTGTTTCCAGACCCAGCCCGCTGTTGGCCCCGGTCACCAAGGCCAGGCGACCGCCCTGGTCAGGAATCGCCGCAACGGTCCAGGGGCCGGAGCGGGCTGGGACAGGGGCGGTCGCAACGGAGGGGTTCACGGGGCTTTAGTGGGGCCAAAAACAAGGCCTTCACCGTATTGGGCCCCAAGGGGTAACTGGGACCCTTGCCTCTCCCCCGGAGTCATGGCAAACGCAGGCCCCATCGATCGTCGGGGCCTTCTAGTGCCGAAAGCGATTGGATTTCAGCCCAGCCCGCTGGGTCCAGCCTGCTGGGAGCGGGCTTGCTGGGAGCCTGGCTGCTGGGAGCCTGCCTCAAGCAACCTGATCCAATTGCGCCCCGGCCAAGCGCGTATCCCGCAGGTCGCAACCCTCCAAATGGGCCTGGCGCAGGTCCGCCTGGCTGAGATTGGCGCCATAGAGACAACTGCCGCGCAGGTCGGCACCGCGCAGGTTGGCTCCATTGAGCAGGGCAAAGCTCAGGTCGGCCTCGCGCAGGTCGGCCCGCCCCAGGTCGGTGAGCTGATCCAGACCGGAGCGAAAATCCGCCTCCACCAGCCGGGCTTGGCGCCAGCAGCTATCGGCGGCCAGCACCCCCCTCAAGCAGGCGCGGTGCAAAAAGGCGCCGCTGAAATCAGCCCCTTGCAACCGCGCGCTGGAGAGATCCGCCTCGTGCCAGTAGGAGAGTGCTGCCCGCAGGCCGGATAGGTCAGCGCCCCAGAGCAAGGCCTGCTGAAAACGGGTCCCGTCAGCCCGCCCCTGCCGCAGGCGGGCATGGCCCAGACGGGCCTCCTGAAAGCAGGCGCCGCGCAGGTCGCAGCCGGAAAGATCGCAATCCGTAAGATCGAGCTCGCCGATGTCTCGGCAGATCAAATCCGCCAGGGGCAAGGCGGTGAAGCGCCGCTGGCCCGCCGCCAGGGCGGCCCGCAGTTCTGCCAGGGTCTGGGGGGCGCTGTGGTCAGCGGCCATCAGAGGCTGGCGGCCAGGGCATCAAGCTGCTGGCGCCGGGTGGCCAACAGCAGCTTTTCGGCCTGGGTGATCAAGCGAAACACGGCCCGATCGCTGACTTCATAAAAGACCAGGGAGCCCTGCGGCCGGCGCTGCACCACCCCGGCGATCGTCAGCAGCTTGAGGTGCTTGGAGACCAGGGCCTGGCTGAGTCCGGTGTGCTCGACGACAGCGGTGACATTGAGGGGACCATCGCGCAGGGCGTCGAGCACGGCCAAGCGGTTGGGCTCGGAGAACACCTTGAAATATTCGGCCAGGACGTCCATCGGCAGGTCTAGGGGGAATGAGTTTTAGACAGAGGTTAGCGCAACATCAAGGCAGCTCGACAGGCCGCTGCCATGGCAACGCAAATATCGCATTCTCTTTTGACCTGGTATCATATTACCGTTATGCAAATGTCGTTATGCAATTGCATGTGAGTACGCTTGCCATGAGCACCACCACCTTGAGCCGCTCTGGCTCAAAGCCGACGAGCCTCGCAGCGAGCTCCCAAGCCAGCGCTCCGCCAGCTCGGCACTGGCCCAGGGACTGGCCCAGCCAGAAACAACTGCTGGAGCGCCAGCACGGTCGCCTTGAGGTAATGCTCAACAGCTTGATAGCCGAGGCCCGTGCCCTGGGCCCCCTGGCCAGCGTCGCTGTTACCCCCTCGGGGGATCTCAATTACTGCCGGCTGCAAAGGGCCCTGGGCCTGCACCTTCGCCTGGAAGAACGCTGGCTGGCCCAGTGGGGCTGCCTCAACAGTGGCCACCGGGCCAGCCATCGTTTCGCCCGCACCGCCGCCTGCCAGGTCGAGCCTTGCAAAGACAGCGGCCGCCCCGATCCCACCCCTCAGCTGGAGTGGTTGCAAGGCCTCCAGGAGTGGTTTCTCATCCATCGCGACGGAGCTGATGCCATCGCCTACCGCCGCGCCGACCATGCTTGCCGTCCGGGCACCTAAAGTTTGACTCCGGCACTTCGGCCTCCGCAGCGTCCTCGTGGCAGCACCCGCCCAGAACGCCCCCAAAGCCAAGCTGG
Organism: Cyanobium sp.; assembly: GCA_044233545.1. Taxonomy (GTDB): domain Bacteria; phylum Cyanobacteriota; class Cyanobacteriia; order PCC-6307; family Cyanobiaceae; genus Cyanobium. The sequence goes on from JBIIJV010000149.1 coordinate 4,516, forward strand.
CCCCCGCACTGGTGCTCGCTTTGGCGCTGCTGGCGGGCCTCGCTGGTGTCGGGGCCTGGCAATGGCAACGCAACGGGGACCAGAAGCGCCAGCAGGCCGTGGAGCGGGAAACCGCGGCGGTTGTGCGCCAGGACATCACGGTCAAGGTGAGCGCCACCGGCGTCATCCGGCCGGTGGCACCGGTGAACATCAGCCCCAAGCAACCGGGGCGGATTCAGCAGCTGCTGGTGGAGCAGGGGGATCGGGTGGCGGCGGGCCAGTTGCTGGCCCAGATGGATGCCAGCAATCTGCAGGGCCAGCGTCTGAGCGCCATGGGCGACCTGGCCGCCGCCGAAGCCAACCTCAGCAAGCTGGTGGCCGGCAACCGTCCCGAAGAAATCGCCCAGGCTCGTAATGCGGCCAACGACGCCCGGGCCCAGCTGGTGGCGATCCGCTCGGCTTACACCAGCAATAAAAAGCTGTTTGAGGCCGGGGCCCTGGGGCGGGTGGCCTTCGATGCCAGCGCCGCCCAGTACCGGGCCGCCCAGGAAAAAGTCCAGGCAACCCAGTCCCAGCAGGAGCTGCTGCAGGCCGGTTTTCGCAAGGAGGACATCGCCCTGGCCCGCGCCCAGGTGCTCAAGGCGCAGGGCAGCCTGCAGTCCATCAACAGCCTGATTGAGGACACGAGGATCCGGGCGCCGTTCGCCGGGGTCATCACCCAGAAATTCGCCGATGTGGGGGCCTTCGTGACGCCGACCACCTCCGCCAGCGCCACCAGCTCGGCCACCTCCAGCTCGATCGTGGCGCTGGCCGGAGCCCTTGAAGGCCTGGCCAATGTGTCGGAAGTGGACATCGGCAGCATCAATGCCGGCCAGGCGGTGGAACTGCTGGTGGATGCCTACCCGCGGCGTCCGGTGCCGGCAAGGGTGCGGCTGATCGCCCCGGAATCGGTGGTGGTGCAGAACGTCACCAGCTTCCAGGTGCGGTTGAGTCTGCCCAAAGAGGGCGACCCGAAGCTGATGTCCGGCATGAATTTCACCGCCAACTTTTTGGTGGGACGCCATGACAACGCCCTGCTGGTGCCCACCTCGGCGATCGTCAGCCAGGAGGGCGGTACGGGTGTGCTGCTGCACCAGGCCGGCGGCAAACCCCGCTTCCAGCCAGTGCGGGTGGGGGCCACGGTGGGATCCCAAACAGAGGTGAAGAGCGGCATCAAGGAGGGCCAGCGGGTTTATATCAGCTTTCCTGGGCAACGCAAACCGAATAACAAGCCGGTCAGAAGCGGATCTCCGTTCCAACCCGCCGGTGGCGGCCGCGGGATTCGATGAGGCGGCGCCGTGCAGGCCACCGCCCGGGCCGACCGGTATCCGGCCGCCGGTCGGGGAGTCCGGGGGCCGGCCGCGGCAGGCGCGGCTGGCTGACGGCGTGGCGGCGCGGCTGGGGGCGGTTGCGGCGCGGCGGTTTGCCGGGGCTGCGGCGGGAGGTGCGGGAGCTGGGCCGGGCGCCCCTGCTGGCGGATTTGCGCGAAACGGTGCCCCTGGCCTGGCAGTCGCTGGTGGCCAATCGCCTGCGCTCGATTCTGACGATGCTGGGGGTGATCATCGGCATCGCCGCCGTGATCACGATGGTGACCGTGGGTCGGGGCGCCCAGACCCAGGCCGAAAGCCAACTCAAATCATTGGGTTCGAACCTGCTGTTCGTCCAGAGCGGCGTGGCCACCACCGGCAGCGCCGCCTCCCAGGGGGCGGGATCCGCCTCGACGCTGGTGTGGGATGACGCCAGGGCGATTCTGGCCTCGGCGCCGGCGGTGGCCGGTGTGGCGCCGGTCCTGAATCGGCGCGTGCAGGTGGTGTGGGCGGAGCGCAACACCAACACCTCGGTGGTGGGCACCACCCCCGCCTACCAACAGGTGCGCGATTTCCTGCCGCTGACGGGCCGCTTCTTCAATGACGCCGAACTGGAGCGGGCCGAACGGGTGGCGGTGCTGGGCCAGACGGTGCTGGACAGCCTGGGGTTGACGGCCACGGAGGCGTTGAGCCAGACAATCCGCATCCAGGGCGAATCCTTCACCGTCATCGGCACCATGGAATACAAGGGGGTCAATTCGTTTCGCGACGCGGATGACCAGGTGTTCATCCCCCTGACCACCATGGCCGGTCGCATTGTGGGGGTGAATGCCATCAGCGGCATCGCCCTGGACAGCATCTCGGTGTCGGCCCGCCACCCCGATCAAATGGCGGCGGCGGAATTTCAGATCGGCAACCTGCTGCGCCTGCGCCACAAGATCACGCCACCCCGCAAGGACGATTTCATCATCCGCAACCAGGCCGATCTGGTCAGCGCCTCCAATTCGGTCACCCAGATCTTCACCAGCCTGCTGGGCGGATCGGCCGCCATCTCGCTGGTGGTTGGAGGCATCGGCATCATGAACATCATGTTGGTATCGGTGAGCGAGCGCACCCGGGAGATCGGCATCCGCCGCGCCCTCGGCGCCCGCGCCGGCCACATCCTGCGCCAGTTCCTGATCGAGGCCATCACCCTGTCGTTGGTCGGCGGCCTGCTGGGGGTGAGCCTGGGGGTGGCTACTTCCCTGCTGGCCAAGCGCCTGTTCGCCTGGCCCGGCGGCGTCGCCCTCGATGCGGTGCTGGGCTCCCTGCTGTTCAGCCTGTTCATCGGCGTCTTCTTCGGGGCCTA
>JBIIJV010000150.1:0-7157 GCA_044233545.1 Cyanobium sp.
GGTGCGAATCCGCAGGCCGCTCCCTTCCTCCAGGGCCGTGAGGGTGAGCATCGGCACTGGTTTCTCCTCACCGCTGCCAAATAACGGCAGATCGGCCGAGGCCGCCAGTTGGAGGCCCCGTGAAGCGCCCTGCAGCAGCGGCAGGCGGGCGTCGTGTTCCGCCCAGCCTTCCGCATCCACCACCAGCAGGTTGAGGTCATCGCTGCGCAGCCAGCCTTCCAGCTCTGCGGCGATCCGCTGGCGCTGAGCTGGATCACCGCTGCGGCGCGCAAGCAGCCCCAGGCTCTCCGCCGCCCGCCGCCGCAGCGCCACCGGCGCCTTCGTGTCGGCCAGGCCATCCCGCAGCGGTTGCTCAGCGCCGATCAGCGCCAGCACCAGTGCCGCGTCCTGGCGGTCTGCCAGGGGGCATGACCCATCGCCCAGCAGCTGCTGCAGCGGTTCACGCCCCTCCTTGCGCACCGCGCGCGCTTCGCTGCCGCCAGCCGCCGCCAGCGCCGCCAATTGCTCCAGGGCCTGGCGCCGGACGCGCTCCGGGGCATCGGGGGTGAGGTCGGCCCCGAGCCGTTTCACGCGCAGGGCTTGCAGGCGCTCCACCTGGCTCTCGTCGATCCAGCGCACCAGTGGCTCCCAGGTGCGCAGCAGCGCCTCATGGGCGATCTCCACGCTGCCCTCCTTCAACACCAGCAGCCGGTCATCCACCAGCCGCCGCACGATCGCCAGGCTGGCGGGCGGCAGGTCCTCAAGCCGCGCCGCCCGTTTGGTCTCCTGGCCGTCGCCGCTGACACTCACCAGATGGTCCAGAAACGCCTCCCGCAGCGCCGCACGCTCCTCTGCCCCACTGGTTTTCGGATCCCAGCACTCTTCGGCGCGGGTGCTCACCGCCCCCGCCACGCCGCCCAAGTGCCTGTAGTCCTCAAGGGTCAGGTCCCACTGTGCACCGGGCCGCGTTCCGGCGACGGCGACACCCCGCCGCTCCCTGGCCCTCCACAGCTTCTCCATGGTGAAGGCCAGCAGGGGCAACGCATCTCGCCCGCCGCTTTCCTGCACCAGCCGCTGCTTCAATCCCGGCTCCAGGGTGAGCTTCGAGCGATCCGCCGGGCCGGTGATCAGGTCGCCGAAGTCTTCTGGTTCGATCGGCTCCAGGGGGAGGCTCTTCGCCATGCCCGTCAGCGCCGGCCATCGCGTTTGCAGCGGCGCCAGAAAATCCGTGCGCATGGTTGCCAGCACCATCAACCCCGCCTTGGGAACGCGCAGCAGGTTCCGCAGGAACGTCTGAAACAGCTCAGCTTCATCCGCCTGGCCGTCTTCGCTTGGGCCAGCACTCAGCAGCTCCTCGAACTGATCGATCACCAGCAGCAGCCGCGTGTTGCGCTGGCGCTGCAGCTCCCGCAGGCTGCGGAGCGGGTCGGCGGCGTCAAAGACGCCACCAGCGTTCAGCACCGCCCGCTCCAATTCCTTGAAGGGCTGATCGCCTGGCGTGAACGGCGGCAGCACCGTCCAACTGCCTTCGCCGTCGCCCTTCAGCCGCGGCACCACCCCCGCGCGCACCAGCGACGACTTGCCATAACCCGACGCCCCCAGCAGCAACAAGAACGCCTGCGGGCGCAACGCCAGGGCAGCGAGGCGTTCCACCACGGCCTCGATCGCCACGTCGCGCCCGAAGAACACCGGCGCCTGCCGCTCCTCGAACGCCGGCAGTCCCGGATAGGGAGGCAGGGTCGCGTCCCAGGTTTGCAGATCCCTCCATTTGAGCTTGCGCTGCAGTGTTTGGCGCAACCGTTGCCGCACCTCCGCCAGCCGCTCGGCGCTGGGGTTCACGGCATCAGGCACCTGGATCGCCTGGTGGGCCTGCAGCAGCAGCGGCAACGGCTCGCTCTTCAGCTCATCAGCTGTCTTGGCCAACTGGATCGGAATCACGGTCTTGCCGTCCTTCACCGCGATCGCCACCTCCCCCACACACCAGGGCGAACTCTCATACTGCTCGCTGCAGAGGCACACCATCGCCCTCGCCTCGTCCAGCTCGCGATACAGCGTCTGGCGCCAATCATCACCAGCCTCGACGCCATGGCTGTGATCCTTGTCGCGAAAATAGCCGTATCCCCACTCCGTGAACCATTCCGCCAGCCGGTCTGCCCAGGCATCACCCTCAGGATCGCGACCGGTGTAGCTGATGAAGATTGCACCCATGGGCAAGGGGCCAGAGCTGCTTCAGGCCAATCTAAGAGCCGCTGCTGGCTGGGCTGGAATCCGTATAACCCCGTTCCCTGTGACACAAAACCGTGATCCTGAGCCTCCGCTGAAAGGACTTGATTTGAATCAACAAGATCCGCAACTTAGCGCATTAGGGATATAAAAGCCTGACAGAAATTCTCTAGCCTTGCTTTTCCGGCCGAATCCAATAGTTTTATTAATTGCGGTTACTAGATACAGGCCACAAAAAGCAGCCCAGGCTGTGATGGGGAGTACCTCGAACCGCTGGGCATCAGCCAGTAGCGCCTGGCCAAAGCGATCGGCATGCCCGCCTCCCGCATCAGCGAGATCATCACCGGCCAGCGGGCAATCACCGCCGACACCGACTTGCGGCTCTGCCGCGCGCTACGGAACTGGCCAGTGCCGAGCTGGGCGACGAGCTAGAGAGCATCCAGCCATTGGTGGGCTGCTGAGTCCCATGGCATCTCCAAGCCCCAAAGCCACCCTCAAAGCCACCGTAAGCGAAGCCCAGCCACAGCAGATGGCGGCTTAAATCCTTCAGGAGATCCCGGGGGCGGAGGTGCGGCTATTCGGCTCCCATGCCCGCGGCGAAGCCAGGCCCAGCTCCGATGTGGATCTGCCCCTCTATCCCCAGTCCCAGGTGGAGCAACGCCGCCAACTGCGCAGCAACGTGGTGAGTCAGGCCTATGAGCTGGGGGTGCGGCTCAATGGCTGAAGCCGATGCCCTGGGCATTGCTCTGCTGCTGCTACAGGTTCTGGTGTTGCTGGCTGTCAGCGGCGGGCTGGTGCGGCCAGATCACTTGATGGCGGCGGAGCAGTGGCTTGACTTGAAGCGTGGAGCGCAATTTAGCCTAGGAATAAATTTAGATGGGCGAATAAATTCTTAAATCTGAAAAAATTCATGTGGATTTAACCATTAAGGAATGAAGTCATTTAAAATCAATTTGCTCATCACTCTTCATCCTTAAATCAAATGAATAAACTTACTCGCGATAAATCTACTACCCTACTCGCCAAAGCTTTACTAGCCACCGGCCTAACTCGTATACTTCGCTACACGTCACTCAGCCTGTCTCCCTTTCTACTTACTTCATCGGCAATGGCGGCCGGATTCACCGGATTGAGCGGTGACTATTTTGAAGGCTATTTCGATGGCAATCCGAGCTTTTTTACATCAAATACCAAGGCTTTTACGCGCCAGGATAGCTTCATCGCTTTTACTGATCTCCAATTCAGAAGCGATTATCCCGATACCCCCCCCGATGCCGGCTATGCCGATTGGAACTTCACCGGAACGCCCTTAGATGGTGTGAGTAATTTTTTCTCGGTTCACTGGACAGGTGGCCTTCAAATCGACCAAGCTGGAACATACAGCTTTAGGACCCTCTCCGATGATGGAATTATCGCCTATCTTAGTAACGTCAGTATCATTTCAAATCCCTCTATACATAGCCCCACGTACGACATAACAACGCTTTCATTAACAGCGGGTTACCACCCGTTTCAATTGCTATATGGAGAAAATGACGTCCATAGTGTGGCCTTATTGCAGTGGCAAAAACCTGGCGACAGCAACTTCAGCACTATCATGATGTCCGCTACGCCCGTCCCCGGACCCCTGCCCCTACTCGGCCTGGTCGCAGCCTTCAGAACTAGCCGCAATCTGCGGCGCAGACTGCGGCAAAGACTTGGCTGAAGCTGAAGCTGTCTTCTGGCACCATCACTTGCCAATACAAAACCGCGAAAACACCCGATCCAGCACCGCCTCGGTGACGGTCTCTCCGATGATTTTGCCCAGGGTGGCGGCGTCCACCGTTCTGCTTAGCGGAACTATCGTGAAGCCATGATCCGGCCGTTCCGATACGCCGACACCAAAGCCCTCTGTGGCGGTTGGGCCGTGTCTCGCTTCTATGAACCGCCTATCCCCCATCACCCCCGGCGAACTGCTCCAGGGGGAGTTCCTCGAACCCCTGGGCATCAGCCAGTACCGCCTGGCCAAAGCGATCGGCGTGCCCGCCTCCCGCATCAGCGAGATCATCACCGGCCAGCGAGCGATCACCGCCGACACCGACCTGCGGCTCTGCCGCGCGCTGGGGCTCAGTCCCGGTTACTGGTTGCGCGCCCAGGCCGCCCATGACGCGGAATTGGCCAGTGCTGAGCTGGCCGACGAGCTGGAGCGCATCCAGCCCCTCGTGGGTTGCTAAGTCTCGTGGCAGCTCCAACGCCCCAAAGCCAGCCCACCTATTCTGTGGATCTGCTTCTCTATTCCCAGAGGAAACAGCCATGTATTTAGCGATGACCCAACAGGACTATCAAGAAGTCATCAATGAGGCACCTCGTATTGTGGCAAAGCGACTAGGCCTTTCCGCAGACCAAGACAAAGCACACCTACTAGATGAGATCAGCAGCAAGGACCAGTTAGCGGCAGGCCTACTGACAAAGTTTATTGATACTTATACGGAATGGTGGGAAACTTCCTGTGCCGCAACCCAAGGAGATGCCAATTCAGAGGAGATCGCCAATACGATACAACTCTTGATTGATAAACGAGGACAGATGCGCACCGCTTTACTGAGCTACCTGAATTCGCAATACCCAGCGCGGATATGACGAGTGTTAGGGTTTATCATGTTGGGTCAGCCAACAGTATTTCCATTGCGGTTGCAGCCCAAAATGGGGCAGGTCTTCAAATTAGCGCCAGAGATGATAATTGGCTTGGCCATGGGGTGTATTGCTGGGAAGATCTGACATGGGCAGAACGGTGGTATTCGAAGCGTTGGGTCACCCGCAAGGAAGAACCTGATGGATTAATCCTGACTGCGAAAGCTAATCTCGATCTTCTGCTTGATTTAACCAATCGCCAAGACGCTGCTCTCTTTCAAGAGGAGGCTCTTTTGTCGCTTGATGCGATCCCGAATCGCCGGACCCGACAAGCTGCTAACAACAGACAAAGACAGCAGTTTCTTCTTGACTGCCAAGTTGCGAAGTCTGTCCAAGGCAGGCTGCAAGGCAGCCGAAAATGCGGATTGAGAATGCCATTCCATCTCGGTCCATCCCTGACAACAGAAGGCAACTTTTATACCGACCAACACCTTCAAGTCTGTCTCTGGGATCCAAGCATTCTCCAAGATCTTCAATTGGTACCACTTCAGCTTGATCGATTGACTCTTGGCAGTTAACATTCGAACCCAATAAGTGCATACACCCCCCTCACTTGCCGATACAAAACCGCGAGAACACACGATCCAGCACCGCCTCTGTGACGGTCTCGCCGGTGATCTCCCCCAGGGTGGCGGCGGCGGCGGCCAGATCGATCGTCCAGAAATCCCAGGGCAGGCCGTCGGCGGCGGCCTCCAGGCTGCGCTGCAAGGATTCGGCGGCGGCGGCGGCCAGCTGGCGTTGGCGATCGTTGAGGGCCACCTGCAATCCCTCGCTGGCACTGGCGCCGCAGCATTGCAGCAACATCTGGCCCAGCTCCGTCTCGCCGGCGCCGCTGAGGGCACTGATCAACACTTGGGCGGGGGCTCCAGCCGCCACCGCCCCAGCCGCCAGGCCGCAGCGGTCGCACTGGTTGCCCACCAGTAGCAACGGCACCCCAGCGGGCACCAGCTCCCGCACCCGTTGATCGGCCGGGCCCCAGCCGGCGGCCACATCAAAGACCAGCAGCACCGCATCGGCTGCCGCCAGGGCCGCCTGGCTGCGGCCGATGCCCAGCCGCTCCACCAGATCATCGGTGGCGTGGATGCCGGCGGTGTCCACCAGGGTGAGGGGCACGCCTTCGAGCACCAGCTCGCTTTCCAGCAGGTCGCGGGTGGTGCCGGGCAGATCGGTCACGATCGCCCGGTCCTGGCGGCTGAGGAGGTTCAGGAGGGTTGATTTGCCCACATTGGGGCGACCCACAATCGCCACCCGCAAGCCCTCGCGCAGGCGCTGGCCCTGGTCCGCCTCCCGCACCAGGGCCTCCAGTTCGGTCCGCACTGCGGTCAAAGCGTTAATCACGGCCTCGGGCTGCAGGGGGGGTAGGTCTTCCTCGAAATCCAGCCGCGCTTCCAGTTCGGCCAGCTGGTCGAGCAAGCGCTCCCGCAGGGCAGTGATGCGGCGCTGCAATCCCCCCTCCAGGCCGGCCATCGCCAGCTGGGCCGCCCGCTGCCCTCGGGCGCCGATCATCTCGGCGATCGCCTCGGCCCGGGTCAAATCGAGACGGCCATTGAGGAATGCCCTCTGGCTGAATTCCCCCGGCGCCGCCAGCCGGGCACCGGCGTCCAGCACCGCCTTCAGCACCCGCCGCACCGCCACCAGGCCGCCGTGGCAGTGCAACTCCACCACATCCTCGCGGGTGAAGCTGCGCGGCGCCCGCATCAGCAGCAGTAGGGCCTCATCGAGCCGTTCACCGCTCTTTGGCTCCACCACATGGCCATAGAGCACCCGATGGCTGGCCCACTCCTGCTGGCCCGGCGCCTGAAACAGCCGCCTGCCGATGGCCTCCGCCCGGGAGCCCGACAGCCGCACAATCGCCACGCTGCCCTGGCCCGGGGCCACGGCGGTGGCGATGGCGGCGATGGTGTCCTCGGCAGCAACCAAACCGCCCCGGGGCTCCTTAGGGTCAAATCCTTCACCGGATGTTGCAGCGCCCACAGCCTTCATGCCCCGTCTTCACCGCCAGTCTCGGCCGCCAGCGCGGCCCGTGGGCCCGGCCAGAACGAAAGTATTCGGCGGCCGTTGGCGCCCCTTGCGGATCTGGCGCCGCAGGTTGCACCAGAACCTGCGCAAAGCGATCACCTGGATGCGGCGCCAGGAGGGCAGCCCCCGCTACCAGGCCTGGGGGCTGGCGATTGGGGTATTCATCGGCTGCCTGCCGATCTTTGGATTACAGATGCTCGTCAGCTTGGGGCTGGCCAGCACCATGCGCGGCAACAAGTTCCTGGCGATGGCAGGCACCTGGATCA
>JBIIJV010000151.1:0-7148 GCA_044233545.1 Cyanobium sp.
GGTGCCCGACCAAATTAACCTTGTTCCAGCTAATTTTAGGCCGAACAGCCACGCCAACTACATTTTTGTTGATTTGGTGGGCAGTTCCTCACGCCTCGGCCAACCAGCGCCGCCAGCGCGAGCGTTCCCACTTACCGGCGGCATTGGGGGCCAGTTCGCCGCAAAGGTGCCAGCGGCGGGGGCGATCCGCCGGCCGCCAGGGGACCGTGATCGCTTGCAGATCCATGATCAGGGACGACTCATTGGCACCGGCGCAGGGCCGCACCAGGGCCACCAGCAGCTCACCCCAGCCGGCGTCGGGCACCCCCAGCACCAACACGGCCTCCAGGGGCAGCCGGTCGCGGGCCGCCGCGGCCAGCAGCCGGGCCTCCACTGCCTCGGGGAACACCGTTTCAGCGCCGCTCTGCAGGGCCCCATCCAGGCGGCCCAACACGTTGAGGCGGCCTGCCGCCAGACGAGCGGCGTCGCCGCTGCGCCACCAGCCCTGGCCATCGCGGGGCAACGGGCGCAGCTGGCCGGCCTCCAGCCAACCCGGGCACAGCCGGTCGGTGCGCACCTCCAGCGCTGACGACCCGGCCGGATCGAGGCGCAGCTCCACATCACTCAGCGCAGAGCCGCAGCCCGACTCGCCGGCCAGGAAGCGCTCGGGCGGCAGGGCAGTCACCATGGCCGCCGTTTCGGTGGCGCCGTAGCAGGGGGCCAGCCGCAGATCATGCCGCCGCGCCAGGTCAGCGTCAGCCTGCGGCAGGGCCGCTCCGCCGACCCAGATCACGGCCATGCCCCGCAACCAGGCCAGCCCCTCGGGACACGCCATCAGCCGGCCCAGCTGGGTGGGCACCAAGGACACCAGCGCCGGCCGGCCCGGCTGCAGGGGGCACGCCGCCGCCAGCAGGGCCGGATCCCGCAGCCAGGCGGGGGGCAGAAAGCGCAAGGCCGCCCCCCAGCTGCGGCAGCGCACCAGGGGCAACAAGCCGCTCACATGATGCAGAGGCAGGGGATTGAGATGCAGGCAGGCGGCGGGATCCAGTCCCCGCTCCACAAGCCAGGCCGCCGTGGCATCGGCTGAGGCCCGCAGGTGATCCAGGGGCTGCACACACCAGTGCCGCCCACCGCTACTGCCGCCACTGCCCAGCACCACGGCGGCCTGCCACGGTGCCAGGGCGTCACCAGCCCCGATCGCCTTCGCCAGGGCCGACCCCTCCGCCGGATGGGCCAGCCCCACGGCCCGGCCAGCGGCCCAGGCCTGGATCAGGGAGTCCGCCAGGGCCTCCGCCGGTGCTCCAACGCTCAACAGCAGGGGATCAGCCCGAGTCATCCCGCCGCCCCGGCCCCGCCAGCACCAGGGGATCCGTCCCCTCTCATGACACCGCCTCCCAGACCCGCTCGGGATCGGCCGCAAACAGGGGCCCCTCGGGGGTCCAACCGGGCGCCAGCCCGGGGGCCGTGGGGGTGGGACCCTCAGCCTGGAGGGCCGCCAGATGGTCGATCCAACGGCGACCCAGCCCCGTTTCCAGGGCGGTGCTCAGCATCAGCCAGGGGACACCCGCCTGCAATTGGGCCAACAGGGGTCGGGGGTCGCCCTCGATCGCCGGCCGCCGCACCTGCCACCCCGGCCAGCGCTGACACAGGCCGGGATCGGCCTGCAGGGATTCATCCAGGGCGACGGGCAAGCGAGCGGCCAAAGCCCATAAACCCTCGCCATCCTCGGGGGGCAGGGGTTGCTCGAACCATTCCAGCCGGGGCTCGTCCTCCAGCCGATCGGCCCAGCGGGCTGCGGTGGCCCGGTCCCAGCCGCCATTGGCATCGAGGCGCAGCCGATCTGGGGGTCGCAGGCTGCCCAGCAGCTCCTCCAGGACGGCCCGCTCCAGGCCATCGGCCGCCGCGGCCACCTTCCACTTGAAGGTCAGGCCAGGGCGCAGGCTGCCCTGAGCGGCCAGCAGCTGGTCGACTGCGGCCAGGGCCGACTCCCCCGCGGGCAACAGCCAGGCCGCCGGGGGCGCCGGCCGCCAACCACCGGCAGCCGGCCCCACCCGGCCCTCCAGTTCGGCCAGGGCCGAGCCGAGGGCAAAGCCCAGCGCCAACGGCAGGGCGGGCAGCAACCTTTCCAGCTCATGGCGACTGCGGACGGGGCCTAGATCCGCCAGGGCGGCCGCCGCTAGCGGACAGGCAAGGGCCCGGGGGTTCGGGGTCAGCAGCAACGGCGCCGCCTCCCCCCAACCCACTCGGCCCTCGCCATTCTCAAGTCGCAGCAGCCAACCACACCGCTCGCTCACCGCCCCATGGGCCGTGACCAGGGCCGTCGGCAGCACAAAAGAGAAGGGTCGCCAGCTCAAATGCAGCGGCGCATCAACGCCGGCGCCGCTGGCGTTCATGGCCCCTGGATCGGCCCGAGGCCAACGGGGCCGAGCCGGGCCAGCCAGGGGGCCAAAGCCAGGCCCGCCGCCAGGCCCAGGCCGCTGAGGGCCTGGAAGCGCAGGGCCAGAAACTTGCTGCCGGTGATGCGTTCGGGCTGGTCATGGGCCTGGCCCAGCAATTGGATCAGGGCGCGGGCGGGGGGTAGGCCGATGGCCCCCAGCAGGGCCGAAAGGGGCCACCACCCCAGCAGCACCGGCGCCCACTGCAGGGCCAGGGAGATGGCCACAAACCAGGGCACCAGGCCAGCGGCCCGGGCGGTGCCCAGGCGCACCACCGGCGAGCGTTTGCCATGGGAGGCGTCCTCGGCCACCTGATGGAAATGGGAACAGAACAGCACCAGGGCTGTGGCGAGGGCCGGACCGCTGCCCAGCACCAGGGCGGTGCCCCAGGGGATGGCGCCGCCGCCGGGGGCAGCGGCCGGCTGAGCGGGGGCCAGGGCCAGCAGGGCTGCGGCGGTGGCGCAGGGGCCGAAAGCCAGCCAGCAGAGGGGTTCTCCCAGGCCGCGGTAGCCCAGTCGAAAGGGCGGTCCCTGATAGATGTATCCCAAGCCGCAACACAGCAGCACCAGTCCAAAGACCGCCGCGGTGCTGCGCAAAGCGACCAGCGCCATCAACAGCAGGCCAAGCAGCAGGGCCCCGTTGGCCCACACCGCCACCCGATCCCGCCGGCCGGTGAGATTGACCAGGGAATGGGGCTTGCCGTGGGCATCGACGCCGGTGTCGGCATCAAAAACATCGTTAGCCAGGTTTTCCCAGGCCAGCAGCAACACCGCCGCCAGCAGAAACAACAGCAGCTGGGACTGGCTGACCGGCAGCCCTTGGCTGCGGCGCCAGCCGGCCGCCAGCAGCACCGGCATGACCGCCACGGCATACATCGGCCACTTGATGGCGGCCTTCCAGAGGCGCCGCCGCTCGGGCCTTGGATCCGACATGAAGGAGGTGGGGCAACGGCTGGAACCGGACCATTTGAGCAGCCCTGGCGCCAGCTTCGGTGCCAAGACAGGGCTCAGCCCCGCATCACTTCCGGGATTGGCATGGCCTCGGCAGCAACCTTATCGAGGCTCATGCTTGGCCCTGGGGAATCGCCGCAAAGCCGCCGCCGTTGCAGCTGGCGATCACTGGGCACCCTCACTTTCCAGGCCAGGCCCAGGATCTCCAGCAGGCGGATGAAGCCAAAGGTGGGATCCACCAAACCCACGAGGCGATCGCCACGGAAGCTGAAGCCATGGCGGGCCGAATGCTGGAAGGCGTGGTGCAGGTTGTGCCAGCCCTCGCCAAGGGTGAGGAAGGCCACCAAAGAGTTGTTGCGGCTGTTGTCGGCGGTGCGGAAGGGCTGGCTGCCGAAGAGGTGGCTGAGGGAATTGACCGTTTGAACTCCGTGAAACAGCAGGGTGGTACTGAGACAGAAAGCCCCCAGATAGGCCAGCCCACCGATCTGATACGACAGCAGGGCCAGCAGCAGCAGCGGCACGAAGTGGAAGCGGTCGATGGCCCGCAGCACGGGATCCGCTTCCACATCGGCGGGCAGGGCCTCGGGCAGGAATTGGCGAGAAAGCAACCAGCCTCCCTGGGACCAAAGGAATCCCCTGAAACCGGCGTGGGGCTGGAACGGCGAATGGACGTCCGCCGCTGCATCAGAACTGCGGTGGTGGGCCAGGTGGTGGGCTTTCCACCAGCTAGGGCCCATATGACCGGCACTGGCACCCACGAAGCACCCCAGGCGCAACAGGGTTGGGGAGGTGTCGTAGGAGCGGTGCGTCAGCAGCCGGTGGTAGATGGCCGTGGTGGCCAACATGCGGATCAGGTAAAGGCCCAAGGCCCAGGCCATGGCCCCCAAACCGAAGCCAGTGGCCAGTAACAACAGGCAACCGGCGTGACTGAGAAGGATAAAAACAGGACCAAGCCAGTAGCCAAACAAGGTCAAACGCGAATAGGCGGCCATTAAAGCGACCCTTTTGCCGAGAAAATTCTAGTGAACTTCAATCAAACCACCCAGGTAAATTCAATTCTATCCACTTCACCTGGCAAAAGTGTGGGCATGGCGTCATGGTACCCCCCGGGGCGTAACGGCTTGCTACGACCTAGGCCCTTCCACGGCCATCAACCGTCTAGGACCCGACAACGCCCCATACATTTATCGAGCCTTCTCCCCGGTTTCGAGGTTCCCCGGTGCAGGCTCCTCCGTCCTTCTCCGACCTAGCCGCGGAGGCCACCCGGCTGGCCGCAGATCACGACGAAGACGGGCTGATCAGCCTGGCCATGCCCCTAGCCCCCGTCGATCCCCTGCGGGTGCTGCCCGAACTGCAGGATGGCGAAGGCTTTCGCTTCCTCTGGGATGGCAGTCCAGGCCTCTGCCTGGCGGCCAGCGGTCGCGCCCACCACCTCGAACTCAGCGGCCCGCGCCGCTTCGAGCTGGCCCAGCGCTTCAGCGCTCTCACCCTCAGCCGCCTGGCCAGCGGGCCCTTGCCCTGCCCGGCGCTGGCCAGGCCCCGACTGCTGCTGGCCTTTGCCTTCTTCGCCAGCCCCCTGCTGCCGGGCGACGGCGCCCCGGGGGTGCAGGCGGTGCTGCCCCGCTGGCAGCTGAGTCGCCAGGGGCACCATTGCTGGCTGCGACTGCAGGGGGGACTGGGTGGCGGCGTCACGCCCCGGCGGCTGGCCGAAGAACTGTGGGAGAAGGCCCGGCAACTGGAAAGCTGCGCCGCCGCAGGCGATAGCCCCAGCCGTGCCCCCAAGCTGTGGGCTACACCACTGGCCATCGAGCCCTCCTGGCAGGTGGGCTACCGGCAGGCCCTGGAGAAGGCCCTCGAACTAGTGCGGGGCGGTGACCTGCGCAAGCTGGTGCTGGCGGCCCGCCAGCAACTGCGGCTGGAATCCGCCCCCGATCCCCTGACCCTGTTGGCCGAGCTGCGCCACAGCCAAAGCGGCAGCTGCCGTTTTCTCTGGCAGCGCCGCCCTGGCGAAGCCTTGCTGGGAGCCTCCCCCGAACGGTTGCTGACGGTGCGTCAGGGACAGCTACGCAGCGACGGCCTGGCCGGCACCGCCCCCCAGGGGGAAGCCGCCCCCGACCTGCTGCGCTCGATCAAGGACCGCCATGAACACGAGCTGGTGGTGGACACGATCACCGCAGTGCTGCAGGCGGCTGGCCTGAACCCGCGGCATTCCCGACACCCGCGCCTGGCGCGCCATGGAGCGTTGGTGCATTTGCATACGCCAATCACCGCCCGCCTGGGGGGGCAACATCCCCTGACCCTGGCGGAAGCTCTGCATCCGACGCCCGCCGTGGCGGGCCTGCCCCGTCGCCAGGCGATGTCCTGGCTGCGCACGCTGGAACCCTTCGAAAGGGGCCATTACGCCGCCCCCATCGGCTGGCTGGACAGTGAGGGGGATGCCGACCTGCGGGTGGCGATCCGCAGCGGCATCCTGCGCGGGGACCAACTGGAACTGACGGCCGGGGCCGGACTGGTCTGCGGCTCCCAGCCCGAGCGCGAACTGCAGGAGGTGGCCCTGAAGCTGGGGGTTCTGCAGCAGCAACTGCACCTGCTGGGTGATCCCAGCCACAACCTGGCCCCCTGCTGACGGGTCAGACGGCCACCAGGGGGGCCGCGCCCTGCAGCAGGCGTTGCAGCACCAGATCGGCCAGGGGCACACCGGCTAAGCGCTCCACTTCGCGGATGCCGGTGGGGCTGGTGACATTGATTTCAGAGAGGTGGCCATCGATGACATCAATGCCCACAAAGAACAGACCCTCCTGGCGCAACCAGGGGGCGAGCTCGCCACAGATCTGCCGCTCCCGTTCGCTCAGGTCACAGGCCTGGGGGATGCCTCCAACGGCCAGGTTGCTGCGGAAGTCGCCAGCAACCGGCAAGCGATTGACGGCCCCGAGGGGCTCGCCGTCCACCAGCAGGATGCGCTTGTCGCCGGCCTCGACGCCCTTCAGAAACGCCTGCACCATCACTGGCAACTGCTCCTGGTAGGTAACCAGTTCGAGCAGGGCCCGCAGGCCCGGCGTCCCGGCGGCGGCAAAAACCACCCCCTGGCCGGCGCGGCCGCCGAGGGGCTTGAGCACCACCTCGCCGTGGTCGGCCACGAAGGCGGCCAGCTGGTCGACCCGGCTGCTCACCATCGACGGGGCCATCAGGGAACTGAAGCGCAGGGCGCTCAATTTCTCGTTGTGGCCGCGCAGGGAATCGGGACGGTTGAGGACGCGCACGCCCCTGGCGCTGGCCAGGTCGAGCAGATGGGTGGCATAGAGATAAGCCTCATCCACCGGCGGGTCCTTGCGCATCCAGATCCAACCGAAACGATCGAGGGGCAGGAGCTGGGGCTCTGCAGCGCTGAACCAGGGGTCGGGAACCTGCCACTGGCCGCCCTCGCAGGCCATGGGCGCCAGGGTGAGGCGACGCACCCAGCCATGGGCGCGGTGGCCAGCTGCCCCAAGGGCGTCATCGGCGCGGGCGGAAAGGTCGGCAAGGGTGCAGACCCAAACCTCCAGGCCGGCCCTCTGGGCCGCCTGCATCAGCGCCACGCTGGAGTCCTTGCTCGGCCTCAGTCGCTCGATCGGGTCGACCACAAAGAGCTGGGCCCCCTGACGCTCGCTGGTGGTGATCACGCTTGCCGGCCCAGCAGGTAATCGAGCTGGCCATTGCGCTCGAGGGCATACAGATCGTCACAGCCGCCAAGTCCCATGTTGTTGATAAACACCTGGGGAACACTGGTGCGGCCGGTGGCGCGGAT
>JBIIJV010000153.1:0-7123 GCA_044233545.1 Cyanobium sp.
CGAAGCAGGGGTAGACAGGTTTTTCCTTCGCGCTGTGGGCGATGTAGTCATCGGTGGCAATCTCCTGGCAAATGCCCCAGCCCATGGTTTTCCAGCGGTTATTGCAGCAGTCGATCAGGAATCTGACAGCTTCCTGATTGATAGTTCCGACCCAGGCGAAGGCCTTCTCCAGATCCTCGACTTTAACCTCGGCGTTGATAAAATACTGGTTGATGGGCTACCTCCCCAGGGATCCTGGACGCAAATCCGGCAGCAACTGCTTGCAAACGGAGTTTCGATCAACGCCACTCCCAGCTTCACGAAAGCACCGATCACGTTGAACCTTGTGCCAGGTCTTGAGGTCATGCTGGACCTTGGTACATCGGTTAGTGATCCCGATGGTGACAGGCTTGATCTGGTGTTGCTGGAAGCTCCAGCATGGATCAGCACCACGGGCACGAAACTCCAGGCGACTCTGCCTCCAGGCTTGACAGAGGCGCAATTGGCAACCACTCGCGTTGTTCTGGGCTTGAGTGATGGCAAAGCCGTGGCTTTGCAGGAAATCCAACTAAGTCTCTTGCCCCCTTCTCCTGCTATTTCGGCTCCAAAGCTTGCCCTAGCCAGCGACAACGGCAGCAGCAGCAGCGACGGCATCACCAACAATCCCTCTGTCATTGTGACGGGCCTTGAGGTTGGCTCACTTTGGCAGTATTCAACTAATGGCGGCGGTAGCTGGAGCGCCGGTTCTGGTAACTCCTTCTTGCTCCCTTCTGGCACATATCTCGCCGGAAGCATCATCGCACGTCAAATTAATAGCGCAGGTGACTATAGCGTTAACGGCCAGCTAGGACCTATCAAAATTGACACCACGCCCCCCCCTGCACCTACCTTAGCTCTCTCCAACGGCAGTATTACTGCCTCCGGGGATTGGATTGCCTATGTTCAGGCGGGCAAGGAGGTGGTGGTGAATGCTCAAAACCTGGAGGCTGACGCCGCTTACTCCTATTCAGAAGACAATGGCGAAACCTGGATCAATTTTGATGGGTCATCGTTCAACTTTGCCTGGGCTGACACCAGCAAGCGTTGGTCTATTAAGGCCAGGCAGCGTGATCAGGCTGGCAACCAGGGACCTGATTCGGCGTCCTTGAACTTCGGCTTGTTCCAGCTCTCAACCAGTGGTATGCAAGCAGGTTCAGAAACGTTTGCTGTCAAACCGCTTAGCGATGCAGCAATTAGTTTCATTAAACAGGCTACCTCCGCAACTACCAATGTCCAAACCTTTTCCCTTGCCTATGAGTTCAATATAAATACAATTAATGATCAAGGTTCTATGGTCTTAGATCCAAAACTTCTGCCATACCCGTCTGCAAGTAGTGGCGGTGAGGCAGTTAGTTTCTGGAGCATAGATCCCACAACCGGTGATGTTATGGAAGCCCTCACCTATGATCCCAGTCGGCATGGTGGGGCCACCGCCTATGACCTGGATGGCGATGGTAGTTTTGATCTGCTCCAGCTTCGCCCCATTGATAATGGTATGGGTGACCTGGATGCTGCCCGAGGCAAGATTCTTGGATCTATTACCGCTACCAGAGAAACTTTAATCCCTGGATTTAAGTTTATCGACAGTCAGCAGTTGCAGATTATTGATCCAAGCCGTCCAAATTCGAAAGCAGCTGTCAATCTTACTGCCACATTGATTAGTAGGGCTAAAACAGTTAATGAGATTGGATTTGTCGTGGTAGAGAATGGTATTCCAATTACGTTAGATTTGATTCGCGAAAGGGGTAATGTACTTTTTTCGGGATTGGAATCTAGCAACACTCCAGATATGGGTGGCTTTGATTTGCGTAGTAAAATTGCCCTTCGCAATGGCCAAACCCTACGTTTCTACGAAACAGTTGATAAAACTTTTGCTGATCTGAGTCGTGGAAAATCCAAACTCTCTGAACTCGGTTCTTCTTTCCGTTTCCTTGATTATAGCTTGGATTCGGCCACTTCTATCGCCAAGGTGACATCTCCTAGTGGTCTCGGTTTCAATCTGGTCATGGCGCCAGCAGCCCCAGGCTTGGATGAGTTGATTGCCGGGCGTCAGATGGAGGCCACCGTGTTCGATTTCAGCTCTAATGCCCTGGCCGGCCGCTCCGTGGTAGCTGATTGGAGCCTGGTTCGTGAAGCTAGCTATTCGCCTGTGTTCTCCTTGTATAAGGTACTTAATCTTGACGGTGCTGTTCTAGATCCCCTGACTGGTAGTGTGGTCAATCCGGGTGATAAGGACTACAAGAATGCTGCTGATCGCAACCGTGTTGATCAGTTGTCTGGCCTGACTGTCGGCAACCTTCAGTCAAGCGGAGGTCGAGTCAATCTAAACGAGTCCAGCTTGTTAGCTCCGATGGCAGTGGTCAAAACATTCGAGTCTGAGGAAACTTACTTTGGCTTTGCCGCTGCCAACCGTGATTCGATCAGCCACTTCCGCAGGCTCGGGGATAACGTATTTGGCCTGGAAGATCTCCTTGGCGGTGGAGATCTTGATTACGACGATCACATCTTTGCACTCAATCCAGTTAGTTTGGTCTGAACTTGGTCTGAACTTGGTCTGAACCTGCCCCTGAATTGCTTTTGCGATCGGTCTTTGGCGGCATCTGCCACTGCCCTGGCCGTGGCTCCTCCGGTGCAACTGCTCTCATCTCTGAGAATCGTTCAGCGTTCACTACAAACCCGCGCAATATCACCCTCGCTATAAAGCGGCACCGGCGCCGCCGGATCACTCTCCTGCAGGCGCTTCATCTTGGTGAGGTAGTGGGCAGCGCCGATGCCGTTGGCCATTTCGATGCGGGCCTGACCGCGGCTGTTCTGCCAGGACTGACAGGCTCCCAGCGTGTCGAAGGCCCAACCGGGCCGCAGGCCGCCTGCCATAACCAGCGCCAGGCTCAGGGCCTGGGTCAGGGCCGCAAATGTTGCTGTGACTGGCGCTTTGGCTCTGGCCATGGCTGTTGCCGCGGTCGAAGTCCTGGCTTTGGCTGTGGCCTCCCCTTGGCCGCCGCCACGGAGTTTCGGGCCCGAGGGGCCCAGCCAGCAGCCACTGGCGAGGGGGGCGATATGACGCACCTGGTGGGGCCGGCCGAGGTAAACCCAGGCGCTACGGCCGTCTTCCAGGCTCAGCCAATGGCGCTGATACAGCCGCGGCGCCCCCTCATAGCGGTCCAACGCCGCCAGGTCGGCCTCGCTTGCGCCGTAGAGCTCTCCTTGGATGCGTCCTTCACCAAGGACCGCCATCGGGAAAGGGCCCAGATCGTGCAGGCAGGCGCCCGGCAGCCAGGCCTGCCCCAGCCAGGGCAGCCCCTGCAGCAGGTGATGGCTCCGCTGGCCGCGTTTGAGGCTGCCATAGACAAACAGCAGCGGTTGGGACTCGTCCCCCTGGCTCATGGCAGCCGGCGCAGATAATGGGTGCTGAGATTGTTCAAGCCTCAATGACCACCGCCCTGCTGCTGGCCCTGGCCGGCTCCTTGATTTTGATGACCTTGATCGTGCAACGGCTCAATAAGGCTTCCAACTGAAGATCGCCCGGCCATGGCCCTAGAGCTGGGGAGCCTGGAAGGTGTCACAGCTGTTGATGTCACCGCTGCGCAGGCCGGTGATGAACCAACGCTGCCTTTGGGCTGAGGTGCCATGGGTGAAGGATTCCGGCCGCACCCAACCGGTGCTCTGGCGCTGCAAGGTGTCATCGCCGATGCGGGCGGCGGCATTGAGGGCCTCCTCCAGGTCGCCCTGCTCCAGGGTGCCGCGCTGGGTCTGGGTTTGATTGGCCCATACCCCGGCAAAACAATCGGCCTGCAGTTCGAGGCGCACCGAAAGTTGGTTGGCCTGGGATTGGGGTATGCGCCGCTGCATGCTCTGCACCTTTTGATCGATGCCGAGCAGGTGCTGCACATGGTGGCCGATTTCGTGGGCGATTACATAGGCCTGGGCAAAATCACCGGGGGCCCCCAATTGGCTGCGTAACTGGCGATAGAAATTGAGGTCGATATAAACCTTCTGGTCATTCGGGCAGTAGAAGGGTCCGGTCGAACCGGCCGCCCGGCCGCAGGCTGAATTGGCGACCCCATCAAAGATCACCAACTTGGGCGCGCGATAGGTACCGCCGTTGTCGCGGAAGGCCTTGCTCCAGGTGTCTTCAGTGTCGGCTAGAACCACCGAGACGAAGTCCGCCAGTTTGTTATCCGCCGGCGTCTGCTGGCGGGGACGGCTCATCGAGACAGGGGCACCCCCCATGCCGATGCCGCCTCCCCCCCCCAGTTGTTGCAACACCACAAAGGGATCTCCCCCCAGCAGGGCCACCACCAGGGCCAGGATGATGCCCAGAATTCCGACCCCGCCGGCCAGGACAGGTCCGCCCATGCCGCGGCGATCCTCAACGTTGTCACTTCTTCGGCCGTCAGACCAGCGCATGGGAATCGTCCGCCGTTGCAGGCGGCAGTGCTTTTAATCGAGAGAGTCTGTCATCAGATTTCCGCCGCGGCCCGTTCGACCAAGCGGCGGGCCACGGCCTGGACTCCAGTGTGGGCGTAGGTGTCGGTGAAGGCATCAAGGAAAATCGCCAGTTGCTCGAAGCCTCCGTGCCAGGGGCCGATGCTGGTTTCCAGGGCCCGCACGCTGCGCTGAGCCGTGAGGCCGAGCTGGGAGGCGAAGCCATCGGCCCAGCCCACCCATTGATCAACGCTGCGGCGCAGGAAGCTGAGATGGGCCTGGTCGCCGCGGCCGGGAATCATCCCAGCCATGCCCACATAGGCGGGCAACTGGCGCAACTCGTGGCTGGCCACCTGACCCAACAGCTGATCAAGGCGGAGCAGGGCCTGGTCCCCCAGGGGCAGGAAGGCATCGAAACAGACTAGGGCCGCCATGCGCACCCGGGCCTCGCTGGTGTATTCGGCGAGGGAAGCGCCGAAGTCGGCGAAACTGTCGCCCGGCAGGCCGTTCACCTGGGTGAAGGCCAGCATCTCCGCAGCCACCTTGAGGCTGAGATCCGCCGCCTGCAGGGTCTCGTTGGCGGGAGTGAACAGGGTTAGGCGTTTGACCAGAGGCAGGGCGCCAGCCACATTGGCCAGCACCCGCAGGCCGCCGGCCGCCTTTTGGGAGCGGTTGACGGCGTCGTAGAGGCTCAGGGCCCGGGCATAGCCCTCATGGCGGGCGCGACTGAGCTCGTCGGCCCGTTCCCGCACCTGGCGGGTGAGTTCGGGGTCGGTACTGCCGAGCACGTCATGGATCAATTCCTCGGCGCTGGTGATGTTGGTCCAACCTCCCGGCACCAGGGTGCTGATGCCCCGCAGCGCCAGCACGGTGAGGTTGCGGTGGGGCAAGCGCTCAAGACGCTCAAGAACGGTGGTGCTCATGCGGCGGGGGTCAGAACGGCGGTCTCGCGGTGGGCAGCGGCCCGAGCGGCCTTGAGGGCCGCCAGCATGTTGGCGCTGGGCTGGGCTTGCGCCAATGCCTTGGGGGCCGAGGCGGGGTTGAGGGCGGCCAGGGCCTGGAGATTGAAGGCCCCCAGTAGTTCATGGCGCTCATCGGGGCTCAGCCCCGCCCCCTGGCCCAGCACCTTCACCTGGAAGCGGTCGGCCACCAGCAGGGCACTCGACTGGTCCCCCTGCTCCACCAGCGGCCAACCCGCCAATGTGCTGCCGCTGCCGCTGAATTTGTCCCGGCTGGCGGGGGAGCTGGTCACGTCCGAAATTGAAAGCAGGGCACGCACCTCATCTCCCTGCTTGAGACGGGCCTGGCTGAAGCCCCGCTTCTCCTGGGTGAATACCAATTTTTCACCCACTTGCGGCTCCGGGAAAAGCCGGTTCAAGGCGGTGCCATTGACCACAAGGCGGTTGGGCACATCGGCCACGGTGCCACCGGGCAACCAGGAACGGAAGGGCAGCACAAAAAAGGCACCCAAAACGAGACCGGCGACTAGGAGCAGACCCAATCCCCAGGACAAGCGTCGGGACATGAAAACGACCAAGGGGGCTGGAACCTTAGTAGCAGGCCGAAGCCGTGCCTGCGCTGCCCAAAGGGCCGGGGTTCGTCATCAGCAATGATCCCAGCCTTGGCTTAACCAGATCTCAGAGCTGGGGCAGGCCGACCAACTGCAAAGAAAGGTCCCACATGTTGCTGGCCGTCTGGGGATTGCTGGCCTTGTCGGAGAGTTCCTGACTGAATTGGCGTCCGTCCTTGCGCTGGCGATTGCCCCAGCTCCAGTGGACCCCTGAAACCGCGAATTCGGGATCGGCAACCACTTGGGCGACCCGTTCGCCCGCCATGGCCTGGCTGACATAGCCGCCGGTCACGTTTTTTTGGAACCAGGGGAAGATGACCTGAAAGGCCTGGGGACTGTTGCGGAACAGGGGAGAATCGGCGACACAACCCGGGTAGAGAGAAGTGAACACAATCCCAGTGGCTTGATGCAGGCGCCGATGCAATTCCTGAGTGGTGATCATGTTGCACAGCTTGCTGTCCTTATAGGCCTTACCAGGCTTGAAGGGCTTGCCATCGGCCATGCTCACCGGCGCCAGGAAACCGGCACGAAAACCAGCCAGATCGCCCAGATCGGCCGGCGCAGGGATGGGGATTTTGCCCCCCAGCTCTTTGGAATTGGCGGTGACCGTTCCCAGGATCACCAGACGACGGGAGGGATGGTTGGAGCGCTCCAGGTCGGGCAACAGACGCTGAATCAACAGAAAATGACCCAGATGGTTGGTTGCCATCGAGATTTCGTAGCCCTGGGGTGAGCGCTCGGGCTGCTTCAGGCTTGGCTTGTAGACGGCGGCATTGACTACCACCGCATCCAGGGAGCGCCCGGTGGCGTGCACTGCAGCAACCAAACGGTTGACGCTGTCGAGATCGCCTAGGTCGACCGCCAGGTGGGTGACGGCGGCATCAGGGATGGCCAGGGCCTGCTGGGCCCGGCGGGCTTTGGCCGTATCGCGGCAAGCCATCAGCACATGCCAACCGCGGCTCACCAAGGCCTGGGTCGCAAACAATCCAACCCCCGAGGAGGCCCCGGTGATCAGCACCGTGCCGGGACTGCTGGTCCCAGGGGGGACCGGAGCCGTCAAAGGGGCGGTTTGCTCACCGGAGATCGGGGGCATGGGGGAGGGGGGAGGGG
>JBIIJV010000016.1:0-25719 GCA_044233545.1 Cyanobium sp.
TCCTGGAGCAGCACCACGACCCGCTCTTCCTCAAGGGTGCGGATCCAAAGGATGGGGGTGCGGGCGCGGATCAGCAGATCCAGTTGGTCGGCCAGGGTCGGGGACATGACCTGGAGTCAGGAGGTGCTGAGGTGGCGCAAGGCCGCCCAACGCGGGTCAGTCTGGCTGGCCTCGCTGCTCCAGCGGTCTGGACCGGGACAATCGCTGCCACAGCGGTTGACTAGGGGTAGCTGCAGGCTGAGTTGTTCGAAGATCCAGCGCTGGGGATCAAACAAGCCCACAGGATCGAGGCGATCGTCGCATTCGGCGCTGGCCAATCCCATGGTCTCGGCGGCTAGGGAGGCGTCAATCTCGAGTAACTCCTGGGCGGAGGCGCTGAGGGGATGGTTGAAGTGCTGCAGGCAGCGGGCGCAGCAGAGGGTGACAATCGTCTCAGCTTGGCCACGCACCTCAAGGACGCCGCCGTGGTGAAGAACTTGGACATAACCCCGCACAGGAGTAAGGGTCTCAAGCCCCCCAATCTCCTGCTCGACAGACCAGCTGCGCCCTCCATCGAGAAGGCGCAACTCCTGCAACGGCACCGGCTGCAGATCGTCGCCCGGGGGAGACGGCGAGGCGGACTGGCTCACTTCTTGCCTTTGGGTTCGAACGGCAGTCGGTTGGTCGTTCCAGCGGCGCCTCCGGCCGTGGCTGTGGCCGGTTGCATCTGTTTATCGAGGATCTGCTGCAGGTTCTCGGGCAGGGCCTCACGGGTGAGTAAGAAGGTCTGCAGCCCCTGGACAATGTTGGCAACCACCATGTAAAGCAGCACCCCAGCAGGCAAGGGGAAAAACAGGAACATCGCCGTGATCATCACCGGCGTGATGCGGTTTGCTGTGGACTGTTGAGGATTGGCGGGCATGCCCATGCCCGAAAGGATCTGGGAGACAAACAGGCTGGCACCGAAGGCCGCCACCAGGAAGGCGATGTCCCAGTTGATTGAGCCGTCGGTCAGGAAGCCCACCTGGCCCAGGGCCTTGATGAACAGGAAGCCACTGCGGGCAGCCAGACCAGGCACCTTGGCTTCAACGACGGCATCACCAGGGGCTAGGGCATGAATGGTGCCATCCGGATCCACTGACACGACCCCTTCACCCTTGGTCACCGACCAGCTGGGGGCAAATGCCTGGCCATTTTCAACTTCGGAAAGCACACTGTCATAACTGGCCCCCTCCCTGGTGTGAAGCTGGATCTGGTCGGTTTCACCCACCCCCAACTTGGTGCCGTTCTCCAGGGTGCCGATCACCGGCACATGTTTGGTTGCCGTGACGAAGATGGAGTGGCTGGGGGTACTGAAGGGCTTGGCTTCGATCGCGGTGCTTTGGTCGGCGGGCAACACCTTGAGGTTGAAGGTGTAGGGCACATCTGCGAACGGTGAACCCCTCAAGGTGGCAAAGAGGGCAAACAGGATCGGCATCTGCACGACCAACGGCAGGCAGCCTGAAAGGGGATTGCCAAACTCCTTCATCAGCTTGCCCAGCTCCTCCTGTTGCTTCTGGGGGTTGCTGGCGTACTTCGCCTTGATTTCGGCCTGCCGTTGCTGCATCACCGGTTGGGCGATGCGCATGCGGCGGGCGCTGCGAATGGACCCGGCGCTGAGGGGGAACAGGGCCAGCCGGATGACAACCGTGAGCAGGATGATCGCCAGTCCGTAACTCGGAACCAGGCGATAGAAGAAATCCAGGATCGGAAGCAGGAGGTTGTCGGAGATGTAGCCGATCACGTCAGGGGAGCGCTGGGTGAGAAGGGAACCGTTCGCTTGCCAGTGTGCCGGAGCGTCAGGGCAATCGACGGTACGGTTTGTGCCCGGAGCTGGAAACCGTTGGGGCGAGGGCGTTGATCAAGGTGGTGTCGCTCAGGCACTGGGGCCTTCCTGGGGGGTGAAGCCAGTGGTTGGGCGGGATGGCTGGCCCTTGGGGGTCTTGGGGGTCTTGGCGCTGGAGCGGCGCCGTTCTTCGATATAGGCCTCCAGTTCGCGGAAACGGGGCATGGCCCGCATCTCAAGCTTGGAGCCATCGTCGAGAACCAAAACCATGTCTCCCCAACTGCCGAATCCCCTGGGGACCGAGCGCACCTCACGGATCTGGCTGTACACGACCTGGGTGCGATCGCGACCGAGCCAGCCGCCGTTGACGGTGATGCGTCGACTGGTGATGCGATAGCGAACCCACAGGGCCCGCACTAGGGCGGCGACGGCGAAGGGAATACCGATGATGGTCAACCCGAACAGCAGGTTGCCAATCAGGTCGCCCAGGGCAGGCCCACCCTCATAGAACACGGTTTCGTTGATGCTGGCGCCGCCGCCTGCAGCAGGCGCTGGGGCCGCAGGGGCGGCGGCAGTCAACGGCGCTTGGGCTTCGACCGGTTGGGGCGTCGGGCCCTCAAGGCCGCTGGCAGGGCCAGCACTGGAATCGGTGGCGCTTGTCATTTCGTTAGTCCTGCCTGGCGCAACAAGTAACTGCATTCTCCCAGCAGCTGGGCCGGATCCAACTCGGCACTGCCTGGTTTAAGGCTGAGCACCATCCAGCTCGGCTGTTGTGGGGTCGGATCAAGGCTGAGCAAATGGCGATGCAGCAGGCGGCGGAGGCGATTGCGCACCACGGCCCTTTTGCTGACCTTGCCACTCACGACAACGGCGCCACGCCAGGCTGATGGCCTATGGCACTCGGGAGGGGGCAACAGGGCTGGATGGGCCGCCATCACACGCAGCAACATTGAGGTGCCATGGAAGCGCTGGGACTGGCGGTAAAGGCGATTGAAGACCCGCGAGCCCCGCAGCCGGTGCCTTTGGGGCAGAACCACCTAGCGACCCTCACACCGCCAGCCGTGCCCGGCCGCGGCGGCGGCGCGCCCGCACGACGCGGCGGCCGGTGTGGGTGCGCATGCGTACCCGGAAGCCGGAAACCCGCTTGCGTTTGCGGCTCGTTCCTTCCAAGGTGCGTTTGGTCATGATCTTGAATATTCAGCCAGCTATCCTATCAGTCCAGCGGTCGCTGGACCAATAGCCAAGGTCCTTAGCCAGGCCCGAGGACCTTGTGATGGATGACCTAGGGGTCGATTTGAATCAGCCAGCTGCCCAAATAGCTGGAAATCGGCAACTGGCCAGGGGCCTGGGCAAGGGCATTGAACTGAGACATGGCAGCGGTATCAGGGTTAAACACGTTCATGAAGAGGCCAATAGTGTCCTTTTCGGAAACGGGTGTGTCGGGGAAGATGTCAATGGAACGTCCATTGGCGGCCACTTCAATGGTGGCGGGTATGGTTTTTTCACAACGGGTGCGTTTAAGCATGCCCCCCTCAGCCATCTTGCAAAATTTGAGTCGTTTTGGCTCTATGCTGGTGTTAAAAGTAGCCGGAATTGTTATTGTTAACTTAAGAATAGCCGTTTTGCGATCTTTTGGCCGCAAAAGCAGGTAATACTCGGCTCGTTTCAGTCGGGCTGTTTCACTCTGAAAGAAATAGAGTTTTCGATAGTCTTTATTGTTCTCCCAGCGAAATTCCATCAAGCCAGGGGTAGCCTGAGCCAGGGCTGGCAGCGCACTGGTGGTCAAGCCGGCGGTCGTGGTCAAGGCCGCTCCGCTGAGTCCCAGCAGCCAGGGCCGCAGGAAACTGGCGAAACGGGACATGGCAGACATGCGAAGAGTGGCTGGAACTTTGATTCTCAACAGGGCCCCTGGCCCAGGACGGCTCTAGTGGTCGGCAGGGCAGCTGGTTGGATCGGCGCTCACCGATTCAGCGCAGGACCCCTGCCGGGCCCGATCCGGCCGCAGCCGGGAGGCCTCCCGCAGGTAGGGATGGACCAACGCCCGTGACGCTTCCATCCAGGCATGGGCCAGCAGGCGGATGCAGCGGGGCAGATCGCCGGCCACGGCCATCTGCTGGCAGTCCAGCAGGGCAACGGCATCCCAATCACGGCGCCGTCGCGCGATGGCTGCAGGGAAGCAGGCATCGAGATCGGCCGTCACCGAGAAGGTCACCGACAGCAGGCGGGAACCTTCCAGGGCGTTATCGCGCACCAGGGTCTCGATGAGTTCGCTGACCGCCTCGGTGATGGCTTCGCTGGTATTGGCGCTGGCGGTGGTGGCCCCGCGCAGGGCCCGCAGCTCGAGGGCAGGTTGCATAACCATGGTCAGGGGCGATAGAGCCACAGGGGTTGGCCGGACCAGGCGAGGTCAAGGGTGACGGCCTCCGCCAGCGTCGCCAGCAAAGCGCGGCCGGGCAGCAGGCCCAGCAGCCGTTTGCTGGCTTTGCCAAATTCAACTGTTGGTGTTTTCTCCGGATCCAGCCCCGCCAGTTCCGCCGCCAGCCGTCGGGCCCGTTCCTCATCGCCCAGCTCGTCCACCAGGCCCAGGGCCAGGGCCTGGGAGCCCGTAAACACCCGCCCATCGGCAAAACTGCGCACCGTCGCCTCGTCAAGACCCCGGCCCTCGGCGACGGCGGCTACAAACTGGTCGTAGCTGGCGTCGATTAGCTGCTGCAGCAATTGCCGTTCGTCTTCGCTGAGGGCCCGGTCAGGGGACAGGATGTCTTTGTAGATGCCGCTTTTGACCGTATCGAAGCGGATGCCGACCCGTTCGAGCAGCCGCGAGAGGTCATTGCCCCGCAAAATCACCCCGATCGAACCGGTGATCGTGCCGGGATTGGCCACGATGCGTTCGGCGGCCACCCCCACGTAAACGCCCCCGGAGGCTGAGATGTTGCCGAAATCGGCCACCACACGGCAACCTTTTTGGCGCAGGCGCCTGACGGCAGCGTGGATCTCCTGGCTGTCGCCCACGGTGCCGCCAGGGCTGTCGATACGCAGCAGCAGGGCCGGGCATTCCCGTTTGCCCACCTCCTCAAGGGCCTTGAGCACCCGGGTGCGGGTGCCGCCACTGATAGGACCCTCGATGGCGATGCGCGCCAGGGTTTTGCGGGTCTTTCGGCGCCAGGGCCAGGGCATCAGCATCACGTTCGATCGCAGGATCCTAAAAAGGTGGGCCGGTTGCGACGGCCAGGAGGGCTCCGATCGGTTCACCAACCCCGCCAGGTTCCGATGACGCCAGCCATTCGTTGGCTTCTGATGTTGCTGCCCTTTGCCCTCTGGGGAACGGCGATGGCGGCGATGACACCATTGTTGGCTGGGGCCCAACCCCTGATGGTGGCCGCCCTGCGTTTGTTGCCCGCCGGCGTCGTGTTGCTGGCTGTGGCCGTTGCCCTGGGTCGGCCCCTGGCCGTGGACGCCCAAGACTGGCCCTGGCTGTTGTTGTTCGCCGCCGTTGACGGCGCCCTCTTCCAGGGGCTGCTGGCCATGGGCCTGGGCCGCAGTGGTGCCGGCCTGGGATCGGTTCTGATCGACTCCCAGCCTTTGTTAGTGGCCCTGCTGGCCCGTGCCCTTTTCGGTGAGGCCATCAACCCGGTGGGTTGGGTTGGCCTGTTGCTCGGTGTGCTGGGCATTCTCTGCCTGGGGTTGCCCGCCGACCTGTTGCGCCATTGGTGGCTGGAGGGTCCCCGGGTCAGCGATCTCCAGGCCTGGAGCCACGGAGAGCTTTGGATGCTGGGGGCGGCGGCGGCCATGGCGGTGGGTACGGTGCTCTGCCGCTTCGCCACAAAGCACAGCGATGCCTTGGTTGTGACGGGCTGGCACATGCTGCTGGGCGGCCTGCCCCTGGTGCTGGGGGCGGCTTGGATGGCCCAGGCCCCAACCAGCGATGGCGGCACCAATGCCGCCACGGCCCTGGCGTTATGGCCCCAATGGACGGCCAGCCAATGGGGGCTGATGGCCTATGCGTCGCTGCTGGGCAGTGCCCTGGCCTACGGCCTTTTTTTCTGGTTTGCCAGCCAGGGTGATCTCACCGGCTTCACGGCCCTTACTTTCTTGACGCCGGTGTTCGCCTTGTTGAGTGGACTTCTGTTTCTGGAAGAAAGCCTGCGGCCGTTGCAGTGGCTGGGGGCCCTGTTGGCGCTCCTGTCCGTGCTTTTGATTCTCCAGCGCCAGGCCCTATGGCAAGGACGCTGGTCCAACGTCTCATCAGAGGAGATGTCTTGAAGGTCTATCCCCTGCGCCCCGGCCCCTGGCTGCTGCTGACCCTTGGGCTGGGAGTTCTGATTTTCTTCTGGCAGCTGGGCGCCACCGGTTTGGTGGATGAAACCCCTCCCCTATTCGCCGCAGCGGCGCGGGCCATGGCCGAAACAGGGGATTGGCTGATTCCCCGGGTCAATGGCTTGCCCCGTTACGACAAACCACCCCTGGTGTACTGGCTGATGGGGTTGATTTATGGCCTGCCGGCCCAGGTGACCTGGAATCCGCTGGGTACCTGGGCGGCCCGCTTCCCCTCCGCCCTCGGGGCGGTGCTAGTGATGCTGGCCCTCTGTGACACCCTGCTGCGCTGGCCCCAACCAGCCCTGGCCGCAACCCCAGCGAAAGCGCCCACCGGTCCGGCCGTTGCCCTCGGGGCCGCCCTGGCCTTTGGCCTTTCACCCCTTGCCCTGTTGTGGGGTCGTACGGCCGTCAGTGATTCCCTCTTCGCAGCCAACTTGACCCTGGCCCTGTTATTTGGCTGGCGCAGTTATGCCTCGGCGGGTCGGCACTGGTGGTTGTCCTGGTTGTTGCTGGGCCTGGCGGTCCTGACCAAAGGACCGGTGGCGGTTGTGCTGGCGGCGCTCACCTGGCTGGCCTTTGCCTGGTTCCAGGCCGATCCGTTGAGGGTTCTGCGCAGCCTCCGCCCCCTGCGGGGCCTGGCGCTGACCACCTTGGTGGCGCTGCCTTGGTACGCCCTGGCGCTGGTGCGTGAGGGGGAGCCCTATTGGCGCAGTTTCTTTGGCTATCACAACTTCCAGCGTTTTGCCGGGGTGGTGAATAACCATCTCCAACCCTGGTGGTTTTTCGCACCAGTGCTGGTGGTGGCGAGTCTGCCGGCGACGCCACTGTTACTGCTGGGCCTGGGCCGCACTTTGGGGCCGCTGCCCTGGTTAGGGATATGGTCAGGCAGGGCCGAATTGCAGCCGGCACCGCCCACCTCCCTGGCCCGTTTTGCAACCTGCTGGCTGCTGGCCATCCTGCTGTTCTTCAGCATCGCCGCCACCAAGCTGCCGAGCTACTGGTTGCCGGCGACCCCAGCGGCGGCGCTGCTGATCGCCCTGGTGGCCGCGGCCCACCCGGACAGGGCGCTGCGCTGGGCCTGGGGGCTCACCTTGGCCATGACTTTGCTTTTGGGAGTTGGCTTCCTGGCAGCGCCCCGCTGGCTGCCCCTGATTCGGGATCCGGAGTTACCCACCCTGGCCCCCGAATTGCTGCGGTCGGGTCTGTTGCCTTTGGCAGCCTTCCTCTGGCTGCTGGCAGCCGTACTTGGCCTTTGGAAGGGCTTTTGGAAGGTCAAGTTGCAGGGCCAGCAGCAGGCCTCTTGGCGGCTGCTGGCCCTGCAGGCGCCCCTGGTGTTGTTTGTGCCTCTGGTGCTGGTTCCCGCCTGGAGCCTGGGGGATCGGTTGCGGGGCCTGCCAGTGCGCCAGATGGCGGCGGCCGTCCTGAGCCAAAGCCCTCCGGCTGAACCGCTGGCAATGGTGGGTATTCTCAAGCCCTCGTTGCATTACTACAGCCGCCGGCTGGTGATCTACGAGGGAGTCAAGCCCCGGGCGATCGTCAACCTGGCCGATCGCCTCCGTTACGAGCGTCGAAGGGGCCAAACTCCCACCACCCCAGAGCAGCAGCCCAGCGTTCTGGTGGTAATCGACCGGGCCACGGCCGCAGCCCCCCATTGGCAAGGTCTGAAGCTGCAGGAGTTGGGGCGGGCTGGGCTCTATCGGCTGTGGCGAGTCGATCGTCGCAGCCTGGAGCAGCGGGCGGACGCACTGCGCGCCGACGGAGTGGCACTCACCTGGCGGGCTCCGGTGCCGGAGCGGTATTGATTCAGCCCCGCCAAGGCCTTCCCCTAAAGGCTTCAGACAGCAATGGTTTGGAGCGTCAGCTCGGCGTAAAGCTTTTCAAGAGCGTCGATGTTGCGCTCTAGCGTGTAGCGCTCCTGAACCCGGGCCCGGGCCCGAAGCCCCAGTTCGGCGGTCAGCACCGGTTGGTCCCGCAAAACGGGCAACAGGGTGCGCAGTTGGGTGGTGACGCCCTGGGTGCTGATCACGATGCCGGCACCCCCTTGCAGCACTTCGCCGTCGGCACCGGCATCGGTGGCGACGCAGGCGGTAC
Organism: Cyanobium sp.; assembly: GCA_044233545.1. Lineage (GTDB taxonomy): Bacteria > Cyanobacteriota > Cyanobacteriia > PCC-6307 > Cyanobiaceae > Cyanobium. The sequence continues at coordinate 8,213 of JBIIJV010000016.1, forward strand.
CGGTGGCCATGGCCTCCAGCAGGGCCAAGGAGAGCCCCTCCACCAGGGAGGGCAGCAAAAAGACTTCGGCTAGCTGCAGCAGGGCGACCCGCCGGGGCAGGCTGGCTTCATAGCCCCACCAAATCACATCGCTTTCGGCCTGGGATTGGAGCAGCCCCCGCAAGGGGCCATCGCCGACGATCAGCAAAACACACCCCTCGGGACGTACGAGCCGCCAGGCCCGCAGCAGGGCCTCGACATTTTTTTCCGTGGAAAGACGGCCCATGTAGAGAAAGACCCTTCGCCCCTCAAACTGGTGGCGCAGTTCCGCCAGGTTCGGCGAATCGAAGTGGGGCGCTGGGGTCCACAGGTCAGTGTCCACACCGTTGGGAATGATGGCCAGTCGATCGCGGCGCACCCCGAGCCGTTCGAGCAGATCGGCCTGCAGCGCCGAAAACACGATGACCCGATCAAAGCGGGCCAGGGAGGGTGCGTATAGCTGATAGGTGAGCTGCTGGGTGCCAGCGGTGAGGTTGCGCAGTCCCGCATCGAAGGCCGGATGGAAGGTGGCCACCAGGGGCAATCCCAGCTGTTGACAAAGATCGGGAAGCCGGAAATCCAGGGGGGAAAGGGTGAGGCTGGCGTGGACCAGATCCGGCCGCAGCCGCTCTAGCGATTCCCTTAACTCCCGCTGGGCCCCGGGTGAAGGAATGGTGTAAACCTGGGACTTGACCAAATAGGGCAGGGTGACCACCTCGGCACTTTCGCTGCTGGCCAAGGCTGCGGCCAAAGAAGCTGGGCTTTCGCCGTCGGTGGCGTCTTGGCGACCTAGTCCGGCGGGCGGGGTGTTGAAGTGGATGAAGCTAACGGAGTGGCCCCTGCGCCGCAGGGCTTCGGTTGTGCTCAATCCGTAGGTGACATTGCCGCAAAACGGGGATTTCTTGCCCAGCCAGGCAATGTGCGACACCGATGCTAAGCATTCAGCCCATCAAGCTAGCAGCCACGCCAAGGCTGTTCGCTGAGGGCCGCGATAATCGCCAAAGCTGCCAGCCCCCAGAGCACCGGTAAGAGGCCGAATCGGGAAACCACCGTTCCGGCCAGGGCCAGGGGCAGGCTGAGGGCAATGTTGATGAGGTTGTTTTGCAGGCCAAATACCTTGCCCCTTTGGTCTTCGGGGGTGTCTTCTTGAATCGTGGTCTGGGCCGGGATCGCCAGCAAAGCTGAGCCCACGCCAAGCACGGCGCAGAGGAGCAACGTGATGGCCAGGTGTCCCCGGAACTGACCGAGCAATATGAGGGAGGCGGCAATGGTGCCCAGCCCCGTGCTGGCCAGGAGCCTGCGGCTGAAGCGGTCACCCAGTTGGGCCATGGCCACGGCCCCCAGGGCTAGACCCAGGCCGCTCATAGCCAGCAGGGTGCCAAATCTGGTGGGCCCCAGCTGGCTGATGGCGGCCGCCAGGCTGATGGCCAGGACGTAGAGGGCGGCCAGCAAGCTGTAAAGAAACACCAACTGCAGCATCGCCGAGCGCACGCTGCGGCGCTCCCGCAGCACCACAAGACCCTCGCCAATTTCCTGCCAAACGGTGGCGCTGCGGGGTTGGCGGGGCGGTTCGTTCAGATTGATGCCCGCGAGCACAATGGCGGAAAGGCCGTAGCAAAGGGGCAACAGCAGGAATTCGCCGTGACGCAGGCCCAACGTGGCCAACAGACCATGCAGCAACCGCAGCACCGGATCACCGACAGCGAAACCGACGATGGTGACCGCCATGCTGGTGGTCTGGTAGACAGAATTGGCCGCCAACAACTGGTGGTTGTCGACCAGCAAGGGAATGGCGGCCTGTTCAGCCGGGGCGAAAAACTGGGTGAGGACCGATTCCAAAAAGGTCATGCCGACGAGGGCCCAGTAGCCCCAACTCAGGCCCAGCCACACCGGACCCGGCAGCAGGGCCAGGGGCGCCAGCAAGACCATCACGGCCCTGGCGCCGTTGGAGATCACCATGACCGAGCGCTTCGGCCAGCGGTCGGCCCAGACCCCCGCCACGGTGCCCAGCAGCATGGCCGGCACCGTGTTGGCCACGTAGATCCCTGTGGCCAACAGGGTGATGACCTGGGCCCGGGATTCGAGATTGATGCGGATGGCCGCCGCCGCCTCCGCCAGGGCGGAATCCGCCCCTGGGGTGTCCGTCACCCAGTACTGGGCGATCAGAAACACCATCAACACGATGTAGAACTTATCGCCGAGCTGGGAGAAGATCTGGCCGACCCAGAGCCGGCGGAAGCCATCTCGGCTCAGCACGCCAGCCAGCCCCCGTGCTGTTTTGTCTGGATCCGTGCTCATCGCTTTTCCGGCATGGGCTGGGGCATGGATTCAAAGCCGGTGCGCAGCAGTCTGAAGGCGCGGGGGCGCCGGCCGAGGTGTTCACCACACCAGGCCTCCACCAGGTCGAGCAGATGGAGCCATACAGTTTCTGGTCCCATCAGGGCACCATCACGGCGGCGCGGCGGTTGGGGTCGGGGTAGACGCTGCAGCAGGGCCAGCTCGGAGGCATTGAGCAGCACCCGCGCCCCCGCCTGGGCGCCGATCACCAGGCCTTCGCTGGGGATCAGGCTGCAGCGCCATTCCCAGTTGCCAAGGGGGGGATCGAGGCGATCACCGCTGCGGGCACAGTGTTGCAATGGCAGGGCAAACCCGCCCAACGCCAGCAGGTGCACACTGCCTTGCAGGGCAATGGCCAGCGCTTCGCTGCGGTGGCTGCGCTCTTGCACCACGTCTTCGAGCCGGCCGAGCTGCAAAAGGAGGTCGGCGAGCATGCCCGGGGCCGCCACCTCGGCCACTAGCGCCAGACAAAGCTCCACGAGGGCCTGGGCGGCGGCCAGGGTTTCGAGCCGCTGGCCCAGGTGCCCGTAGTGCCGCAACACCCGCAGCTGCCGCACCCGCTGCAGGCCCCGACCGCCGCCCACCTGGAGTTGCAGCAGAGCAAAGGGCACGGCAGCGGCCAGGCTGCTGCGGGGACGCCGGGCGCCGGGCACCGCCAAGCGCGTCAAGCCTTCGGCTTCACTAAGCAAGGTCAACAGCCGATCGTTTTCGCCCAGGGGTCGGCTGATCAGGGCCAGGCCCTCCAAGGTGCGATCGGCCACGGTCGTCCTACGGCAAAGGACTTTCGGGCCCGGGCGTATCGCGCTGGGGACCCCGCCGCAGGGCTTCGATCAGCGCCACGCCGCGGCTGGTGCCCAGGCGGGTGGCGCCGGCTTCGACCAGGTCAAGGGCCAGTTCCAGGCTGTTGATGCCCCCGGAGGCCTTGATGCCGGCCCGACCCCGGGCCAGTTGCCGCAGCCGCTGCACCTGGGCGACAGTGACCGGGGGACCGAAACCGCTGCCGCTTTTGAGGAAACGGACTCCGGCATCGAGGCTGACTTCCACCAACAGTTCGAGGGTTTCGGCCTCCAGCCGGCCGCTCTCAACAATGACCTTGACGGGCAGCCCCAAGCTGGTGATCGCCGCCAGGTCGTCGAGCAGCAAACGGCTGTCCCGATCGGCCAGGGCGCCGAAGTCCGGCACCACATCCAGTTCGTCGGCACCGGCATCGGCGGCGGCCTCGGCTTCGGCGAGCTTCACGGCGGCGGGGATGGCCCCAAAGGGAAAGCCCAGCACCGAAATCAGCCGCACCGCCCCCCCTATCGGCAATCGCTCCCGGGCAACGGCCACCCAACGGGAGGCCAGGCAGACCCCCGCAAAGCCGAAATGGCGGGCTTCATCACAGCAGCGCAAAATGGCCCCATGGCCCTGGTGGGGATCCAACAGGGCGTGATCGATCAGTGGGGCTAGGTCGGGTAGGTCGCGGCTCACGCTCCTTTGGCCTGGATCACTCCGAAGCCGCCGTGGTTGCGGTGATACACCACCTGGATGTCGCCATTGGCCGCATCGCGAAAGACATAAAAATCGTGGTCGATGAGGTCGAGCTGATGCAGGGCCTCGTCGAGGGACATCGCTGGCATGTCGAAATATTTGCGGCGGACCCCCCGCTGGGGCAGGGCCGGCTCCTTGCCTTCCACCAAGGTGGCCGTGCTGGTGATCTCCTGGTCGATGGCGGGCACTTCGCCTAGGTGGATGGCGCCACGCGGGGTGTTGCCATGCTCACGGGCCTGGATGCGGTCCTTGTAGCGGGTGAGCTGGCGGGCCAGTTTGCTCGCCACCAGGTCGATGCTGGCGTAGAGGTTTTCGCTGCGTTCCTGGGCGCGCACCACGACGCCATTGGCATAAATCGTGACTTCCGCCGTTTGCTGGGAAACCCTGGGGTTGCGGGCCACAGAGAGGTGCACATCCGCCTCCTTGACAAAGGATTCGAAATGGTGGATTGCCCGGGTCAGTTTGGCTTCGGTGTACTCGCGGATGGCGGGCGTGATCTCGAGATTCCGGCCGTGGATCAGAAGCTTCATCGCATCGCAGGGCGCTTCATGCTCCCCCACGCTAGGAACAGGAGTGATGGCCACGAAACGATCCGCAATCCTTTTTGAAGCCTTGGCGCCGGTGGCCTTTCCCCGGGCCTGGGATTGGCAGCGGCGGCTGCAGCAGCGCCTGCTGGAGGCCCCCAGCGGCCCCGAGGCCCTGATCGTGTTGGAGCACGAACCCTGTTACACCCTTGGTCGTGGGGCCAGCCTTGATCACCTGGGCTTTGACGTTGAGACACCGCCGTTGCCCCTGTTTCGCATCGACCGCGGCGGTGAAGTGACCCACCATGGTCCTGGCCAGCTGGTGCTGTACCCCATCCTCGATCTGCGCCGCCATGGCACCGATCTGCATGGGTACCTGCGGGCCCTTGAAGCGGTAGTGATCGACCTGCTCGGGGACTACGGCTTGACGGCCGAGCGCTGTACGGGCCTGACGGGGGTATGGCTGGATGGCCACAAGGTGGCGGCGATCGGCGTGGGGGCCAAGCGCTGGATCAGCCAGCACGGCCTGGCCCTCAACGTTTCCTGTTCCTTGCAGTCCTTTGGCGCGATCGTGCCCTGCGGCCTGCGGGATCGCCCCGTGGGCAGGCTTTGCGATTGGCGGCCTGATCTCAGCGCCAAGAGCCTGCGCGCCCCGTTGATTGCGGCCTTTGGCCGTCACTTCGACCTGACGCTTCGCCCGCCGCAGCCGGCAGAACGGCTGCCGGGGTGGTAACCATTGGGGCACGTCGCCGCTTGCTGATGGCGTTGCCCGCCGAGATCCACTGGTCGAATCCGGAGCTAGATAGGCAGGCCCAGGCCCGCCGCCATGACTGGAGCGCCCTGCAAGGGCTCGACCAGCTCTGGCCCGAACTGGAGCGCCTGTACGGCGATGCCGTAGCCCTGGTGGCCCCCCATGACACCGAGGACAAGCAAACCGTCAGCTTCAGCGCCCTGCGGCAACGCATCGACCAGGCCGCCGCCGGCTTTGCGGCCCTGGGGTTGGGGGGTGGTGAAGTGGTGGCGCTGTTCGCTGAAAACGGCCCCCGGTGGTTGGTGGCGGACCAGGGGCTGATGCGCTGCGGCGCTGCTAACGCGGTACGCGGCAGCAGCGCCCCTGTCGAAGAACTGCGCTACATCCTGGCCGATTCGGGCTCGGTGGGCCTGGTGGTGGAATCGGCGGCCCTGCTGGCCCGGCTTGGGCTGGACGGCGAGGCCTACCAGCGCCTGAGGTTCGTGGTGCTGCTGGAGGGGGAAGCCCCCGCCGCCCCTGGTCCGGCCAACTTGCCGTGCCTTAGCTGGGCGAGCTTTATGGCCCAGGGCGCTGCCGCACCGCTGCCGGCGGCGCCCAGCGGCGACGCAGGGCGATTGGCCACCTTGCTTTACACCTCGGGCACCACCGGCGAACCGAAAGGGGTGCCCCTCAGCCATGGCAACTTGCTGCATCAGGTACGCAGCCTGGGGGCGTTGGTCGACCCCAAGCCGGGTGACGAAGTTTTGAGTGTGCTGCCGATCTGGCATGCCTATGAGCGCAGTGTCGAATACTTCCTGCTCTCCTGCGGCTGCCGCCAGACCTACACAGCCCTGCGCCATTTCAAGAATGACCTGCAGCGGGTTCGTCCCCACTACATGGTTAGTGTCCCGCGCCTCTGGGAGGCGATCCTCTCGGGCTTCGAAGATGCCCTGGCAGCCATGCCCCCCGGCCGCCAGCGGCTGTTGCGGGCGGCCCTCGCCAACAGCAGGGCGTTCCACACCGCCCGCCGCACCGCCCGAGATCTGACCCTGGCCCCCGAATCGGCCGCGACGCGCCTGCGGGCCCGGGTCGAAAGCCTGGCCCGCTGGCCGGCCGAGGCCCTGGCAGCAGCCCAGCTCTGGCCGCGGCTGCGTCAGCAACTGGTGGGGGGTCGGTTGCGAACCGCCATCAGCGGAGGCGGCGCCCTGGCTCCCTATGTGGATGGCTTTTTTGAGGCGGTGGGCATCGAATTGCTGGTGGGCTACGGCCTCACCGAGACCAGCCCGGTGCTCACCTGCCGGCGCCAGTGGGCCAATCGCCGCGGTAGCGCGGGCCAGCCCCTGGCGGAGACTTCCCTGCGGATAGTTGATCCGGAAAGCCGCCGCACCCTGGCGATCGGCGAGCGGGGGCTGGTGCTGGCCCGGGGCCCCCAGGTGATGGCGGGCTACTGGGGCAAACCGGAGGCCACCGCCAAGGTGCTTGATGGCGAGGGCTGGTTTGACACCGGCGATCTGGGGCTATTAATGGGCGATGGCACCCTGGTGCTCACCGGCAGGGCCAAGGACACGATTGTGTTGAGCAGTGGCGAGAACATTGAACCCGGCCCCCTGGAGGACGCCCTCGCCGCCTTACCTATGGTCGAGCAGGTGATGGTGGTGGGCCAGGATCGCCGTCAGCTGGGCTTGCTGTTGGTGCCCAAGGCCGAGGCCCTCGCCGCCTGGGCGTCGGCCCAGGGTCTGCCTGTCGCCAAGGGGTCAGAGGTTGGGGCGGCGGGTCCGCCGTCAGCCGATCCGTTGCCAGCCGATCCGGCGTTGCTCAAGGCCCTGAATCGTGAATTCAACCGGGTTCTGGCTGCCAGAGCGGGGTCCCGCCCCGATGAACGGCTTGCTGGTGTGGCAGTTGTGGCGCCCTTCACGATTGAGAACGGTCTGCTGACCCAGACCCTCAAGCAACGGCGGGATCGGATTGCCCAACGGGACGCGGCGGCGATTGAGGCGCTTTACAGCTGAATCGTCGTTTCGATACGCCTCGCGGGGCACCGCCGGCAACCGCCGATCTGATGGGCTTGGGGTTCGGTCCTCCCGGTTGACCTCAGCACCATGGGCTGAGAGCCTTGGCTCTGACTTTTCAGAACCATGGCCGACGGCACGACCTTCACGATCAAGCGCCAGATCACGGTGCGGGCCGTGGTCACCCCCCGCTGGAAGGAGGATGCCGAGCGGGAACTCAGCAACGCCATCAGCAGCTTTGACCAGCAGTTAGCCCAGCTTGAGCAGGAGGGTCAGCGGCTGGTAGACGAAATCCGTCGCCAGAGCATCAATCCCCTCGATCCCCGCGTCCAAGAACAAGTCGGTTCGCTGCAGCAGCAGGTGGCCGCCAAGCGGGCTGAGCTTGAAGAACAGAAGCGCCAGGTGCTTGATCAGCAACGCCAGGTGCGTGAGCTGGCCATGGAAGAGATCGTGGACCAGGGCCAGCTGGAGAGCTTTTGCCAGGTCGGGGTGGGCGACAACCTGGTGGAGAAACTCCAGGCGGCTGTTGTCGTTCGCGATGGCGTGATCGAGGCGATGGAGGGGGCTGGTTAGGATCCGGCCCGTTACCAGCGGCAGCCTGCCTGTGGCCACCCACGACATCTTCATGCCCGCCCTCAGCTCCACGATGACGGAGGGCAAGATTGTCGAGTGGCTCAAGCAACCCGGTGATCGGGTTAACCGGGGCGAATCCGTCCTGGTGGTCGAGTCCGACAAAGCCGACATGGACGTGGAGGCTTTCCAGGAGGGATTCCTGGCTGCAGTTCTGGTGCAGGCAGGGGGCACAGCCCCCGTTGGCGAAACGATTGGCTTGATTGTCGAGAGCGAAGCCGAGATTGGGGCGGCCCAGGCCCAGGCACCTGCCCCTGGTGCCGCTGCCGCAAGTGCAACTGCAGCGCCATCTGCGCCTGCAGCGGCTGCGGCTCCATCTGCATCTGCGGCGCCTGCAGCGCCTGCGGTGCCCGCACCGGCAGTAGCCGCACCAGCCCCAACCCCGGTAGCTGCACCGCCGCCATCTTTGGCGCCAGTCCCTGTTGCCGCCGCCGCGGCAGCTCCGGTTGCTGCTGCCGTTGCCTCGAATGGCCGCCTGGTGGCCTCCCCCCGGGCCCGCAAGCTGGCCAGTCAACTGGGAGTGGCCCTAGAAAGCCTGCAGGGCAGTGGCCCCCATGGCCGCATCCAGGCCGAAGATGTGCAGCAGGCCGCTGGCCAGCCGGTGAGTGTGCCCCGGGTTGCCGAAGGCACCGCCCCGGCCGCCAGTGGCCTAACCCCAACCCCTGCCGCTGGGCCCCTGGCTGCGGCTGCGACAGCGCCGGCGCCGGCGCCGGCGGGCCAGGCTTTTGGCCGGCCCGGCGAGACCGTGGCTTTCAACACCTTGCAGCAGGCGGTCAACCGCAACATGGTTGCCAGCCTGGCGGTGCCCAGCTTCCGGGTGGGTTACACCATCAGCACCGACAAGCTGGATGCTTTTTATCAACTGGTGAAGCCGAAGGGAGTGACGATGACGGCGCTGCTGGCCAAGGCCGTGGCGATCACCCTGGCCCGCCATCCCCAGGTGAATGCGGCAACGAGCGAGGCCGGCATGGCCTATCCCAAAGCTGTGAATGTGGCCGTAGCCGTGGCCATGGAGGACGGCGGCCTGATTACGCCAGTGCTGGCCAACGCCGACCAGAATGATTTGTACAGCCTTTCGCGCCAATGGGCCGATTTGGTCAAACGGTCCCGCTCCAAGCAACTCAAGCCGGAGGAGTACAGCACGGGCACATTCACCCTTTCGAACCTGGGCATGTTCGGTGTTGATCGCTTTGATGCGATCTTGCCGCCCGGCACCGGCGCCATTCTGGCCGTGGCGGCCTCCAGGCCGGTGGTGGTGGCGCTCAAGGATGGCTCGATTGCGGTGCGGCGGCAGATGCAGGTAAACCTCACCTGTGATCACCGGGTCATTTACGGAGCCGATGCGGCCGCTTTCCTCAAGGATCTCGCCTCCCTGATCGAAGATCGACCCGAAACCCTTGCCCTCTGAGCCAAACCAGGTCCCGGAACCGCCGACCGACAATCCGCAGCCGCAGAGCGGTAGCGGCTGGGCCGCTGGCCCCTCGGCCACTGGCCCCTGGGCCTCTGGCCCTTCGGCCGCTGGGCCCTGGGCCGACCAGGTTGATCCACCGGGCGATGCCGATGAATGTCTCTCCAGCTATGACTACAAGCTGCCGGAGGCTGCCATTGCCCAGGTGCCAGCCGAGCCGCGGCACCAAGCGCGGATGCTTGTGGTGGGGCCTGAGCCAACCAGTCGCCATCGGCAGGTATGGGATCTGGGCGAGGAACTGCGGCCGGGCGATCTGCTGGTGGTCAACGACACCAGGGTGATGAAGGCCCGCCTGCGGGCCCAACGGGCCAGTGGTGGCAGCATTGAGATTTTGGTGCTGGAGCCGTGGCGGCCAGAAGACAGCGCCCAGCTGGAGCCAGGGGCGGCGGATTGGTTGTGCCTGCTGCGCCCCGCCAAGCGAGTGCGGCTGGGGGAGTGGTTGGAGCTGCAGGGACCGATTGCGGCGGCTTCTGCCGGGGCGCCGCTCAAGGTGCAGGTGCGGGAGGTGGATGGGGCCAGTGGCGGTCGGATCGTTCGCTTTCCAGCCGGCTATGGCAAAGCGGCAGATTTGGAACGCCTGCTCGATCTCTACGGAGAGGTGCCCCTGCCCCCTTACATTCATCGTTCCGTGGCCGAGGACAGCCAGCGGTACCAGACCCGCTACGCCGCCCGCCCAGGAGCGGTGGCGGCGCCGACGGCCGGCCTGCATCTCAGTGATGCCCTCTTGGCGGCCCTGGCGGCAGGGGGAGTGACGATCGCGCCGATCACCCTGCACGTTGGCCTGGGCACGTTTCGGCCCCTGGAAAGGGAGGATCTGCGCCAGTTGCAGTTGCACAGCGAGTGGGTGGAGGTGAGCGCCGATTTGGTGGCCCAGGTGGAGGCCTGCGGTGCCCGGGGCGGCCGGGTGATTGCGATTGGCACCACCAGCGTGCGTTGCCTGGAGGCGGTGGCGGCCCTCAACGGCGGCCAGTTGCGGCCCTATCAGGGTCGTGTCTCGTTGGTGATCCGCCCCGGTTTCCGCTTCGCGGTGGTGCAAGGACTGCTAACTAACTTCCATCTGCCGCGCAGTTCGTTGCTGCTGCTGGTCAGTGCCCTGATCGGTCGGCAGCGATTGCTGGCTCTATACGGGCAGGCGATTGGGGCCGGCTATGGCTTTTTTTCCTATGGGGACGCCATGCTGATCACCCCTGAAGCCGTGTTGGCGAGCGCCAAGCCCTTGGGACTTCGCTGAGGGAGGCGTGCAGCAATGGCAACGGGAATCCCCCCGGCGAGTTATAGGGCCGGGGGGAAAGGGGGCCTTCAGGCGGCGGCCAGGTTGGCGGCGACGAAGTCCCAGTTGACCAACTTGTCGAGGAAGGTGGTCATGTAGTCGGGACGGCGGTTCTGGTAGTCCAGGTAGTAGGCGTGTTCCCAGACATCCATGGTGAGCAGGGCCTTTTGACCGTGGGCCAGGGGCAGGTCGGCATTGGCGGTCTTGGTGATCTTGAGCACCCCGTTGTCGAGCACCAGCCAGGCCCAGCCACTGCCGAACTGGGTGGCACCGGCGGCTTTGAACTGTTCCTTGAAGGCGTCAAAACTGCCGAAGTCTGCGTCGATACGGGCCGCCAAAGTGCCACTGGGCTTGCCACCGCCATTGGGTTTGATGCCCTGCCAGTAGAAGCTGTGGTTCCAGACCTGGGCGGCGTTGTTGAAGATGCCGGCCTTGCCAGTGTCGCCCGCGACGGCGAGGATGGTGGCCTCCAGGCTCTGGTCTTCGAGGTCCGTGCCGGCGACCAGGTTGTTGAGGTTGGTCACATAGCCAGCGTGGTGCTTGCCGTAGTGAAATTCCAGGGTGTTGCGTGATATGTGGGGCTCGAGCGCATCGAGGCTGTAGGGCAGTTCGGGCAGCTGGTGAGCCATGGAAGGGGGAAGACGGGTTTTGCTTGCGTTTGGGGGCAGGGCCAGGGCCCGGCCGAGGGGCAGGGCCGGGGCCCGGCGATGGCGATCCTAACGATCCCTTCCAGATGCCAGCCCCCGGGATTGGGGCGGCCTCAGCCGCCGACCCCTAGCAGTTCCACCTCAAAGATCAAGGTGGCGTTGGGAGGGATGACCCCACCGGCGCCACGGGAGCCATAACCCAGGTCGGGGGGGATGACGAGTTTGCGCTTGCCGCCCACCTTCATGCCGGCAACGCCCTCATCCCAGCCCTGGATGACGCGGCCGCCGCCGAGGGGAAAGGAGAAGGGGCCCCGGCCGTAGCTGCTGTCGAATTCCTTGCCGTTTTCGAGGGTGCCGCGGTAGTTAACCGATACCTTCTGGCCGGCTTTGGCTTCGGCGCCGCTGCCGACGACCAAATCGGTGATGCGCAGCCCGCTGGCCGTCACCCGTTCGGCCGGAGTGGTGATTTCACCGCCGAGGGCGGCGGCCGCTCCGGCCACGGTGGTGCCGCTATCGGCGGCGGACTCGGGGCTAGAAGGGGCCATGGCGAAAAGGGTGGGATTGGGGTTGTCGGGATCGAGTTCAAGCGGTGCCACCACGGCGGCGCGCGCCGCAGGGGCGCTGGTCTTGGCGGCCGGGGCGCTGAGCACCGCCGTGGTGGCGGTGCGTTCGCTGGGCGGGGCCGCGACGACGCTGGTGGGGTTGACCAGTTGGCTGACGAAGGCCGTCAGCAGACAGGCGATGCAAACGGTGACGCTGATCAGGATGTCGCGCATGGCGGCGTAGCTCATACGGAGGGGATTCTGCCCCGCCGGGGTAAGCCCGTTTGGGTAAGCCCGCAAAGGCTGGGTTCGCCTCAATGGAGCTGGTGCCGGTTCAATCGGGGACTTCGTTGAAGCCTTGGCGCTGGCGCAGGGCCTGCTCCAGCCGGTCGATGCGGCCCCGCAGTTCGTCCACCTCCCGCTGGCGGGCCAGGCCGAGGTCCTGGAGCAGGTGATCGCGGTTGCGTTCCAACTGCCGCTCGGCCTGCTGTTCCAGCTCGGGAGTTTCGCCCCGCAAGGCCTTGAGCACGTCATCCACCAAAGCAGAGGCCTGGTTGGGGTCGAGGCGGCCACTGCGCACCCAGTCCTGGCTGACGTTGCGGAGTCGATCGCCGACCAGGGAGGTGGTTCCAAGCCCCCGCAAGACGAGCATTTGCAGCAGATTGCCCTGGTCCATGGCAGCGGGTCCTTGGTATCGGATAGGGGCGCCTTAGCTGACGCCTGCAACCAGCTTGCAGCTGCCTAGGCTGCGGCGCCATGGGAAATCACCGCCGTTTCTGGGCTCTGGCTGCCATTGCCGGCGGAGTCTTGGCTGGGGTGGCCCTGCCGCCTGTGGGCTGGCCCTGGCTGTTGTGGCCGGCGCTGGCCTTGCTCTGGGCGGTGGCCGGTTCTCCGCATCGCGGCACGGCGCTGATGGCTGCCTGCCTGTGGGGCGCCGCCGCCGTCCTGGTCAGCCACCGCTGGCTGCTGTGGTTGCATCCTTTGGATTGGATCGGGGTGCCGGCCCCCCTGAGCCTGCCGCTCTGTCTGGTGGTGTGGGGTTTCTGTGGTGGGGTGGGGGGACTGCTGGTGGTCGCCTGGGTAGCCCTGGTGCGACCTCTTGATCCCACTCGCCTGGACACCGCCCTGGTGGCGGCCCTGGGCTGGGGGCTGGCGGAGGTGCTGCTGGCCAGGGGGCCGTTGTTTTGGCTGGGATTGGGAGCCTCGGCCCTGCCTGGCGATCCGGCCCTGGCGGCGCTGGCGGCGCTGGCCGGTGCGGGGGCGATCGCGGCCCTGCAGGTGTTGATCGGTTGGGGGCTGTGGCGGGCGCTGCAATTGGGCGCGCTGCGGGGTCGCCCCAGGGCCCTGGCGCTGCCGTTGGCGCTGCTGTTGGTGGCCCATGGACCGGGCTGGGCCCTGGCGGTAACCCCGGTTCATGGTGGCGATGGAGCGAGCGAAAACGTGATGGTGGTGCAGCCCGCCATCCCCACCCGCCGCAAATTTGAAGCGGGTTCCCAACGGCGTTTGCTTAATCAGCTGGACGAGGCCCTGGGAAGCTTGCAGGGATCTGCCGCTTTAGCCAGCGGAGGCGCTGCCGGCCTTGGAGCCGGAGCTGAGACCACGGTAGTGGTGTTGCCCGAGGGCGCCCTGCCCCTGGGCCAGCCGCTGCCTCGGGCCGCCACCGCCGAGGTGCTGGCCGGCGGCTTTCGCCAGCAAGGCGGCAGCGTGCGCAGCAGCGTGCTGCGCTTTGGCCCGGGGGAGCGGTACGCCAGTGGGGCCGTCGACAAGCACCGATTGGTGCCCCTGGGGGAATGGGTGCCCTTGGCGCGGCTGGTGCGATGGAGTGGTTTGTCGGCGGTGGGTGGCCTGGAGGGCGGAGCCCCTTCGAGGTTGTTGCCCCGCCCGGCCGGAGCGATCGGGGTGGCGATTTGCTACGAGCTGGCCGATGGCACGGCCCTGGCCCAATCCAGCCGCGATGGGGCGCGCTGGTTGCTGGCCAGCGCCAACCTGGATCCCTATCCCAGGGCCCTGCAGGCCCAGTTCACCGCCCTGGCCCGGCTACGGGCGATTGAGACGGGACGCTGGCTGGTGAGTGTGGCCAATACGGGCCCCAGCCTGGTGGTGGATGCCAGCGGCCAGCTGCGCTCAACCTTGCCGGTGGGGATCGCCGCAGTCGAGACGATGACGGTGCGGCAGCGCCAGTCACTCACCGCCTACGACCGCTGGGGGAATGGGCCCCTGCTGCTGGGATGGTTGTTGTCCCTGGTGGTGCGCTTTTGGCCCAGGCCAGCGGCGGGCAGCAGCGCCTCGGCTGACGGGCAAGCCAGGACTTAAGCAGCCCTTGACTCATCGTGCGCTTGGAGGCACCACAGCCAAGACCATGGGCCAGGGTTGGGAGCCATCAGCCATGGCGGGCTGGGATCCGCCGCCTCTGGCATAACCGGCGCCCCCTCTCGGCCCATTGCTACAGGACCGTTGCTACAGGCCCGTTGCTACAGGCCCATTGGCCATTGATATGATCTGAATGCGTTCAATCCACTCGACTGAAGCTCAGATTTATGTCAAATATTTGCATTGACGACCAGCAGGTCGAAGAACTGTGGTCGGCATTTCGCGTCATCGATCGCGATGGTAATAACTCTATTTCCATCTCAGAATTAGCTGAGGCCATGGCATCCCTCGGGGCGGGCGGGCTCCCCACTTCTGTGCTTGAAGCGATGATTCGTGAGGTAGATACGAATCGATCAGGTGCCATCGATCGCGATGAATTTCGAACACTGATGCTCGACCAGCTGGGCTCCGATCGGGAAAGGCTCAAACTTGCCTTTTCGGTGTTTGATAAGGACAGTTCAGGCCTTGTCGGAGAGGAGGAGCTCAAAGATGTGATGAGACAAGTGGGGCTTTCTGCCGATGACCTCAAGCAACTGATCACAACTGTCGACCGCGATGGCGATGGTCAGATTGATTTCGAGGAATTCTGTCTGCTGGTGGATGGTCAGACACAGGCTTCCACCACTGCGTGGGCAAAGATCCCGGCTGCAGGCGTGGCACAACCAGCACCTGGCGCCACGGTGCCAGCCCCGGCAAAGGCGTACCAGCCGGCTGTCCAGCCACCGGAAGCCAAGCTTTCCACCTCAAAGCGGCCCCAGGGAACATCAAGGCTGCAGATGCGTATTGGTATGTTTCGACTAATTCAGGGGGCGGCCTATCGCTGCTTCAGGGAAAGTTTTTCCGCCAACCATGAAACGCACCTGCAGGTGCGCAACCTCCCTTACCGCATTACCGACTTCGCTCCGTTTGTTGAAACAGCCATCGCTCTATATAAACAACTCGGGATTGTCGAGCCTGCTTGCTATCCAGCCCTGGATGCAGTCACGGCCTCGATCCAGGCCGAGATAGCCCGCCTGCAACAGCGCATCCGAGAATGGTCCAGTCTAGATAAATCACCCGCCATGCTTGCCGAAGCGGCAGCCATGACGGCAGCACGGGCACGGGCCAGCACCAGTCGCGAGATGTTCATGGCAGGCGTGGAATTTGCCATTTCGATGAAAAAACGCAAGCTCGGGCTTGCCGATGTCGTGGAAGGCATCCTTGCCCTTCAAGAATTGAACCGCTTGCGTCAGGTGGACCTTGGGGAGAATCTGAGGGAACCGGAACAGCAGGCCGACTCAGCTGATGCCAAGAGCTATTTGCAGCATTGGCACAGGGTGATTCTGGAGGATGGGGGCGAAGCAATTGATGGGGCGATGGTGCCCGTTGCCTATTGGTATGAGGATTTTATGCCAAAGCTGCTTGATGCATTCAGTGTCGAAACGGCGGGTGATATGGCCAATCTCGCCGCCATAGACGAGGCCGCATTGGATGCCTGGTATGCGAGCAGCCTGGATAGCGGTGAGTTCAGCAGCTTTGGTGCCGATGTGGCGCAAGGATTTAGCGCCTGCACCCCTGGGCAGAAGCGGAGTCTGCAACAGGCCTGGGAACTCAGTCACCACTATTTGAACGGTGTGCAGAAACGGCGTGAGCGTCAGGAATTTGGCCGTGATTCTGGTGCTCTTTCCCAGTACGTGGCCTTCATTGATGTTCAGCTCGGCAGAAATGATATCCGCGATGCGCAGATGAGGATCAGCTTCCCCTACTACATTGGCCCGGCTGTTTGGCGGTTCTTCCATACCAGTGCCGAGATTATCTGTACCCAGGAGCCGGACCAGCAGGCGATATCGATTCAATTGTTCAAATCTTTCTTTGAGCTGTTTGCTCGTCTTTATCCCTGCCCCTATTGCCGCCACCACCTTAATGCGTATGTTGTGCAGAACCGCGAGGTTGATCTCTATCCACTCGAGTATCTGATACTTGGCAAGAAAACAGCAGGGAGCGATTTCAAGCTCACGCTTCAAGACAAGCTAGAAACCGTGACAGACGGACCTTCGCTGCGACTATTTCTCTGGAAGCTTCACAACACAGTTTCTGCTTCGATTGCCCGCACGGAAGAATGGTATCGGCGTGATCAAAAAGCATTCTATACCAGCCGTTACTGGCCAAGTATTGACTCGGAACTAGCCCGCAGCCATGCCCTTGGTGAAATGAGCGTCGCCACCGAAAGAATTGTCGACATTTACGACTTGCTCAAGCCGGTGGCCCTGCTTGCTGCTTTGAGGCTGGAATTCCAAGAACAGCTCCAGCAACAGGATCCCATCGGCGTGGAGAAATCAAGCCGTAAGGCGCAGGAACGGATTGATGCTCTGGATGCGGCCCTGGAAGCCGGAGGATTTCTCAAGGAGACCTACCACTTTGATCCCAACCTGGTGGAACAGGATCCGGCATTTACTCCCGAGGAGGAAGCCTTCAGTCGCACCAATCTTTTCATCGAAACCTGAATTCTGACCAAGTTGGCCTCGATAGGTGGCCGGCCCCTAGTTCAGCCCGGCGGGCAGGAGGTTCTTGGGCCGCCCCGGCTGGTGGCCGTGCTGGATTGCCTGTTGGCGTCCTTATTCGCAGCCCTGTTAGCGTCCTTTTAAGCGGTCCTGCTGGCGTACTTGCTGGCGTTCATGTTGACGGCCGTGGCGAAACAGCCAGGGCCGCTCAATGCCGCCGGGCACCCGCCAGATGCCAAAGCGATGGCGGCTGGCTCGGTATTCGGCATCGAGGTATTCGCGGGCATCGCACTGCCCCAGGTATTTGGGATAGACAAAAGCCAGACCGTCTTCGACAAGGGCCAGGTTGAGGTTGATGTCGCCGATCACCTCAGCGATGGTGCGTCCGTAGCGATCGGTGTTGAGGGGATGGATCGTCACCTCTTGCTCCAAGCGCAGGCGTATTTGCAGGTAGCGGCGGGCCTGATCGCCGTAGGGCACCTGGGCCATCTCGGGGGCGTCGATGCAAGCCAGCCGTATCGTCTCCAGTTTGTTGCCGTGTTGGACCCGAATGGTGTCGCCATCGCCGATCGAAACGACCCGGGCACGAAAGTCGGATTCGGCTCTGGCGGGGGCGAGCTGCAGCCAGGCCAATGCGGACAGGCCGGCCAGGCTGGTGATCAGGAGGCTGGGGGCGAAGGGGGCAAGGTTGGGGGCGAGGTTGGTGGCAAGGCTGGGGCCGAGGTTGGGGCGCAGTAATCCAGGTGCCTTATAGCCGTCAGATCGGGCCCCTGGCTGTGGTTCTCTTGGCATGGGATTGCAATCAGGGCCAGGCGTTGGCTTATAGGGCACCAGTGTTGAACCAATGAAGCAGGCTGAGGCCTTCCGCGCCAATCGCAGGGCGGTGTGTGCCTATGCCAAATCGGTGGGCATCCAGGGCACCGGCTATGGCATCACTACGCCCCGTTCTGAA
>JBIIJV010000189.1:0-5890 GCA_044233545.1 Cyanobium sp.
TTGAAGGTATCCAGCTGGTTGAGCAGGTAGCCGTCGTCTTTCTTGGCCATCGCCTCGGCCTGCTCGGCCCAGGGCTTCACGGCGACCAGGAAGGGGTAGCTGGCGCTCTGGGCCGCTATTCCCTTTAGCGCCTGGGCTTCATCAGCCATCGCCATGCGGAAGGCTTCGCAGGTGCTGCGGGCATCGGTGCCGACGCTCTGCCCGTTGAACAGCTCCTGGTGGAAGCGTTTGAGCGCATTCACCGTGCTGGTGTCGAACTGCTCCTGCTTGAGCACACTCAATCCGCCCAGCTTGCGGCTGTTGGTGAGCGCTTCGATCACCTCGACGCTGCTGAGCAGTTCCTTCTCGCGCAGCTCCAGCTTGCCGAGCCGATACAGCCGGGCGATGAAGGTGAGGGTGGCCCAGTTGCTCCAGCCATAGGGCTTCGCCTCGAACTTGCGCACCAGGTCTTCGGCACTGAGGCGCTCGCCCAGCTTCTGCTGGCGTTCCACTTCCACCAGCACCTCCTGCTCGGCTTCGCTCAGCTGCACGGCCAGGCCATCGAGCAGGTCGTCCTGGTCGCGCACCACCAGAGCCACGGTGGCTTCGCTGAAGCTGCCGCGGATCATCTTCAGCTTGGGGAAGGCCGAGCGGATCAGCTCCTGGCAGGCCTTGCTGAAGCGGTTTTTCGGATCGCCCTCACCAACCGAGAGGGTCTGGCCATTAACCACCAGCACGGCCGTGCGCAGTACATCATCGGCGATCTGCGTGATCTCCTGACGCCGGGCACTGTTCTGCCTGGAGCGCACCGCCAGGATCGCGTTGAGGGTCTCGTCCTCGCCGCCGCCGTTCTGGCGGATGTACAGGTCGGTCTTGAGATAGCTGCGGATCTGATCGAGCAGTCGTTGCTTGGCCGGCAGTATCGCCATCAGCTCACTGCCACCCATGTTGCGGCTGATCAATACCGACTCATTGCCGTAGTTGGGATGCTCGGGTGTCACCAGATTCACCACCACATCGGTGTCCTTCCCCTTGATCAAGCCGTCGTCGATCTTCTGGGCAAAGGAGTAGTCATTGCCGTTGTCGGCAAAACGGATCTTGTTGCTTTGCAGCACGTCGTCAAACACGATCCGGTGCAGCGCCTTGATCACTTCTGAATCCGACACCTCGGTGCGCTTGATCTCCTGCTCAACATCCTTTTCCTTATCGGTGAGGAACTCGTAGATCTCGCCGCTGCGCTGCAGGTAGCTCTGGCTCTCCAGGTTGATCAGGGCCTCCTTCACCGCCTGCTCATGGGCGCGGATGTCGAAGTTGGGCTCGCTTATCAACAGGATCGCGATGTTGCGCGCCGTGCTCTTGAACTGGGGCACCCACTTGAGCAGGAACAGGGCCTTGAGGATGCGCAGCTCCAGCTCCCCCACCTGGTTCTGGGCGGTCACCATCGTCTGCTGCTTGTCGGCCCGGATCACATCGCGGATGCCGTCGTAGAGCTGGTCAAAGCTGGCCAGGCGCCCCACCGGCAGCTCCTTGATCGCCTTGGCCACCTCCTGGAACACCGAGAGCATCGAGCGCTCCCCCACCGCCATGTTGCGCCCTTCGAAAATGTTGTGAATCGCCAGGCTCTGGATCGCCTGCTGGAACAGGCTCAGCTGATAGGGGTGGAACGGATACAGCCCGCAGAAGCTCTGGCAGTCACCCCAGCCCTTGAGCTGAATCGAGCCATCGCTGAAGCGATAGAGGGTGGTGAAGTTCTCCTTCTCCTGCTCGTAAATATTGATAAGTTGCTCTGGTTCATCCGGGCTCTTGGCCAGCAGGCGCCGCTGGATCACCTCCTGCACATCGGCGCTGGCCAGGGTGAGCTTGGTCTTGAAGCGGCCCTGAATCTTGCTCAGGTCGTCCGCCTGCTCAAACTTCACCTGGCCGATTATACCTTCGAGGTCGGCCTGGGAGGTAATGAATACGGTCGCCCGACCATCTGTAGCGATAGCAAGACTCTCCACAACAGTCTGCAAATCGAGCAGACGCGTTCGTTCTTCTCCGATGAACTGGCCTGCCTCGTCTACGAAGAAATTGAGCCGGAATCCCGCCGGCTGGCTATCGAGGTACTCCTTGACCCGGCCAGCTAAGCCTTCAATCGAGAGGCGGTAGCTGTCCTTAGCGTCATTAACAACTTTGACTGCATCATCTTCGCTGCCACCGAACTGCTCGGCATAGGCTTTTGCAAAGCTGCGTTTGGTTACTGTTGCAACTGCATCGCGGTCGTTCTCCCAGCTGCGGCCGTTCACTCGCTGGTAGGTCTGCTTGAACACTTCGAACTGGCCGCGCTTGTTGAGGTCGTGCTCGAACTGGGCCACATAGCCTTGGTTGCCGTAGTAGCCCTGCAACTCGTTGAGCACTTTCATGAACACTTCGAGGATCGGTGCCTCGTGGGTGCCGCCAACACCATCAAATTTCTCTGCAATATTGAATAGCAGGCTGCGTGCCGGGATCGCCGTTGCCTTCTTGAGATCGGCGCGGATGATCTCATCCTCCACCTTCGGCAGCAGGATCTCCACTGGCCTGCTCTCCCGTTCGCCCACCCGCTTCTCGCTGTCGAGCATCAGCGACAGCATCTTCAGCAGGTGCGACTTGCCCGACCCGAAGAACCCCGAGATCCACACCCCATTAGCGGTGGGGTTGTGCAAATAGGCGTCAGTGAAGGCACCGAGGCCTTTGCTCACCTCACGGGTGACGACGTACTCGTCAAGTTCGATGTCGAGGTGTCTCTCGTCAGCGGCCTTGATCACCCCGTCAATGGGGCGGTCAACCGGCTTGAGGAAGAGCTCGCCGATGGTTTGAGAAGTCATGAGCCCTTGATGTCGAAGTAGTCGAGGTTGATGGCGCGGTAATGGGCGTTTTCGATCTTGCTGGCGGACGTGCTGCCAAACAGGCGCAGGTAGGAGCCGCCGTCGGCGTCCTGGGAGTACTCGCCCGGGAAGAAGATCACCACCGGGTGGCGCACCATCTTTGGTTGCAGCGCTTCGATGATCGTGTGGGTGCGCAGGAACGGGTAGATCCGGCCGGACCCGGTGATCAAGCTGATTTGAGTGTCCTCTCCCAGCTCTTTCATCAGCTTTGGCATCAGGGCTGTGGTGGGTTCGGCCACGTTCTGCAGGGTGTCTAACAGGTCGCTCTTGCTCCAGCTCGTTTCCTCCTGCAAAACCACATCGAGATAGCCCTTGGCCTCCAGCAACTGCAGCACCAGCTCAAACAAGTCAACGTGCCTCACCCGCAGGCCCTGCTTGCGCAGAAACTGCTCCGCCCCCTTCACCACCAGCCGCAGCTGGTCTTCATCGGCGGGGCTGTAGGTCTGAATGAAGATCGGCACCTCCTTGGCCAGGCCCCGCATCTCCAGGAATCCGGGGCGGGTGAGCACCTCCTGCAGGCGCTTGTTGAGGCCGCTGACGCTGCTCATGACGCCTGCCTCCGGGCAGGGCTGGTGGTCCTCTTGATCACTGGCTTGGGCGGTGTCCCTGGTGCTGCCTTCGCCGCAGCCTGACCTGCTGGCTTGGTTGCGGGCTTCCGCGTTGGTTTCGAGCCGGATTTGGCTGAGGCTCTCGGCTTCGTCGCGATGGACTGACCAGCTTTGTGCTGCCGAGACGCAGGTTCCAACAGGAAACCGGCCAGCAGAGAAGGATCGTCGTCCTCCAACAGCGCCTGGACCTGCGGTGTCACCAGCGGCCATTGCACGCTGCCCAGCGTTCCGCCCTTGCCTGGCTTGCCGGCAAGCAATCCGGCATCCCTCAGCATCTGCAGCAGGGCCGATCGCACCTTCTGCTGAGAGGAAGGCGCCAGCTCTGGCCTGAGCCCTGCCGCCGTGAAGCTGAGGCAATAGCGGGCCGGCTGCGGGAAGGGACGGGACAAGGAAACCAGCTGGCAGCGCCTGGCGAATCCTGGCACCGCGCAGGGCAAAGCGTCAGCCAAGAAGCCTGTCTCCGTTTGGATTTATAAGATGAAGCTTATGGCTGGCGCCTAACCTTTGGCCTCCCTCTCCTGGGAAAAAAGAAAACTATGCGCTACGTGCATCGATACGCCATCGGCGAGTAGCTGGGGAGACCGATTGGAAGCTGTTCCGAATGGACAGCAGCCTCCGCCAGCTTCAAGGCTGTGGCCAACCAGGCGCCAGATATGCCTGTGGTGAGCTGGCCCTTGCTTCCTGCCGCCCGGGGTCATCTCGGCCGAGTTCGTGGGGGCATCTGAGCTCCCCAACTAAATCCATGCCCCCGCCAAGTGAACGCCTGCCGGTCACGCAGCGGCGGATCGGCGCCACCGCTGGACTTGGCGCTTGCGGGATCTGCAATTGTTGCTCGGCCTAATGGGCGGTCAATGCAGCCAGATTTAGGGAAGCGAGCCACCAACAATGCTGCCGATCGAGCCCTGCGCCAGTCGGTGATTCAGCGCAAGATCAGCCATGGCGCCCAATCCCGCCATGGCGCGATCTGCCTCAGCCGCCTGCTCACGGTCAACACCACCCTGCGGCAACAGGGCCGCGATATCTGGCAGTTCCGGGAGCAGGCCTGGATTGGCCATCACCGCGGCGGGGAGATGCCATTACAACGACCGAATCCCTGAGTAAGCAGGAAAGCAACAGCGAATCTCTGCACGCTCAGCGATGAACGGCCAGGCTTGCATTAGTACGGCGGAGTGTCGCGAACCCTGAATGGTTACGGACAACGAGATGGTGAGATACATCGCAGTCTACAGCCTGCTGATGTATCTCACCGGCTTTACTTCGATTCTCTATGGACGCCGCACAATCCCTGCCGCACCGACCTGCTGACCAGATTGATCTGTGCGCGGACATCTTGTCAGCCCCTCCAATCCAGAGCGCTGCCGAACAGCGTTCAAGCTTGCGTCTGGCTGGCTCTCTTTTGTTGGCGCTTGCGCAACCTGCGACTCCAGGCCAGGCCCATGCCAAGGCCCAGCAGCGGTAAGGGGCCAGGTACCGCGGCCGCTCCGTTGCGGCGCACGATTACAGCGTGGGGATCACTGAGGTTGAGGGAACCGCTGAAATCCAGCACTGTGGACGGCAGCACATGGGCAAGCTGCCATTCCCTTGTGATCGGGTCGCGCACGATGATGCCAAGGCCAGGGCAGCTGCCCGCAGCCGCATGGCTCACGGTCAATGGGAAGGGGCCGCGCAAGGCGACAAAGATTGTGTCTCCCTCAGGAGAAGCATCCCCTAGATCAGGCGTGGGATCGTTGCTGGTCGTTGCGCCTAGGGTGGTTCCGCAGGCTTGTGATTCGGTGAGATCGTAGCTGTCGTGGGTCTCTAGGATATTCCATGGTTCGTGCATATGGAAGATGTCGCCGGTATTGCGGACGCGATCAAAGACGTGAAGCTCATCGTCGATCACCACCATGCCGTGGGCGTCGCGGTTGTTGCCTGGAAGGAGTTTGCCGTTGTCAGGGTCTTGCCAGACAGCGATGGGCAGCGGTGAGTTTGGCAGCAAAAAGTTAGGAGCCAGCGGATAGTCGACACCAAAGCGATAAACACTGAACTCCGACACGCCAGCACCGGAAGTTCCTGTGTCCATATGCATGTAGCCCTGCGTTTCAATGCCTCCACAGCCTGCGGCATTCATAATGCTCAAATCGTACTCAGCCACGATGGCCATCGGTGACGCGCTAACATCAACTACGAACATGCCGCCGCCACCCAGCGTGGAGAAAACGTGCTTGCCGCTACTGGATGGAATCGGGCAGATCACGCTATTGAGTGGGCGGATGCCCGGGGCTTGCTTCGGACGGTTCGCTGGTGTGAGGATGGTTTGATTATCAGGCACAGTCCCTTCAACTCTGCAGCCAATACCATTCGAGGTGTCCATCGTCACGGCGATGGGTTGGGCTGTGACTCGGCCTAACCCGCCGA
>JBIIJV010000156.1:0-7002 GCA_044233545.1 Cyanobium sp.
GGCCATCGCATAGCCCGGAGCCGCCTTGCCGCCGAAGATCACCGTGCGCGCCGGCAGATCTTCGCCGGCCCGCAGCCGCAGGTATCGCTCGACCAGATGCAGGGCGGCAAGGTGCTGGCGCTTGTACTCGTGGATCCGCTTCACCTGGACATCGAAGAGGCTGGCCGGGTCGACGAGCACACCACATTCCTGGCGGATCGTGGCCGCCAGCCGTTCTTTGGCCTGGCGACGCACCCCCTGCCAGCGCTCCAGGAAGGCGGGGTCCTGGGCCAGGGGCTCCAGGCCCTTGAGGGCATCCAGATCCCGCCGCCAGCCCTCGCCCAGGCTGGCGTCCAGCAGTTCGGCCAGGGGCGGATTGGCTACGGCGAGCCAGCGCCGGGGGGTGACCCCGTTGGTGATGTTGGTAAACCGCTCTGGCCAGAGGTTGGCGAAATCGTGGAACAGGTTTTGGCGCAGCAGTTCGCTGTGCAGCTCGGCCACCCCATTCACCTTGTGGCTGCCGACAACGGCCAGGTGGGCCATGCGCACCCGCCGCTGGGGACCCTCTTCGATCAGGGAAAGCTTTTCCAGCAGGGCCGGGTTGCCGGGATGGCGCAGGCGCACCAGCTTGAGGAAGCGGGCATTGATTTCAAAGATGATCTCCAATTGTCTGGGCAGCAGTTGCTCAAACAGTTCCAGGTTCCAGGCCTCAAGAGCCTCCGGTAAGAGGGTGTGATTGGTGTAGCTGATCGTGGCCGTGGTGATGGTCCAGGCCGAATCCCAGTCCAAGCCATGCTCATCGATCAGCAGCCGCATCAATTCCGCCACCGCAATGGCGGGATGGGTGTCATTGAGTTGAATCGCGTATTTGCGATGAAAGTCGCTGACCGGCAGGCCTTGCCCCTTGAGAATCCGGAACATGTCCTGCAACGAGCAGCTCACAAAGAAAATTTGTTGACTGAGCCGCAAGCGCTTGCCCTGTTCCAGTTCGTCGTTGGGATAGAGCACCTTGGAGAGGGTTTCCGATTGCACCTTCTGCAGCACGGCCCTGGTGTAGTCCCCGGCATTGAAAGAAGCAAAGTCGAAGGCATCAGGGGCCTGGGCCGACCACAGCCGCAGGGTGTTGGCGGTGTGTACGCCGCAGCCGAGGATCGGGGTGTCGTGGGCAACCCCTATTACAGTGTGGCCGCCGATCTGAACCGGGTAGCTCCATTCCGGTCTGATCACCTCCCAGGGATTGCCGCAGGCCAGCCAGGGGTCGGTGCTCTCCTGTTGCCCTTCCGAGCCGATCTGCTGGCGGAAAATGCCAAATTCGTAGCGGATGCCGTAGCCGATGGCGGGCAGCTCCAGGCTGGCCATCGATTCTTGAAAGCAGGCCGCCAGGCGACCCAGGCCGCCATTGCCCAGGCCCGGCTCTGGCTCCTCAGCAATCAGCTCTTCAAGCGAGAGGTCCATGCTGCGGCAGGCCGCCTCGGCATCGGCCCGGATACCCAGGTTGACCAGGTTGTTCTCCAGGTGGGGCCCGAGCAGGTATTCGGCCGAGAGGTAGATGGCGGTGCGCACGTGGGCGCGGGTGTAGGTCTCGGCGGTGTCGACCCAGTTCTGCAGCAGGCGGTCGCGCACGGCCAAGGCCAGGCATAGGTAGTGGTCGTGACGGGTGGCCAGGGTGGGGGATTTGGCCTGGCTGGAGAAGAGGTGCCGTCGCATCGCCTCCCGCAACCCCTCAGCGGCGGGTGAAGGGCGGCGGGCGGTGGGGGTGAGGGCATCCATGACGGTCCCTGGGCAGGCAAAGATCTTCCCTTCATGCTGCAGCCTGGGCTTTTTGGCTGCACTAACCACTACAGGCCACTACCGGGCCACTACGGGCCCAGCAGATTTCAAGGTTGCTTGGCTGCTGGGTTTATCTGAGAAATCCCTGCCAGGCTCTGGGAAAATTTTTCCCGGTTTAACCTTTTTGAGACTGCTGAGGGCCCCTGGCCAGCCAGGCGGCCGATCCGGAGCCCTTGGGCCACGTATTGGTCTGCTGACAATGGGTCAATTTTTCGTCCAGGTTGCCCAACAGCCCCAAGGCATGATAAGTTTTGGCGAGACCACTTTCACTGTCCCGATGAATTTCCGTCTTTTAGGTGCGGGAGCGGCTATCGCGGCTGCTTTTCTTGTCCCGCAACAAGCCCACGCTCTAGTTGCTACAACTGAATATAAAGCATTCAAGCTTTACGATAATCCTGCACTTAATACCCCCAGCTTTCTTGAATTTACAGGTTTTAATTCACTTGTCGGTCCTGGTTTTAATCTGACAGGGCTTGGCTTCAAAATTGCTGGTAATGCTGATGGTACCGGCTCTGCCATGGTTGGTGGTAATCCCAGGGCTTCAAATGGAAGCGAAACCGATACACAAGCTTTTATTTCTTACGCCCCCAGTTTTTCATTTCAAAGTCTTGCCGGCGGTATTCCAAATCAGGTCGGTCCTGCCGTGGGACCTTCTCAAAATGCCACTCCTAATCCTGTCAACTGTGTAGGCACTCAGTCTTGCCCTGGATTGGGTGGAAACATGATTCCATCAGAATCTTTTAGAACCCTGAACCTACAAGGTTCTTACAATGGTTCAGGTGGTTTTTCATCGGTTGATGGGACTTGGAGTGGACCCATGTCGGGTAATGGTGTCCGTTTAATTAATGGAGACCCTAATTTCCAAAAAAATACTGGTACTGGACCTGGTTTGGCAATCGATTTCGACCCACCGCTTAGTTCTTCTGTTCTTGCTAAACCCTTTATCATGGGTTTCGTAGCCGTTCAGTATGAATATACAAATCCGAATGCTCCTGTTCCAGGTCCGCTTCCTTTGTTTGGCGCTGCGGCAGCTTTTGGTTGGAGCCGTCGTTTGAGAAAGAGAGTCTCATCGGCAGCTTGATAATTGGCTTTAGTCATCAATGCTAGTTGCTTGACTATCACCAAAAGCTCCCAGTAAATGGGAGCTTTTTTATTGGTGGTTGGCGGTAGCTTGCCTCCAGTTGATTCAGGACTTCTGTTGCGGCTCAAGTCAGGATCTCAGCCTCAATGCTCCAGCTCATCGCGCTTTTGACTTGGACGGAGCCTGAGAAACTGCCGGTTACCGCAGCCGTGAGGCCTGGCTTGGAGGAGGTTGCTAGCACGATGTAGCGGTCGTCAATCGCGCCTTTGCCGCTGGGATCAAACCCCCGCCAGCCGGCGCCGGGTAGGTAGATCTCGGCCCAGGCGTGCAGGTCGTAGACCTGCGGGCGCGGTTCCACCAGGTGATAGCCACTTACGAACCGGGCCGGTAGGCCGACGCAACGGCAGGTTTCGATCATCAACATCGCCAGGTCGCGGCAGGAGCCCACCCTTTCCTTGAGGGTGCGGCCGGCGGGCCAGGCAGGCCCCACGTGGCGCTGGGTGTACTTGACCCGGTCCTGAATGATCTCCACCAACTGCGCCAAAAAGAGCAGGGCGCCCTGATTGCAGCCCATCATTGCTTCTTGGGCCAGGTCCACCGCCGCAGGGTCGTGTTGGCCATTGGGCAGCCAGCCCTGCATGGCACCCATCAGGTCGATGTTGAGCTGGCCGGCGGGGTAGGGCAGCTGGGGTTCATGGCCTGCCAGGCAGTCCTCTAGGGAGGGAGCCAGGTCCGTTTGCACCTCGCTAATCGCCTGCACCTCGAAGCTCTCGCAACTGCCCTCGAAGCGGGCCCGCAGGATTTCATCACCGCTGGCGGCAACAAGCGCGTAGAGCAGGTCAGGCTTGGGGCTGATGTTGCAGTTGAAGCTGAGTAACCGCTGGAAGCCGTGGCCGCGGGGCTGTAGGCAGAAGCGATGGGGTCCGAGCAACACCGGGGCGCTGTAGCGGTAGGCGAGGGTGTGGGTTATGCGGGCACGCATGCCGGCTCGGAGCTGGAGGGGTTGTCGGGGCTGTCGGTTGGGGCGCCGCTGGGGGCAATGAAGTAGCGCTGCTCGATCAGGGTGTGGAGCTGGTTGAGGTCCTGCTGAAGATGGTCGATCGCCTCATGCAGCCCACTGGCGATCAGGTCTTCGATGCGGGTGAAGCTCCAGCGGGCCAAGGTGAGGCCGCTGAGGCATTCGAGCTCATCGGGGGCGCCGGGCACGGCGTTGCTGCGCACGATCCGTAAGGTTTCGCTGATCCGCTCAAGGCAATAGCGCACCGAACGAGGAAACACCGGATTGAGCAGCAGGAACCCGGCCACCGCCTCCGGCGCGATCGCCCGCTGCTGCGCTTGTCGAAACATCTGATAAGCGCCGGCGGTACGGAGCAAGGCGATCCACTGCAGTTCATCGAGCACACCGCCCACCTGCTCGGGGGAGGGCAGCAGCAGGAAGTACTTCACATCGAGGATGCGGGTGGTTTTATCGGCCCGCTCCAGCAGCCGCCCGAGCCGGCTGAACTGCCAGGAGAGGTCGCGGCTGAGGGTGGCGTCGGTGATGCCGTAAAAGAGCTGGCAGGCGGAGCGGATTTCGCGCAACTGCTCCTGGGGAGGCTGCTGCCAGAAGCTGGCTTCCTGCAGGCTCCAGTAGGTGGCGTTGA
Source organism: Cyanobium sp. (assembly GCA_044233545.1). Taxonomy (GTDB): domain Bacteria; phylum Cyanobacteriota; class Cyanobacteriia; order PCC-6307; family Cyanobiaceae; genus Cyanobium. The sequence continues at coordinate 4,534 of JBIIJV010000156.1, forward strand.
GGTGCTCCCACATCTCGGTGGTGAGTACATCGCGGATCTGGCGGGCGTTCTCGCGGGCAAAGGCGATGCAATTAACCACGCTGTTGGGGTTGTCTTCCCGGCGCACCAGGAAGTTGACCACGTCTTCGGGGCTCGCGGCGGGGCAAAGCTTGTCGAACAGGTCGCGCTCACCGCTGGCATCGATCAGCGGCAGCCAGGGCTCGGCACTGCCGGGAGGGCAGTCGAGGGCCATGGCCTCACTAACCTCGACAAACCTGGAGATGTTTTCGGCTCGCTCCACATAGCGGTTGATCCAGTAGAGCGAATCGGCAACGCGGCTCAGCATGGAATCGGATCCTCATGGCCGGCCAACGGGGCTTCTACGCTAGTTTCGTCAACAATCCAGGTGTCCTTGCAGCCGCCGCCCTGGGAGGAATTGACCACCAGCGAACCGCGGCGCAGGGCCACCCGAGTCAGCCCGCCAGGGGTTACCCAATCGTCCTTGCCGCGCAGCACATAGGGGCGCAGGTCCACATGACATGGGTAGAGCTCCCCTTCACTGAGGGAAGGAACTGTCGAGAGCTCCAGGGTGGGCTGGGCGATGAAGTTGCGGGGATCGGCTTCGATCTTGGCGGCGAAACTGGCTATTTCCTCACGGCTGGCGTGCGGTCCAATCAGCATGCCGTAGCCGCCGGCTTCGGCCACCGATTTAACCACCAGTTCATCGAGGTGGGCGAGCACATAGGCTCGCTCGGCCTCGCGGGAGCAGAGGTAGGTGGGCACATTTTCAATGATCGGCTCCTGGCCCAGGTAGTAGCGGATCATTTCAGGCACGTATGCATAGATGAGTTTGTCATCAGCCACGCCGGTGCCGGGGGCGTTGGCGATCGCCACCCGGCCGGCCCGGTAGGCAGCCATCAGGCCCCGTACCCCCAGCATCGAATCACTGCGAAACACGGCCGGATCAAGAAAATCGTCATCGATGCGGCGATAGATCACATCCACTGGCGCCAGTCCGTCGGTGCTGCGCATCCAGACCCGCTCTGCCTCGCAGACCAGGTCGCGGCCTTCCACCAGTTCAATGCCCATCTGCTGGGCAAGGTAGCTGTGCTCGAAGTAAGCGCTGTTGAAAACGCCAGGGGTGAGCAGCACCACTTTGGGCGCCTCGCTCCACGGGGCGAGGTCCTGGAGGGTGCGCAGCAGGCTGGAGGCGTAGTTGTCGATCGGTTGAACGGCACGGCCTGCGAAGAGGGTGGGAAAGATGCGCTTCATCACCCGCCGATTTTCGAGGAAGTAGGCCACGCCGGAGGGGCAGCGCAGGTTGTCTTCCAGTACTCGCCAGGTGCCGTTTCCGTCACGCACCAGATCCAGGCCGGAGATGTGGCACCAGCGCCCCAGGGGTGGGGTCAACCCCTGCATCTGGGGCCTCCAGCCCTGGGAGCTTTCCACGTCTTCGCGGGGTACCACCCCATCGGCCATGATGCGGCCAGGGCCATAGACATCGGCCAAAAACAGATCGATCGCCTGCAGGCGTTGGAACAGGCCCCGTTCCAGCCGCTCCCATTCTTGGGCGGCGATCAGGCGGGGCAGGGGATCGAAGGGCAGGATTCGCTCCACGCCCTGGCTATCGGAATCGTTGAGGCGAAAGGTGGCGCCGAGCCGCTTGAGCAGGGCGGCGGCGGCGGCATGGTTTGTGTTGAGCTGGTCGATCCCCATGCGGCCGAGGGAGGAGAGCAAGGGGCTCAGGGCGGCCCGGGGCTGGGCGGCGGCGCTGAAGTACTCGTCGTAGCCTTGGCTGGGCCGGTAGTCAGTGAACATCTCACACACTCCGAAGGGCGCTGGGCTGGGGCGCTGCAGCTAGCGCCGCCTTGGCAGTTAGGGGATACTGGTTGGCAGCGGTAGAGGAATGCGTAGCGATTTATACGGGCGGCTGGAGGCCGTCCACCCGGGCTGGGAACGCCTGGGCGCCAGTTGAAAGCCTGCTTGATCAAGCCGGTCCAGGGGGCGCTAGTTATTGGCGGGTTTCAGACCTTGGCAATGGGGCTGGGGCTGCCCTTGATCCGGCGGCGCTGGCTGTTCTCCTGATGATTCACTTCCTGGTTAACGCTTGTTGGCGCCAGGCGCTTGCTCCAGCAAAATCTTCTGCAGACCTGAAACCGCAAGGCGGTACATGGCAGCTTCATATGACAGTTGGGGCAAAGTTCCTTTCCCGCAGGCGCCTAAATTGCCTCAGGATTTGCTTGGCGCCCGCCCCCAAAGCCCAGCTGCAGCTCCACAACCGCCGGGGCCCGCTGCCCATGGCCCTTGCCCCTGGAATCAAGAGTCTCATTGAGAACTGCCAGCGCGGTTGAGGCCGAGCCCTGGTGGAAAGCGGCGCTGTGCCGTAGGCAGCCCCTCCAACGCTGCGCAAGCGAGCAATTCAGAACGGGCTAGAGTGTTAATGGATTTACGTTTCAACCTCTGTGTTGGCGAGTGTGCCGTTTGAGCCGA
>JBIIJV010000170.1:0-6475 GCA_044233545.1 Cyanobium sp.
CCCACCCTTTCGTGGGCGCGGTGAACTTCTCACAGCGGCACAAGGCACTCTCGAATCGGCGTGGCGCAGCGGCAGCCCTGCTGAGGTTCGCGCCGCCATCGACAAGTTTCGCGGCGACCACCTCAAGGACGCCTCGCAACAGCTTCGGCAGGGAGCCTCCATGCTCGACCTCGGGCAGTGGCTTTATTCCACCGACCACATCTCGATCCGATACGCCATCAAGTACGAGGGACGCGACATCACAAACCTGTCACCCGGTGCCCGAGGCGTTGTCTTGTTGACACTATTCCTGGCGATTGACGACCAAGATGACCGGCCACTCGTGATCGATCAACCTGAGGAAAACCTCGATCCCAAATCCATCAACGGCTTGCTGGTGCCATTCTTCATCGAGGCCGCAAACCGCAGGCAGATCATCATGGTGACCCACAACGCCAACCTCGTGGTAAACACCGACGCCGATCAGGTGATCGTCGCAACGTCCGAGCGCTCCGAGACCAGCGAGTTGCCAGATTTCAAGTACCAAGCAGGTGGTCTTGAAGATCCCCATATTCGCACTCTGGTTTGTCAATACCTTGAGGGCGGTGAGGAGGCATTTCGGCGCCGCGCCGAGCGCTACGGCGACCTGGTCTTACGCTCTCGATAACCTTGCCCAGTCGATCCGAAGCCTTGGCTGTATGTTTCGTGCCAACAAAGCCTGCACGATCATGCAATCCTGGAGGTACCTACTTAACGCTCATCATGGCCCATCTCATCATTCCAGTTTCCCTATAACTTACGGCCTGCGTGGTCCACATAGAACGTAGCCAGGGCGACCAGCTACCTCGGCGCAATGCGGGCAAACATCGGAGGCTCAGGCTTGTCTCGTCCACCAGTTGATCATCGATTCAGTTGACAGCTCGTCAGCGTCCACTCCCCGATCGTCGGGCCTGGCCGAATTGGAGGAACGGTGAACGGGGGCTTTCGATTTTTCCAGCCGATGCGCTAAAGCGCCCATTACGGGCCGAGCAATGGCTTTCCCAGCAGTTCCATTGGTCGTTCCGAACCATCACGCCAAGGCGTTCCGAACCATCGCGCCAATTGTCGTTTCCGTCAATCTGCGTCGCATCACACAGGCCCCAGCAAATCGAATCTTTGCAGATCTCCTCACTTCCTGGCATCAGAGCGATAACCATTATACTATATTTACTGAAATCAGTGCCCATGGGGTTCTGGCCATCTTCTCCCCACCCGTGTTGTACCACAGACACCGCTATCTGCTTGCCCTGTTGGAGGCCCTGGGAGGCAGCTGCTCTCAATCAGACTTTCAATCAATTCTATTTCTCTTCACAGAGCAATTAGATCAGCCACCTTATGAGTTTGTCTTGTCTGGTAAGGGTCTTACATCCTTCACCTGTCATGCCGATCTGCTCAAGTTGTGTCGTAAGGGCTTGATTTCAAGCCAAGGTCAAGAGTGGCAGCTGAGCGACACGGCCAGATCCATGATGTCTGCTGCCAATCAGTATCTTATGGCTGCATCAGCATTCCACAAGCAGAAGCTGGACGGCAACATCAGGGATCTGGTCAATGAGGCACTTCAGGCCATCTCAGAGGCTGCAAAACTGGCGACTGATCAGGATCAGCCCACTTTCCGTCTGCAACAAGCAACGGCCATTGCTCTCGGGCACAGCAAACACCCGCCAGGCCTGGCGACGATTGGCTATGAAGGACGTTCTCTGGAAGGGTTTCTTAATACATTGCTGAACCACGGGGTGACGATGCTCTGCGATGTCCGTCGCAATCCCCTTAGTCGCAAATTTGGCTTTTCCAAAAAGATCCTTGCCTCTGGCTGCAGTGCTGTCGGCATTGACTACAAGCACATGCCTGAGCTTGGTATCGCCTCCAGTCAGCGCAGTCATCTCGCTGACCAGGCAGACTACGATGCTCTGTTTCACCATTACCGCGACCAACAACTCCCCAGCCAGGTCCCTTCACTCACCAACATCAAGCAGTGGATCAACAGCGGTGAGCGCGTCGCGCTCACCTGTTACGAGGCCGATGTCAACCAGTGCCATCGAGGCTGTGTTGCCCAGGCCCTGGCGGCTGATTCCTGCTCGTCGCTCATTCCTCAGCACTTGTGACGGCACCAACAACGCCAGAGCGTTTACTCATCCTGGCTAAAACCTACCCCACCCTGTCCACCAAGTATGGAGAAATCGTCTGCACAGCTGCCATGCGTGCCGATGGTTCCTGGGTGCGGCTCTATCCCGTTCCCTATCGCCCTCTCGGCGAAAAAGTGGATTACGATAAATACGATTGGGTGGAATGCCGCATTCAACGCAACAGCACAGACTGCAGGCCTGAATCCCATCGCCCGCTCGACTTCTCAGAACTCACTCCCGTTGGCCATCTCGATACCTCACAACAATGGTTGGAACGACGGCGAATTGTGCTGGAAACAGCCAAGGTCTTTGACAAGCTAGAAGATGTCATTGATGGCGCCAAGCGCAATTCCTTTTCCTTAGCGGTCTTTCGCCCCACCAAGGTCCTCGATTTTATCTGCGAGCCAGAGGAGTCACGCCATTGGGATCCTCAAAAACTAGCCGCGATGAGGACTCACCATATCGACCAGCTCTCCTTGCTAGAGGACAATGAATGGCGTCAGATGTTCAGGGTGGTCGACAAGCTTCCCTACAAGTTCTCCTATCGATTTGTCGATGCTGCTGGCAAGAAGAGCCAGCTCCAGATCATTGACTGGGAGATTGGCGCTCTCTACTGGAAATGCTTCAGGAAGTATTCTGGCTACAACGAAAAGGTTGCCATCGCCAAGGTGCGCCAAATATCTTGATAGCTTTTCAGGCAAGGATCTCTACTTTTTCCTTGGCACGACACTGCGTTATCACGCGGTCAGCCCCAATCCTTATCTTATAATCGGCGTCTTCTATCCTCCTTTCCAGGATCAACTTCGGCTTTTTTAGATTCATACAGTGACAGTAGCAGCCAGCTCGCCCAGCAGCGCCTGAATTGCATTCAGGGAGGCGTTGTTTAGCGGAAGCCAGGCCAGCGCCTGCATCGGGAGTTGCCTGCACAGGGCATCGCCATCTTGGCGGAGGCAACGCCTTGGCAAAGAGCAGCCCCACCTTCACGCCGCAGCCCGGCGCATAGACAAACACCCCTGCTGGCTCGCTGAAAAGCCGCACAGTTCCAGCCACTTCCGGCTGAGCCAGGCCGTGAGCTCCGACAACCGCCCCAACGGCGTCAGCCAGCCCACCGCACGCCAGAGCGGCGTCAGAGCAAACCCGGCCAGCGGCCACGCGAAGGGCCGCCATTGCCTCACCGGTTCCGCAAAGAGCACAAGCCCCCATCCCGCCAAAGCCTCAGCCGATGCGGCCGAGCTCCTTTGGAGTCCAGGCTCGTTGCCCCTCCCGTTAAGACGCAGCCACCCGCCTCGGCGCACCTCCGCAGGCTCCCGCCACCCATGCCTTGTCCCCGCCATGGCCCGGGCTGGCCTGCTCATCGATAGCGTCCGCGCCGGGGCCGAGGGCGGCCAAGAGCTGTTTCGGTGTTCGCTGGGGGGCTTGGTCAGCCAGTGACACTCCGAGCACCAGCACGTTGCGACTCTTCCAGGTGGGGCCCAAGAGAAGCCACCGAAATCCCACGCGGCAACAGGGGCCTTTGACAATCCGAGCCAGCTGGTGGCACTGATCCGTTGGAGCCTTCGCACCCCGGCTCCGCCCCAGCCCCGTGTCCCCACCCCCCAGCGCCGTCGGGCCCCCACCCGCCAACGAGGAGCCGCCGGCTCCGCCAGAATTGCCGGCAATAGCCCCTTTCTGGCCAGCCCTCGACCGGCTCGGCCTCACCCAGGCCATCGGTGGCCTTGCTCTCGGTCTGATCGCCCTCTTCTCCTCCTATGACCACCTCACCCTCGCCGGGCGCAACGTCCCCATCCCCCAGCAATGGGGCATCCCCCTCATCGCTGCCTCGGTGGCGATCGTTTTTACGAGCAGAGCATCGTGCTGCACGAGCAGCGGAAGATTCAGCACGAGCAGAGAATGAACGCCAATCGGATCGCGATCGAGCGGAGCAAAGAGAGAACGAAGCTGATCGAGAAAGAAACCGTGCAGATCGAGAACGAAATCTTGCAGCTGAGGCAAGAGAACGCCAGGTTGAGGCAACTGAACGCCAAAGAAAAAGCCTTGAGCGACTCCATCAGGCAGCTGTGCTTTCCGCCCGAGTCCAGCTCGATCCCTCAGACACCAACCGCGCCAGATTGCAAACCTTCCTGAATCTGCTGAGCCAATCCGCCCCAATAGATCCTGATCTCTGAATCCAGAGGCGTCCACAAGGTCAGCCAAAACAGCGGCGCCCTGAGTCCAGCCTCGTTGCCCCTCCCCTTACGATGCAGCCACCCGCCTCGGCGACTCTCCCCAGGCTCCCGCCACCCCTGCCTTGTCCCCGCCATGGCCCGGGCTGACCTGCTGATCGATATCGTCCGCGCCGGGGCCGAGGGCAACCATGAGCTGTTTCGGCGCGCGCTGGAGGCCCTGATCACCGAGGAGCGATCCAAGCAACACCACGTGCTCGCTGATCGGCTCGCCGCCCATCTCCAGCTCAACGGTCACAGCAAGACCACGGCCCCAATCGCCCCGGTCAGCCTCAACGGTGCCTCTCGCCTGCTCCTGGAGCTGCGTCCCCAGAAGCGCCTGGAGGATCTGCTCCTTCCAGCCACCGTGTTGAAGGCCTGTTCTGAGCTGATTGAGGAGCACCACAGGGCCGATCTGCTGCGCGCCCACAACCTCGAACCCCGCCACCGGCTGCTTCTGGTTGGCCCCCCCGGCAACGGCAAAACCTCCCTCGCCGAAGCCCTTGCCTTTGAATTGGCAATACCGCTGCTCGTAGTGCGCTACGAATCCCTGATCGGCAGCTTTCTGGGCGAAACCGCCCTGCGCCTGGCCCAGCTCTTTGCCCAGGCCCGCATGCAGCGTTGCCTGCTTTTCTTTGATGAATTCGATGTGATCGGCAAGGAACGTGGCGATCAACACGAAACCGGTGAAATCAAACGGGTTGTGAGTTCCCTCCTGCTTCAGATCGATCAGCTGCCCTCCCATGTGCTTGTCGTTACCGCCACCAATCACAGCGAACTGCTGGATCGCGCTGTCTGGCGCCGCTTCCAGCTGCGTCTCGACCTGCCGCCGCCCGGGAAGCAGCAACGCATCACCTGGTTTCAGAACTTTGAACAGCGCACAGGCCTTTCACTCGCCTACAGCCACGACCACCTCGCCCGCCGCCTCTCCGGCCTGAGCTACTCCGAACTCGAACAATTCAGCCTGGACATCCAGCGCCGCTTCATCCTCACTATGCCTTCCACTGATATGCGCCGCATCGTCGCCGAGCGGTTGCAGCAGTGGGGGCAGCGGTCTAAGGCCTCCTCGATCAACGAGCCGGTAAGTCACGATGGCTGAGCGGCCGATTCTGCTTCTCTCCCAACCCACCAAAGCAGGCAGGGCAAAAAAGCATGGGGGTGGGGGCGGCCCATCCCCACGCACTGCGCAAGAGCAACTGCAACGCCTTGGGCCACGAATCGATCAACTGGTTGATGCACTGGAGAACAAGCGCCTTCGCCTGCAGAGCACGGCCACAGGTCTTCTGCCTGAGGAAGTCTTGGTGTTGGAAACAGCCGGGGCAGTGGATGAGTTTTATAAAGCGGTTCAAAAGATCGAAGGCCTCGGCTTTGTCGCCGAGTTTGACGAAGACGACATTCCATAAAGAAAGGCTGGCCGATCACGCCTTGATTGTTGATCTCATCCACCGTGCAGTGGTGCGCATCCTTGAGGGTGAGGGCAATGAGCCACCCGCAGCATCAAGCGTGACGGTGATCAACCGTGGGGCGAAATCGCCAATCAACCTCTCGAAGAAATTCAGCAAGCTTCCCTGAAAGCCATTGCCGCTGATACCAGGAATCGGCGCCTGCTTTCCCCAGCGGAGACGATCAATGGCCTCACCGTGGCCGCCACCCATCACGATGAGGGAGAGCCCGTGGACTGGCCCCATTGGCTGGATCCTGCGCCAGCTGGCTTTCCAAGCCCCTACAACCGGCATGGCCCCGGCTACCGCCGTGCTCTGAAGCCCGATCTACTGGCTCCGGGTGGCCGAGCTGCATTTAGGAAGCCTGAACTTGCCAGTAACCAAAACCTGAAAATCGTCGATCACCCCAACGCGCCTGGGCAATATGTCGCGGCGCCAGGAGCCCGAAGTGGTGATCTGAATGCCATAACGAAGATGGTCGGCACCAGCAATGCCACAGCGCTCATGAGTCGAGCTGCGGCGCAGCTGATACCTGTTCTTGACGAGCTAAGAGCCTCAGCTTCTGATGGCATATCTCTACCTCAGGAAGTACCCGATGCCCTCTGGATAAAAGCTCTACTTGTTCATCGCGCTCGTTGGGGAAGTGCTGGTGGGCACTATCAGCAGCTTTTTGAGACGCCCGAGAACAAGC
>JBIIJV010000158.1:0-6947 GCA_044233545.1 Cyanobium sp.
ACTACCTCGGCGGCTGCTGCTTCCGCTTCAACAGGCGCTTCTCGCTGGTAGCCATGACCGAACGGATCGCCAATGCGGTCTGTTGCTGTATGCCTTGTACCGAAAGGGATCTCAGGGTCGCGGAGGCTAATGGGTAATCAAGCGAACCTAGACAGTGTAGCCCCGTGGCTACGGCCACGCAAGGTACCGGAGCACTATCCTCGAAACGAAATCGCGATCCTTCGATTGCTGCCCCTGAGTGGCAGGCAATGAGTTTGAGGTGGCGAAGCAAGCAAGCTGTCAGTGGCATTTCCACTCGAGGGGCCTGTTATACGCCTCGCAAACAGAGGCTAAATCAAGAAGACGTCTAGCAACAACAAAGACTGAGCCCCCCGGAACTGCATCGTATGGTTCAGCATGAGGTTGCTGATCATCTATCAATTCGCGACGTGACTTTCTGCCCTCTCCTCCGCATCTCGTTCCAATGAGCTGTCTACATGTTGCCAGCATAGACATGATTGTAGCTATTGCGAACCCTCCAGGCTTCTACTCGTGGCCGGCAGGGGCAGGAACTGTCGGTAGAAGCGATCCTTTAGCTCCGAGGCCCGCTGCACCTGGCTGATGGCGATCTGGAGGGCTTCCTTGCTGTCAATCAGCTCCGCCATGTGGCTGGCCAGTTGCTGGGAGTGGGTAAGGCCACCCAGGAGTTGCTCTTCGCCGATGTCGGATTGGCGGCGACCGTGAATCATGTGGTATTAGAAGAATTCAGAGCGAACTCCATCCACTGCGGGGCCATGGGCCAGGCGTTCCGATAGGCGCGGCCACAGACACTCGTACTCCACCGAAACCAGAACCTCCGCCCAGAAGCGCAGAAAGGTGATCAACGCTAGGTCGGTGTGGGGCTGGCCCAGGCAATTCTGCAACGCTTCTAGGCTGGCCAGCCGCAACTGCTGCGTGTCAGCGGATTCGCGGGTGCGGAGTATTTGCTCGCGGCTGGCGCCCAGATACAGCAGGTCGCGAAACAGCAATTCGCGATGAGAAGCCAGTGGCATGCCACGGGTGTTGCGCGAGTATTCCTCATGCAGAATCAGCCGAACTGTGGCCTTGATTGCGTCGCTTTCCAAGGCGTCGATCACGCACTCATACACATTCACGATCGTCAGCGACAACAAGCGCCGCTGCAGCAACAGTGCCAGCAGGTCGTCCCAGGTGAGGGTGCCGACGTTGGCCAGCAGGTGGTGAGCCCGGAGGCTGGCGATGTGTTGCCGTTCCTGTCTGTTGAGGGGAGCAAGAATTGAGGGGAGCAAGAATAACGAAGGCTGTCCAGCTGATCACCATCGACAAAGTGGCGGGGGGCATGGAGTGCCTGCCACCGATAAGACTCTATCGGCAAAGCAACCCAACGTGGTCTGTTGCAGCATCTTCCATTGGCTTCCATCTGGCAACGATTGACGCAGACCAAGAGGCCGCAGAACACTGTGCTCACCCATTGATTGAGGAGGGTTCTGATCGATGCAACAGCACCGATTATCCCGATGGCATGCAGCGCCGAGAAGCGTTGTTGTGCTGCTGGAAAGGTCCATGCATGGTCGTGAAGGGCTGCTGCTCTGCTGCGGCCTTGGCCTGAGCACCAGCTTGGTTGTGGGCGCCCTCGGTCTGCGCTGGCCCGTTCTGCTCCCCGGCCTGCTGCCGCCCCTGGCGAGCCTGGGGGTGTGGCGGTGGGCCCAGCGCCGCCTGCGCCAACGGGCACCCTCGCCGCTGACGGCGTGCCTGCTCGACGCCGACGCGCTGCGGGAGCGGCTGCGGCTTGACGCCGAGCTGGCGCTGGAGGCCTCGCACCACTGGCGGCAGATCGGCCAGCGGCTGGAAGCGGTGCGCGTTCTGGCTGCGGCTTGCGCCGAGCTGGATCCCGGCTGTGCGGTGGCGCTGATGGTGCTGATGGAGCGCCTGGTGCAGCGTGCTCTGGCGATGGAAGAACACCTCTGTCGCCTGGGCCGTGCGCCCACCCCTGGCTTCCTGCTGCTGCGTGAGCGGCGACTGGATGTCCTGCAGGAGCACCTGCAGAAGTGCCAGGAGGCTCTGAGGCGCTGCTACGAGGCCGCCATTGAGGAGGCCCTGCGTTGTCCGAATGTGCCGACAACGGTTGTTCTTTCCACCCTGCTACTCGAATCATGACTCCCCCTACCTTGGTTGGCATATCCATGACCGCCGTCGTCGTCATCGGCGGTGGCGTGCTGGTCAACACCGCCTTGAACCCGCCGGTCAACTCCTTCGACTCGGCCATGGTGCGACTGGAGCGCCGCCTGCTTCCTTCGATCACGGTGGAAAGCGCCATGTCGCCTGCCGCCCTCGCCAGTGGCGTGGCACCGCTGCCCATGGCCGAGCGGCTGCCGCAGGCAGCGGCCTTCCCCCTCCACGGCTCTCCAGCCGGGGGCATGACCCTCAGCGGCAACACCCTGCGGGTGGAAATCGTCAGTTCCCTCGAGAAGGCCGACAACCAACGCGCCAGCGGCCGCTGGCTGGTGGATGCGGCCGAACGCTTCAATCGGCGAGGCGAGCGGGGCAGCGACGGCCGCCGCATCGAGGTGGTATTGCGGCCGATCGCCTCGGGCCTGGCGGCCCAGATGCTGGTGGCCGGCGGCTATCGGCCCGCCGGCTACTCGCCAGCCAGCCAGCAGTGGCTGGAGCTGTTGCGGCTCGACGGCGTCACCCCGACGCTGCTGCAGCCCTCACTGGTGGGCAACCGCTCGGTGATCGCCGTGCGCGGCGGCGCCTGGAAGCAGAGCGGCGGCGGAACGCTGGCGTTCGGGCCGGTGATGGAGCGGACCCTCGCGGGTCAGCTGCGCATGGGCACCTGCAATCCCTACCTGTGTTCCCCCGGCCTGGATTTCATGCACACGCTGCTGTGGACCACCGCCGGCCACACGGGCCAAGGTGGAGCGCTGCAGGCGGCGGAGCTGGAGCGGGGCTCGATTCAGAGATCCCTGGAGCTGTTCCAGCAACGGGTGAGCAGGATCGATCCCACCTACATCGAGCAGATCGAGATCTGGAAGCGCCGGCCCGAGGCCCTCGATGCGGCGGTGATGGCGGAGCAGAGCTACCGGCAACTGCAGCGGGAGCCTGGCTTCGGGGATCTGGTGGCGGTTCCCTTCGGCGCCGACCAGGGCTCGCCACTGGTGGCGTTGCCGTGGACCACGGGGCCGGAGCGGCAGGCGCTGGAACGCTTCGGCCGCTTCGTGACCTCCTCCCCCCTGCAGGCCCTGGCCCGCAGCCAGGACTTTGGCGACCCCAGCCCAGTCCCAGCCACAGCTCGCCCGCCCCGCGCGGATGGGGAGGTGCTGAGCAAGGTGCAGCGGCTCTGGAAGCAGCGCAAGGATGGCGGCCGCACGGTTTACCTGCAGCTGTTGGTGGATGTGAGCGGCTCGATGAACGAGAACGACCGCCTCTCCCAGCTCAAGCGGGCCCTGACCGTGGCCAGCGGAGCGATCAACAGCGGCAACCAGGTGGGGCTGATCAGCTTCAGCGACAAACCGACACGGCTGATGCCCCTGCAGCCCTACGACGAGAACAGCCGCGCGCGATTGCTGGCCACGGCACAGGGGCTCCAGGCCGATGGCGCCACCGCCCTGTACGACGGCTTGGCCGTGGCGTTGCACGATCTGATGCAGGCGCGCCGCCGCGATCCGAACGGTCGCTTCCATCTGCTGGTGCTCAGCGACGGGCTGGCCACCAAGGGGCTGCGGCTGGGGGATCTCAGAAGCGTGATCGAAAACAGCGACATCACCATCACCCCAATTGCCTATGGCGACGTGAACGACGGCGAGCTGCGCGAGATCGCCGCCATCCGCGAGGGCGCGGTGTACCGGGGCGACCCCAAACGGATCCTGCCGCTGATCAACGACCTGTTCCAAACCGCCCTTTGATCGCAAGGACACCATGGCGACAACTCTCGCACCCCTGGCCAGCCGACTACTGATTGGAGGCTGGCTCGGCCAATGGCTGCTGACTGGCGGCATCGCCCTGGTGGCGCCGATTCCGGTGCGCCCCCTGGTGATTGAACGGCGCTTCTGCAGCGAAAGCCAGCAGGAGGCCATGCTGGATCGCTATCGACAACTGGAGCTGCGGGACAGGCTCGGCATCGAGCGGTTTCGGCCGGTGATTTTCTATAGCGTTTTTGGCAGACAGCACCACGATGCGCTGCCCGCCGCCAGCGCCCTGGGCCTGGCCAGCACGGCGGGGGATGGCAACCGCCAGGAGGCGGTGCAGCTGCAGGACAACCACCCCACAGCCCTGGTGTTGCGCTGCCAGCAGGCGCCGTGAAGCCCCGCACCTGGGCCTGCAGGGAACCGCTACGGCGCAGCAATGGGCAGACAGCGCTGCCTTCTTGATGCCAGTGATCAGCCATTCTTTATCAGTGCAACATCATGAACTTCCATTTCTTTGGGTCAAGAGGATTAATTTCTTTCATCCCATGGGCATGCCTTTGGCTGGCCGTGGTCTGGGCCGGTTCTCAAGGCATAGAAAATCGCTTTGGCCTGGCTGGGATTCCTGCTGTTGTTTGTGTCGCATACTCGCAGGACTTTCGCAACAGCGAAAATCCTCTGCTCATTGCGGCTTATATTCATGCCATGAGCGCCTGGAATTGGCATCCCGTGATATCCTCCCTATTTGCCACTGGTCATTTGTTTTACAATCAGATTCGGGGATATTGCTCGTTCCAAGCCAACAACATTGCCTGGGAAGCAGAATTGATCTCAGTCATGATCTTCAGCTTACTGCTTTGCCTCAAAGTTGCCGTGCTTGCGGCCGGCTTTGAGGGCATTGAAAACAGCATGGGCTTGACTTGGGCAATTGTAGCGCTTGCCGCGCTGATGTGCCGCTTTTCGATTGGTCTATTCGGAATTGGAGCTTGTTTTCAGATCACGAGTGCCTGGGGTTGGAACCCAACGATGGCGGTGCTCTTTGCCGCTGGTCCGACCATTTGCTTCCTGATTGGATGTCGCATCAACAAAACACTATTCCTGGGCCCTCTTCCCTTCCTGAACAAGATCTGGAGGTGGAGGTAACAAGAGACTAGTTACGGTGGGGACAACAATCAAAAAGCACTCAGCGCCAGCAGATCGCACCAGGGATAATGATCAATCGGTGAACAAAATCTTCAACTCATTGCGCCAGTTCCGATCGGGAGCGGGCAGGAACGAACGCGCCACGGTCCACATCCGCTGGAAGTTGTTCAGCAGCGTGCCGGTGAGCAGGGCATCGCTGGCGCGCAGGTCGAGCTCCAGCTGCAAGGTGTGGATCGCCAGGGCCCCATGCAGGAAGGGACCCGCCAACAACGTGGGGCCAGCGCGGTACAGGGAAAGGGAAGGCAGGGTGTCGTACAGCCGGATCTCCAGATGGGTGGGTAGCGCCCCTCCGAGTGGTGTAACTCAGGAGGTCCTGTGACCCTTTCTGGAGGGTGAACAGGAGCAGTCAGGGTATGACTGCTTGGAGGCTGAATGCTCAGCTCCATTTTGCCATTATAGACCCTGATCGCTGAATGTTCAATTCAGCGACCGAGGAGATTCGTGTAGATCGAGCAAGGAGCTGGTGCGTTTCAGCTGATGGTTGTTGACGCCTGCTCTGACGGAACACCATCGGTGAGCTCCATCAGTTCCCCAGGCTGGGGGATTTTGGCCATGGTGGCCTCAGAGAAGAAGCGGCGGCGCTCCAGCTGCCATTCCTCCTGCTGCTCCTGCAACTGGCTGCCCACCAATCGCACGATCGCCGCGTCATTGGGGAAAATGCCGACCACGTTGGTGCGGCGTTTGATTACTGCGCTGCCAAGCGCACCTATCGGTGCGACGTTGAGGCGCTCCAGCGGGTTGGTGCTCCAGATCTTGCGCCAGTGCTCCTGCGGGAAATGCAGAAATGCCAGTTCGTCGTCACGGGCGGCTTCCATCACGGGCACAGCACCGGGGAACTGCTTACGCAGCATCTCGGTGACCTGTTGCCAGTGGGCTCTGACCTGCTCAGGCTTCTGAATCACGAACACCGCTTTCATAGCGGCGGCCACCATGTCCTGGCCGGCTTTAGGCACGTGGCTCAGCAGGTTGCGCAGGAAGTGCACCCGGCAGCGCTGCCAAGAGTAGCCCTGGAACATCCGCTTGATCGACGCCGTTAAGCCCAGGTGCGCATCGTAGATTACCAGCCGGGTGCCAGTGAGGCCACGCTCTTTGAGTGAGCCCAGAAACTGACGCCAGAAGGCCTCGGCCTCGCTGTTGCCCACGGCGATGCCCAGCACCTCCCGAAAGCCGAGGGCATTGATGCCGATCGCCACCACCACCGCCCGGGAGACCATCTGCAGGTTGCGGCCGAGCCGTCCGTGGAGGTATGTCGCATCGAGGTAGACGTAGGGGAAATGGGCATGGTCCAAAGGCCGGCCAAGAAAAGCTTTCACCTGCTCATCGAGACCCTGGCAGATGCGGGTACCCCAAGCAATTCCGGGGAACAATCCCCGGAATTGCTTGAGGACCCCTGCGACTCACCTCCGATTTTGAGATGCCGCTCTCGCCGCCCAGGGCCTCCACCAGGGCATCGACTTTGCGGGTGGAGATGCCGCCGGTGTAGGCCTCCATCACCACGGCGTAGAGGGCCTTGTCGACCCGGCGGCGGGGCTCCAGCCAGTCTGGGAAGAAGCTGCCCTGCCTCAGTTATCGCAAGCGGAAGACCTTCGGTCTATGGGAATCAGCAGATCAATGTCGCCCACTTGGGTGGTCAGGCTGCGTTGCCTGTAACCGTTGCGGTAGCCTTGCCGCTCCTCGGTGCGCTCGTGTCGGTCGGCACCGATTACAGAGGCGACCTCCAGCTCAATGAGCTGTTGCAGGCCGTGACGCGCCAGCTCGGGAATCAGCTCACCGGCAGTGCTGCCATCCAATAGCGAGGCCAGCTCAGGTGCGGCACAATGGGTCTTGGGCATGGTTCGTCTG
>JBIIJV010000159.1:0-6918 GCA_044233545.1 Cyanobium sp.
CAGCCCTTAACGCCGAGCAAAGGGCCACCTACATGGATTTGGTGGCTGCGGATGGCTGGTGCCGTCATTTTGATACCGGCAACCGCCGCTGTCGCATCTACGCCGATCGGCCGGACTTCTGCCGGGTGCAGCGGTTGCTGGCCCTCTTTGGCCAGGAGGGTGAGGACTTCGACAGCTTTGCCATTTCCTGTTGCCTGCAGCAAATCCGCAGCGAGGAAGGCGGCCGTGGCAGGGTGATGAAGCGCTTTCAGCGCGCCATCCGCCGCCAGCCATGAGCACCCCTGAGCCCCCCAGCCACGGGCCCTTGTCCTCTGGGGATCCCCTGGGGCAGACGACACAAGCAGAGACGACACAAGCAGAATTGTCGCCAGCAAGCCTCGCTGTCCCGGACTCCAGCCCCGCCTTTGTGGCGGCCAGCACCCCTGCGGCACCGTCATCCCAGGCCTGGCTGCAGGTGTTCCTGACCACCGCCACCACCGTTTTTTTGGCGGAATTGGGCGACAAAACCCAGTTGGCCGCCTTGCTGCTTTCTGCCCAGTCCGGCCGTCCCGCGGTGGTGTTTGTCGGCGCCTCCCTGGCCCTGATCTGCTCCAGCCTGGTGGGGGTTCTGCTGGGCCGCTGGCTTTCGCGGCTGATGGCGCCCGAGCAACTGGAGCGGGCCGCCGGGGTGATCATGGTGGTATTGGGCCTTTGGCTGGGCCGCCAGGCCGTACTACAGCTGGCGGCCAATCACCTGCAGGCGGGTTCGGCCTTGGGATGAGTCGCCACTGATCCATGGCCCTGGTACCGCCCCAGGGTTCACCGCCAGGCCCTTTGCCGTTGCACCCCGCCCATGCTTGCCCTACTCGCCTCCACCTTCGTCACCGTGTTTCTGGCCGAACTGGGCGACAAAACCCAGCTGGCGATCGTCAGCCTGAGCGGCACCTCAAGCCGACCTGGTGCCGTCTTCGCCGGCAGTGCCTTGGCCTTGGTATTGGCGAGTTTGTTGGGCGCTGCCGCGGGGGGTTCGCTCTCCAGCGTTATTCCCCCCCAGGCGCTGCAGCTAGCAGCTTCAGTGGGTTTTCTGATCCTGGGGGCCCGGCTGATCCTGCGCTCCATCGGGCCCCAGGACGGGCCGGCCGGGGCCATCGCCAATGGGTCCGATACCCCCGGTCCCTAAACTCCATTTTACTGTTGTCCAGCGAATGGCCCACGCCCCAGGCTGGGGCCTTTGCCAGCGGTCCCAGTCCCTGACCTCCTCTACGGCGAGGTCAATCCGCCAGCGCTCCCTCCCTCCGCACCTGGAGCACGGACTCCTTTGGCGCTGTTGCTTGTTCAACCCGTTCGGGCCCGATGCGCCCGTTCTATCCCGATTCCCTCAACAGAACTGCGATGAAGTTCACGGTCGCTGACCTGCTTGATCAACTCTCGGCGACGGACTGGCTGTCGCTAGCCAAATTCCAGAAGGCCCTCTCCTTAAGCAGCGAGCTCGAGCTTGAGCAACTGGACATCGCCCTGGAAGCCCTCACCCGGCTGGCTCTGGTGGAGTCTTCAGCCGAGGGCTGGCGTCGCCTGGAGACCCCCGAACTGGTCGCGGCCCGCTTGCGCTGTTCCACCAAGGGCTTCTGCTTTGCCCTGCGCGAAGACGGTGAGGAAGACATCTATATCCGTGATCACCAACTCAACCACGCCTGGAATGGCGATCGCGTCTTGGTGCGCATCACCCGGGAAGGCGCCCGCCGCCGCTCCCCCGAAGGCGGTGTCGTCTGCATTCTTGAACGGCATGCCACCAGCCTGCTGGCCCAAGTCGAAGAACAGGACGGCCGCTTGTTGGCGGTTCCCCTCGACGACCGCCTGCTAACCACCGTCGAACTCACCCCCGCAGATGGTCAGCACCTGGCCAATCGCCAGGAGCAGTTGGTCGAGGTCCAGATCGACCGCTTTCCTGTCGGCCAGTTCGCGCCCCAGGGGCATGTGGCCCGCAGCTTGCCGGTGCGGGGCGGCGAGGCTGCCGACAAGGACCTGCTACTGGTCCGCCACCATCTCCAATCGCTGCCTGCGCCCCCCCGCGCCACCCTGCGCACCCCGGTGGAGAAGGGCCGTGAGGATCTGACCGGGTTGCCGACCCTGCTGCCCCGGGGCTGGTCCGGGGCGAATGCACCGATTCTGCCGGCCCTTTCCCTCGAGGAGCGGGAGGGGGGCTGGCGGCTGTGGCTGCATGCGCCAGCCGTGGCTGAGCGTTTCCCAATCGGCGGTCCCCTGGATTGCTGGTTGCGGCAGCAGGCCGAAACCCTCTCGGCCGGATCCCATTGGCTTCCCCTGCTCAGCCCAGCCATTGCCAAAGCCGCCGCCTTTGATGTGGGCATCGCCCAGGCGGCGGTTTCGGTGGCCCTCGACCTCGATGCCAACGGCGCCCTAGAGCACTACCGCTTCTGCCTCAGCCAGATCAAGCCCGATGCTGCGCTCACCGTGGAGGCCATGGCCGCCCTGGCGGAGCGCAAACCCAAGGCCCGGACGGTTCCCGCAGCCCTCAAGCCCCTCAAGGACCATCTGCTGCTGGTTGATCAGCTGGTGAGTCTGACCACCTTGGTGCGGCAGATCCGCCAGGCCAGCGGCGCGACCGATCTTGACCTGCCGGTGCCGCCCTTGCCCAGCCTGGCGGATCTGCAGGTGCCGCCCCCGGATGCCCCACCCCAGGGATGGCTGGTGGCCTTGGCGGCGGACCACCCAATCAGTCTTTTGCGCGAGACGGTGCTGCTCGCCCACCGTGCCCTTGGCAGGCACATGGCGGCCCTGGAGTTACCGGCTCTCTTTGCCCTTAATGACGCCCCAGACCAGGGGCAACTAAACGAGGTGGCTCGCATGGCGGTGGCACTCGACATTCCGCTGGAATTGGGTGCCGAGGGCCAGGCCAACGCCGTCGACCTATTGCCGCTGATCCTGGCCAGTGATCGCTGCCGAGCTTTGCAACAACAGCTGCGTGAAGCCTTGCAACCGCTCCGTTATGGGGCGCAACCCGGAGAAAATGCCCTGGCGGCTGAGACCCTGGCCTTCGCCCCCTGGAGCTGCGCCAGCCTGCATTACGGAGATATCTTCAACCAGCACCTGCTGGTGAGCCTGTTGGTCGACGGCAAGGACCGTCCCACCGTGCGCCACAAAGTTGCTGTCGAAGTGGCGGCGGATTCTTGCCATGGCGCCATCGATTGGGCCCTGCTGACGCCGTCCCAGCTGGCCCCGTTCCAGGACAGCCTCAGCCATGGGCTGGCCAACCGTCTCAACGGCCGTTGTCGCTTCGTTCAGGAGTTTCAAGACGACGTGGTGTCGATGGCCCAGGCCCGCGCCGCCGAACCACTGGTGGGTCAGACCCTGCCGGGTCGCATCAGCGGCGTCCAAAGCTACGGCTTCTTTGTGGAGGTGCCCCCTTCCCAGGTGGAAGGCCTGGTGCATGTCAGTTCCCTCAAGGATGATTGGTACGAATACCGTTCACGCCAGAACCAGTTGGTGGGCCGCCGCTCCCGCCGGACCTACATGCTTGGCGACATGGTGGAAGTCGAAATCCAACAGGTCGACGCCCTGCGCAACCAGATCGATCTGGTAGTGGATCAAACCGCTTCCACCCCGCCAGAGGGCGTTGACGAGCCTTCGCCCCTCCCCGTTCCCCCTGAAGCCGTCGAGCAGGGTCAATTGGCCTTGGCCGAATCCTGAGACAGCGTTGATGACTTCGGCCCTTCCGGTTGTACTGGCCGTTTCCGGTGCCTCGGCCCAACCCCTGGCCGAAAGGGCCCTGGCCCTGTTGCTTCAGGCCGGCGAGACGGTCGAGATGGTGACCAGTCGGGGCGCCATCGCCGTGTGGCAGGCCGAGTTGGGCGTGCGGGTGCCCTCCGAACCCGAGGCCCAGGAGGCATTCTGGCGCCAGCGCACCGGTGAAGCCGCCGGCCACCTGCGTTGCTATCGCTGGAATGACCAGGCGGCGGCGATCGCCAGCGGCAGCTACCGCACCCGGGGAATGGTGATTTTGCCGGCGAGCATGGGCACCGTCGGACGGATTGCCAGTGGGGTGGCCCTTGACCTGATCGAGCGGGCCGCCGATGTTCACCTCAAAGAAGGGCGACCCCTGGTGATCGCGCCGCGGGAATTGCCCTGGAACCTCGTGCATTTGCGCAATCTCACCGCCCTAGCCGAGGCGGGAGCCCGGATCGCGCCGCCGGTGCCGGCCTGGTACCACCAGCCAACCAGCTTGGCGGAAATGGTGGACTTCCTGGTCATCCGCGTTTTTGATGTACTGGGCCTGGACCTCGGTTCCCTGCGCCGCTGGCAGGGGCCGCTACCCATGGTCGATCCGAACCCCCAGCCGTCATCCCCTGTCCCCTGAGCCCTGCCGCCCTTGCTGCGTCGTCTGCTGTTGTTGCCCCTGCTGTCGCCCCTGTTGGCGGCCACCGTTCTTGGGGCGCTCAACCCAACGCCCGTCCTGAGCCTGCGTTTGCTCACCTGGACCAGTCCAGCCCTTCCCCTGGGTGCCTGGATCAGCGCGGCTGCCCTGGGGGGTGCTGTTCTCAGTGGCGCCGGCACCTCCCTGGCCCTGCGCCCGCCCGGTGCCGCCCTGCGCCGCCGGGTGCGCCTGGAGCGCGCCGCGCCGGGGTGGGACGCAACAGCGCCGGAGCAGGGGGGCAATCGCCGCCACTACCCAAGCCCGGGACGCGCCGCGAGGGGACGGGAAGCGGATCCGACCGAGACCTACGGGCGAGGATCCGGCGCCAGCGAATTCGCCGCCACTCCCACCCCTGCCCCAGGCGAGCCCCTGCCAACCATGACGGTGCCTTTCAGGGTGATTCGTCGCGCTGATGGGGCCCGGCCCCACGCCGCCCCAGCCGAGGTCGCCGGGCCCGGGCCCTGGTCGCGCTCCCCAGGGGCCCATACCCAGGCGGGGGCCCAGCAGGAAGACTGGGACTCTCCGACCGATGAAGACTGGTAGGGGCACGGACCCCCCCTGCGGGGCCCTGCCTAGAGTTGGCTCCTGCTGATTCGCCGAGCTCTCTCCGTGGCTGAACCCCCGACCCCCGCCTCGCCCGACAGCCCCTCCTCCCCCAGCGAGGCGCCTGAAGCCAAGACGCCTGCGGCCAAGGTGCCTGAAGCTAAGACCCCCGGGGCCAAGCCCCCTGGGGCCAAGGCCCCTGGGGCCAAGGCCCCCGGGGCTGCTGCGGAGGCCAAGGTCAAACCACCCGCACCGGAAGACAAACCCTTCAGCGAGTTTGTACCCCAATTGCTGTTGCCGGCCTTGGCAAAGGAATGCCAGGCCTATGGCGGCCCCGCCCCAAGCCTGGTTTTTGAGGAGGGGCCCATGCCGGTGGTGGGAGGAAACTGCTGGATGGTCAAGGGTGATCTGCCGGCGGAGAGGCGGTTCTGGTTGTGCTTTGCCACCCCGGAACTGGGCGCCATCAAGACGATTGCCCTGGCTGAGGGGGGCAGCAGGGTGCCGAGTTTGCTGGAGTCGTTCCTGATTGACGAAAAAAAGATGACCCTGGCCCTGATCGTCTCCCGGCTGGTGCAACGGCTGAATGGTCAGAAGTGGCTGGGACCCAACTGATTCCCCCATCCCGCTTTACATGGGCGCCAGAGCGGCCCCGGCCCACCTAGATTGGCTGTCAAGCCTGATCAGACTTCAGCGATGGTGCCTCCCGCCGCCACAGTTATCGGAGTCCCCGCCCCTGCAAGCGCCGTAACGGGCCAGCGGGTTGGTACAACCGCAGCACCAGAAATCAAGGATCCTGCCAAGGACACGATTCTGACGCCACGGTTTTACACAACCGATTTCGACGCCATGGCGGCGATGGACCTGCAGCCCAACCAGGCCGAACTGGAGGCGATCTGCGAAGAATTTCGTAAGGACTATAACCGTCACCATTTTGTTCGCAACGACGAATTCATCGGCGCCGCAGAAAAGCTTGATCCAGATACCCGCAGAGTTTTTGTTGAATTTCTAGAACAAAGCTGCACCTCGGAATTTTCCGGTTTCCTGCTCTATAAAGAAATGAGCCGGCGCATCAAGAACAAAAATCCCCTTTTAGCCGAATGCTTTGCCCACATGGCCCGGGATGAAGCTCGCCATGCCGGCTTTCTCAACAAGGCCATGGCTGATTTCGGCCTGCAGCTCGATCTCGGCTTCCTGACAGCTAACAAGGCCTACACCTACTTCAAACCTGCCTATATCTTCTACGCCACCTATCTTTCCGAGAAAATTGGCTATTGGCGCTATATCGCCATCTATCGCCACCTCGAAAAACATCCCGAAAGCAAAATCTTCCCGATTTTCAATTTCTTTGAAAACTGGTGCCAAGACGAGAATCGTCACGGTGACTTCTTTGATGCCCTGATGAAGTCCCAGCCCAAGACCGTCAACGGCCTTGCGGCGCGGCTTTGGTGTCGCTTCTTCCTGCTGGCTGTGTTTGCCACCATGTATGTGCGCGATGTGGCCCGCAAGGAGTTCTACGAATCCCTTGGCCTTGATGCTCGCCAATACGACAAGTACGTGATCGAAAAGACCAACGAAACCTCGGCCCGCATTTTCCCTGTGGTGCTTGCGGTCGATAAACCCGAATTCTGGCGCCGCCTCGAAAATCTGGTCGTCAACAATGAGGCCCTCAGCAAGGTGGCGGCCAGCGGCGGCCCGGCCCCCCTCCAGGCCCTGCGCAAGTTGCCCCACTGGGCCGCCAACGGCTACCAGATGGCGCGGTTGTTCTTGATGGCCCCAATCCGCAGCGACCGGTTCCAGCCGGCCGTCCGCTGAGCACCCCAGTGGTCCAATCCCCCCCCACCCTGCGGCGTCACGACAGCCTCGCTAACCCCGATTGGCGCCCCCGCCTTGAATTGCTCCTGGCCCATGGGGTCGCCGCCGGCGCTGACCTTGTCGAGGTCTTTCTGGAGCGCACCGATGCCATCGGT
>JBIIJV010000160.1:0-6886 GCA_044233545.1 Cyanobium sp.
GGCGGTAACGGTTACGGCCACTGCGGGGGCTGAGGTGGTTGACGTTTCCCCTGGCCCTGGGGGCTCGCGAGGCGACGGGGCGGGATAATCCCACCTCCCGCTCCAAGGCGACCGTGACCGCCAGCCAGGCTTCCTACAAGGACACGCTGAACCTGCTGCAAACGCCCTTTGCGATGCGGGCCAATGCCAGGCAGCGCGAACCCGAACTCCAGTCCCTGTGGGCCCAGAAAAACGCCGAGGGTCAGAATCTCTACGAACGGCTGAGCCGCGGCAATGCCGGTGAGGTGTTCACCCTGCACGACGGGCCCCCCTATGCCAATGGGGCCCTGCATGTGGGCCACGCCCTCAACAAGATTCTCAAGGACATCATCAATAAACATGCCCTGCTCAAGGGCCAGAAGGCCCGCTTCCGGCCCGGCTGGGACTGCCACGGCCTGCCGATCGAGCTCAAGGTGCTGCAGGCCATGGGCGATGAAGAGCGCCGTTCGCTCTCCCCCCTGGAGTTGCGGCGCCGCGCCCGCGACTGGGCGCTGGAGCAGGTGGAGCAACAGAAGCGGGGCTTCCAGCGCTGGGGCATCTGGGCCGAGTGGGACCAGCCCTACCTGAGCCTGGATCCCGCCTATGAGGCGGCCCAGATCGGCGTGTTTGGCCGCATGACCAAGGCGGGCCACATCTACCGGGGCCTCAAGCCGGTGCACTGGAGTCCCAGTTCCCGCACGGCCCTGGCGGAGGCCGAGCTGGAATATCCTGATGGTCACACCTCCCAAAGCGTCTATGTGGCTTTTCCGGTGGTGTCCCTGCCGGGTGCCCTGGTGGCGCCGCTGCGCATGGCCGGCATCGAGGGGTTGACGGCGGCCGGCCATCGCGAGCAAGTGTTCGTGGCCATCTGGACCACAACCCCCTGGACCCTGCCCGCCAACCTGGCGGTATCGGTGAACGGCAACCTGGAATACGCCTTCTGCCGCGACCGAGGAGCCGCCCCAGAAACGCCCCGCTACCTGCTGGTGGCCCTGGACCTGGTGGAGCGCCTGCGCCAAACCGCCGGCTTAGACCTCGAGCCCCTGGTGACCATCAAAGGCAGCGAACTGGCCGGCATCGAATACCGCCATCCCCTGCTGGATCGCACCTCGCCGGTGCTGGTGGCGGGCGATTACATCACGATTGAATCGGGCACTGGCTTGGTGCACACCGCCCCCGGCCATGGCGTCGATGACTTCAACACAGGCCGCCAGCACGGCTTGCCGGTGTTATGTCCGGTGGATGAGGCCGGCATCTTGACGGCGGAAGCTGGCCCTTTTGCTGGTTTGAATGTGCTCAAGGACGCCAATGGCGCCATCATCACGGCCCTGCGCGATGCGGGGGTGCTGCTGGCCGAACAGCTCTACGAGCACCGCTATCCCTACGACTGGCGCACCCGGAAACCGACGATTTTCCGCGCCACCGAGCAGTGGTTTGCTTCGGTGGCGGCGTTTCGCGAGCAGGCCCTGGCGGCGATTGAGCAGGTGAATTGGATGCCCGCCAGTGGCCGCAATCGCATCGAGGCGATGGTGCGCGACCGGGGCGATTGGTGCATCTCGCGTCAACGCACCTGGGGAGTGCCGATCCCGGTTTTTTATCACCGCGAAACCGGCGAGGTGTTGCTGGATGAAGCCAGTTTGACCCACATCCAAGCCCTGGTGGCCGAGCATGGTTCGGATGTGTGGTGGGAGCGCAGTGAGGTTGATTTGCTGCCCCCCGGGCGGGCCGCTGAGGCCGACCAATGGCGCAAGGGCACCGACACCATGGATGTGTGGTTCGATTCGGGCTCCTCCTGGGCCGGGGTGCTGGGAGGCCTGGTTCCCGGCGGTACAGTAACCAGCACGGGGTTAAATTATCCAGCTGATTTATATCTGGAGGGATCCGATCAGCACAGGGGCTGGTTCCAGAGCAGTTTGCTCACCTCGGTGGCGGTCAATGGTCTGGCCCCGTTCAAAACGGTGCTCACCCATGGCTTCACCCTGGATGAGAAGGGGCGCAAGATGAGCAAATCCCTAGGCAATGTGGTCGATCCGGCCGTGCTGGTGGAGGGGGGCAAGAACGAAAAGCAGGAGCCGGCCTACGGGGCCGATGTACTGCGCTTGTGGGTGAGCTCTGTGGATTATTCCGCCGATGTGCCCCTGGGGCCCGGCATTGTCAAGCAATTGGCGGATGTCTACCGCAAAGTGCGCAATACGGCCCGCTATCTGCTGGGTAATTTGCATGATTTCAACCCCAGTACGGATGCGGTACCGATCGTCGAGCTGCCGCTGCTGGATCGCTGGATGCTGCAGCGCACCGCAAAGTTGATTGATTCGGTGAGTGCCGATTTTGAACGCTATGAGTTCTATCGCTTCTTCCAGGCCCTGCAGAATTTTTGCGTGGTCGATCTCTCCAACGTCTACCTAGACATCGCCAAGGACAGGCTTTACGTCAGTGGGGCCGATTCCTTCCGCCGCCGCAGCTGCCAGACCGTGCTGCATCTGGTGGTGGAGCGCCTCGCCGGTCTGATCGCGCCAGTGCTCTGCCACATGGCCGAAGACATCTGGCAGAACCTGCCCTACCCAGTCGCCGAAGCCTCGGTGTTTGAGCGAGGCTGGCCTACGGTGCCCGAGCAGTGGATAAGTGTATCGCCAAGACTGGAGCAAGACTTCATCAATAGAGTAAATGGAGAATTTGTGCAAGCAATGTTGTTGCTTTTGAGTTCAGACCGATCAGACCGTGAACAGGGTTTCTCGCAACTTGTTTCGGGACCAATCGATGAAATCTTTGGCCTACGTAATCTCGTCAATCGCCAACTACAGGAATGCCGATCTCAATCCATGATTGGGCCATCTCTGGAAGCACAAGTCTTGATCCACCCCCAGGAAGGTAAGGTATCACAAAGACTAAACCAGGCATTAGATTTACTGAAAGCGTCAAGCCACCCAGAAGTCGACAATTTAAAGGATTGGTTACTTGTCTCTTCGGTATCAATTTTAGCTGAAGATCCACTACCACATGTAGCTCTCCTCATTCCTGAAAGCACTGAGCTGGGAATCGGAATCGGAATCGCCCGGGCCGATGGCCACAAATGTGAGCGCTGCTGGCACTTCGAAACCGACATCGGCAAGTTCTCCGCCCACCCCAGCCTGTGTGGGCGCTGCGTCGAGGTGTTAGAGGGCTGAGGCGAGTTCAGCCCAGCCCTTATGGCTAATATGGTGACAGAAGGGAAGCAGGCCTATTAAGGCTCAGTACTTCAAGATGAACTGGTAAAATGAGAAACCTCGAGAGGCTAAAACCTCAAAGACGCTAATGGAAGGTTTTGAGTACGTAGATTCGTTACCACTAGCGGAACGCCTTTATCGCAACCAACCAGAAGTAGCAGCATTAATCTATTCGGAGCCAGTCAAACGTTTTTTACGGGATGGTGTTGTTATATTCCCTGGCGTAATTCCGACTGAGATTCTTGATCAATTTGATCGTGATCTTGAAACTCTTGTGAATCTTGAATCGGCACCCAAAATTCTCGGAATGATCGAAATTGATGGACCTCAAAAATATTATAAAGCACGCTATTTAAGTAATCTTGGAATTAGTGATTTCCGACGGGAGCCGCCCGGTCTCAAGCTTGTAGACCTACAGCGATTTTTCGATTCAGCTAAACAATTAGCGTTTACTGAATCGATAACATCATTTATGCAAGAACTATATGGCAGCCCAGCTGCACTTATTCAAAGTTTGACTTTTTGGAAAAGTAGCGAACAATCCATTCACCAGGATTTTTCCTACGTTCACCATCATAGGCGGATTGGTGAACTTGCTGCTGCTTGGATCCCCCTTGAAAACATTGACTCACAGGCTGGTCCCTTAGTTTACTTCAAAGGCTCGCACATGCCAGACAAGTTGGGTTTCTTCGACTGGGGTAATGGGTCCATTCTTGCTAGTCGTGATGCCGATCCAAGTTTATTCGATAGATACACCAAGCATCTGCAATCCATTATTCGAGATCAGAAACTTGAGCCAAGTATATTCTTACCTAAGCGTGGTGATCTGCTGATTTGGCACGGCGCACTAATCCATGGAGGGACTCCTATGTTGGATCCCACCTTAACGAGGCGTTCATTTATATGTCATTACACCAGTATGGCATCTCATAAGAATGCTCAGCAATACCGATGTGGTGATGGATATAGCTTTGATTTACCCCCTGTTTTGCCATATCAACCATCACTACTTCGTAGGGTATCAAATAAATTATTAAAAACTATTAAGAATCCGCAGATCTAACAAATTCTTCGACTCTCCCTCCTCTAACCGTAGGGATCTTCGGAAGACCCTCAGTAAGCTGATGACCTACTGCTCCTGTCTATCGGTGGTCCATCAATCCCTTGTGGAGCTTGACCCCATGGCCAGCTCTGTGAAAAAAGGGAGTCGGCTCTTGGATCTGATTTTAAGGGATAAGATCAAGTTAGATTTTGGTTCAGCATATGATTTATATGCTCTAGTTTTATTCTTGATAGGGCTTACTGAAGTAAGTTTAACTTGGCTTAGGACATATATAGGGCAATGCGCTGGATAGCCTGCACTTGGACATTAGATCAAGGATTGGCTTAATAGAGTTGTCTAAAACGCTCCTAAAACTGCTGTTCGACGCTCAGGAGTGAATAAACACATAATTGCAATACACACAGATACAAGTAGAGTCAATAAAAGGCGAAGCAAGTGCAAGATTTTCTCTGAATTAATCACAAAGAATGCCATCCCAATTACCGGTCTAGAAGTTGTAATAAGTTTCGTCAGAATCCGATCTAGTTCATATTTTCTCTTGCTTGTGCCGATTCTCAGTCGGGCCGAAGGCCAGCAATGCGAGCGCTGCTGGCACTACGAAACCGACATCGGCCAGCTCTCCGCCCACCCCAGCCTGTGTGGCCGCTGCGTGGCGGTGCTGGCGGGCTGAGCTGGCGGGCTGAGCTCGCTCAACCCAGCAACCGCGGCAGCAACAACCCCGACCGCTCCCGGTAGGCCTCAAAGCCGGGATAGCGGGAGAGGGATTGGTCCTTCTTGCGCATATTTGGCAGAAACACCGCCAGGCCAAAAACCGCCAGCACGACATAGGGCAACCAATGCATCGCCACCATGGCGAAGGAGAGATAGATGAGCACCTCGCCCAGATAGTTGGTGTTGCGGCAGCGGGCGAAAAAGCCATCCTCGATCAGTCCGGGTTGCAGCTTGAGCACAAAGTGCTTCTGGGCATCACTAGCGAAATGCAGGAACACACCCAGCAGATTGAGGGCGATGGCGCCCGCCAGTAGTGGCAGGGGCGGCACCGCTCCAGAGGCAATCAGCAGCCACGGCGCCAGCCAGTACAGACCCAGCAGCAGAAAGAGCACGATGGCCTGGGGCCAGCCGATGGCCTGCTGCCACTGACGATCGGGGAAAATGCGCTCTTTCAGCAGCCACAGCACCCCGTAGGTGCCATGGAGCGCCAGATACACCCAGGGGCCCACCGAAAAATTGCCATAAGCCAGCATCAGGCCAGCAACCACCAGGGATGTCAACCCCTTATGGAGGTTGATCACATGGCGTATCTGCATGGGTGGGGGGTCGGGAGGTAGAAGCTAGAACCTCGAGCCGCAATCGGGCTGGCACGTTGTCCTTTATCTGGGAAAGTACAAAACCCGATTCGGTGCTGAAGGGTCCGAGCTCAATGAAACGACGTTGACCGATCAGACCGAAAGTCACACCAGTCCGGCGGTCACGCCGGTGGCCTCCTGCTCTTGGGGGGTCAGCTCCGACCATTGGATCTGGGCGGACAAAGTCGACGCTTGGCGCGAGGATTTCTTCTCTGGCAAACGCCAACTAGACCTGTTGACAGCTTGATCAACCAATTGATGCTGTCGTCTTGACGTTGTTCTAGTTGCTCTCCTGGCCTCAGCTCCACTGCTCAGCAAACACCCGCCGCACGATTTCGGTCACTTCGGCGGCCATGCGGGCGTCATGGCGCACGCCGGCGCCGGGGGCCGTGGGGATGCGCAGGGCCAGGGCGAAGCTGCGTTGCCGTGGTTGGCCGCTGCGCAGGTCGCTGAACTGGGCAAAGGCGGTATAGGTGAGGGCGTCAATGGAGCGGTCATTGGTTTCGGCGCCATAGCCCAGCTTGGAGAGAATCACGGGGCTGGTCACTGCATCAACCAGGCCCAGGTTTTCCAGGGCTGCATCGATGTAGCGGGCGCTGTCATGGCCCAGGCCCTCCACCACGGTTCTGAGGCTGGTCCACTGGGCGCCGGCCAGCCGTTGATCGGGCCCCAGCTGGCGATGCCAGCCCACCAGGGTCAGCAGTCGCACTAGATCGGCGGCGCTCACCAGGTTGCGAGTGCGGGGCGGTTCGCGATAACCCACCAGCACCCCCGGGGGGCCGAACAGGACGCCGTTTTGGATATAGCTGGGAGTTCCGTAGCGGCCCATCAGCACCAGGCTTGGGTTAGCCGTAAGCTGGCGCAGCCATTGCTGCACGTTCTCCTCTCCCGGATTCACCAGGGTCTTGAACAGGGCCCCCAGGGCATTGGAGTGGCCTGGAGATTGGGCATCCTTTTCGTAGCTCACCATCTGGCGAAACAGATCGCCAAACCCTTCACCTCCGGCCACAAATCCCGCCCCACCGGCTGCCGCTTCCACTTCCACTTCCGCGCCCGCTGCGCTCCTGTTGCCCGATCCGATCCGGCAGTCGCCGATGGGGGTCATGGGACTGCGGCGGTTGGCCTGGCTGAGCACATGCAGGGCCGCGGCGATTTTGGTGGCACTCCAAAACTGCACGTTGACAGCGTCTGCCTGGCGGCCATACCAGCGCACCCGCAGGGGTTGGTTGGCGCCGAAGCTGCCGATGGCAACGCAA